>DWXI01000029.1 GCA_019119265.1 Candidatus Mediterraneibacter intestinigallinarum | reverse complement strand
AAGTCAGAACCACCTTTTCCTCCACCGATCGGAAGGCCTGTCAGTGAGTTCTTGAAGATCTGCTCGAAGCCAAGGAATTTGATAATACCGAGGTTTACTGACGGATGAAGACGAAGTCCTCCTTTGTATGGTCCGATCGCACTGTTGAACTGTACGCGGTATCCTGTGTTTACATGAACCTGTCCGTTGTCGTCAACCCACGGTACACGGAACTTAAACTGTCTCTCCGGCTCTGTGATTCTCTCGAGAAGAGCTTCTTTACGATATTTCTCTTCGTTCGCCTCGATTACCGGGCGAAGGGATTCAAGCACTTCTTTAACTGCCTGATGGAATTCCGGCTCTGCCGGGTTTTTCTTTACAACAAGATCGATTACCTCATCAACGTAAGACATCTTAAACAACCTCCTAAAATAAAAATTGCGGTCAGACAGAGCTGACCGCATTTCAGACATCTTTGTCTACTTGTATATTTTATAAAGAAAATGAATCAATGTCAATCAAAAATTTCAATATTTCACAGTTTTATCACTTCAACTTGATAAATTTGCAGGAAATCACATGTGCATGTTGCAATCTACCACATTTTATTGCATGAACAGACTTCAAATGCATTATCCTGCAAAAGAAGCAAAGATCATCAGAGCTTCCAACGCAAAAACAAACACAGATAATCCACAGACTGCCCATTCGTATTGCGAATCACTCAACAGCCTTCCTAGCGCATCCGGCAGCATAGACCTCTTCCTGCCCAGGAGCAGGACGATCATCTGGATTAGAGGCCAGAGGAATACTGTCTCTCTTCCCGCAACCGCAGACGGAACGCCATCCGTAAAACGGATCGGTATCTGTTTCGGCAGAAATGCAAAAACCGCTGCCGCAAGTATCCATCCGAGTATGCAGAATATCCATCCCGCTTTTCTTCCATTTCCTGTTCCCATACTGTTTCTCCCCCGTATTATAATTATTACGCTTCTATGCAGAGGCGGTAATATCGAAAACAGGATGCCAGTAAATGGCATCCTGTTTGAAGTGCACTTATTAATTATATTTACGTTTTCTAGCAGCTTCAGATTTTTTCTTACGTCTTACGCTTGGCTTTTCATAGTGTTCCCTTTTGCGGATCTCCTGCTGAATGCCAGCTTTAGCACAGTTTCTTTTGAATCTGCGTAAAGCGCTGTCTAACGTCTCGTTTTCTTTAACGATTACATTTGACATAGTCTCACACCTTACCTCCCCTCCAGCCTTGTATTGTGCATAATACGACTGTTCGGGTATTTTTATTGCACTATCAAAGATTATATCATATTTTTCTTTCCCGTCAACTGTTTTCAAGTAAAAACTGTGAAAACGTCGCAAATATCTTGTGCTTGAATTCTTTTGAGTTTTATTTGATCTGTGACCCCAGCACTTCCGCTGCTTTTGCAAGAGCGTCCGGAATACCTGCAGGATTCTTTCCTCCTGCCTGTGCCATGTTCGGACGTCCGCCGCCACCGCCGCCTACGCATCCGGCAATGGCTTTCACAAGATTTCCTGCATGGGCGCCCTGTTTCATTGCGCCGTCTGTAGCTGTTGCCATAAGGCTGACTTTGCCGTCATTTCCTGATGCAAGTACGACAACGCCCTCACCCAGTTTTGCCTTGAGCTGGTCTCCCAGATCACGCAGGCCGTTCATATCGATGCCGTCAAGCTGTGCTGCAAGCAGTTTCACACCTTTGACTTCTTCTACCTGATCCATCACGTCACCAGCCGCGTCCCGGGCCATCTTATTTTTCAGGCTCTCCACTTCACCGTGAAGGGATTTGTTCTCTGCCATCATGTGCGTGATCTTGTCGGCAAGGTTTTCCGGTGTGGCTTTCAGAAGGTGTGCCGCGTTTTTCAGCGTCTCTTCGATCTGTGCGTAATACCTCATCAGCCCGTCAGAAGTCAGCGCCTCAATACGGCGTACTCCTGCAGCAACGCCGCTCTCGGAGATGATCTTGAAAGCCATGATCTCGGATGTGTTCTTTACATGCGTTCCCCCACAGAATTCGATAGAGAAATCACTCATATTGACCACGCGGACAATATCGCCATACTTTTCTCCGAACAGAGCCTGTGCACCTGTCTTTTTTGCCTCTTCAATCGGCATATTTTTCACGATAACATCGAGTCCCTTTGAGATTTGCTCATTCACAATGTCCTCGACTTTTTTCAGTTCCTCCGGAGTCATTGCGGAGAAATGGGTAAAGTCAAATCTCAGCCTGTCCTCATTCACGCTGGATCCGGCCTGCTCTACATGAGTTCCCAAAACAGTGCGCAATGCTTTCTGAAGAAGATGTGTTGCGCTGTGGTTTCTCGCGGAAAGAGCACGCTTCTTCTCATCTACCTCAAGAGTCACCTTATCTCCGGCCTTGATCATACCTTTTGTCATTACACCGATATGGCCGATCTTTCCGCCCAGAAGTTTCACAGTATCCTCGACCTTGAATTCGCCTTCTGATGTGCGGATATAACCGGTATCAGCTTCCTGACCGCCGCTTGTGGCATAGAACGGTGTCTCCTGTACAAAAATTGTTCCTTTCTGACCTTCAGAAAGAGCCTCCACGATTTCGTCCTCTGTGGTAAGTACCGTTACGTCAGACTCATACGTCAGGTTGTCATAACCTACGAACGTGCTTGTCACGCTCGGGTCAATGGACTCATATACTGTCACGTCTGCGCCCATATAGTTGGTCACTTCACGGGCGTCACGGGCTTTCTTTCTCTGAACTTCCATGCAGGCATGGAAACCTTCTTCATCCACTCCAAGCTCTTTTTCTTCAAGGATCTCTTTTGTCAGATCCAGTGGGAATCCGTACGTGTCATAAAGACGGAATGCATCCTCGCCATTTAATGTCTTCTCACCTTTTGCTTCCATGTCAGAGATCATATCAGCCAGAATGCCAAGGCCCTGATCAATTGTCTTATTGAACTGCTCCTCTTCTTTGGTAATCACTTTGAGGATGAACTCCCTCTTTTCTTCCAGTTCCGGATATCCGTCTTTGGAACCTTCAATCACATTCTCTGCTAATTCAGGCAGGAATCCTTTGTGAATCCCCAGCAGTCTTCCATGGCGGCAGGCTCTTCTTAAAAGCCGGCGGAGCACATAACCTCGGCCCTCATTGGACGGCATAATTCCGTCTGAAATCATAAATGTTACGGAACGGATATGATCCGTGATGACACGGATGGATACGTCATCTTTATATTCCTTTCCGTATTCCTTATCTGCCAGACGGCATACATGATCCCGAAGCGCTTTTATAGTATCTACATCAAAGATAGAATCAACGTCCTGTACGACACTTGCGAGACGCTCCAGTCCCATTCCGGTATCGATATTCTTCTGTTCCAGTTCTGTATAATGACCGTTTCCGTCATTGTCAAACTGTGTGAACACATCATTCCAGATTTCCATATAGCGGTCGCAGTCGCATCCTACTGTACAGTCGGGCTTCCCGCATCCGTACTTCTCACCCCTGTCATAGTATACTTCAGAACAGGGGCCGCAGGGACCGGAACCATGTTCCCAGAAATTATCTTCTTTTCCGAATTTAAAAATTTTCTCCGCCGGAATGCCAATCTCCTTATTCCAGATTTCGAAAGCCTCATCGTCATCAACATAAACAGACGGATAAAGGCGGTCGGGATCCAGACCCACAACCTCTGTCAGAAATTCCCAGGTCCAGTGGATCGCTTCTGTCTTAAAGTAATCACCAAACGAAAAGTTTCCGAGCATTTCAAAAAATGTACCGTGGCGTGCTGTCTTTCCTACATTTTCGATATCTCCCGTACGGATACATTTCTGACACGTCGTCACTCTTTTCCTCGGTGGAATCTCCTGACCCGTGAAATATGGTTTTAACGGTGCCATACCTGAATTGATAAGAAGTAAGCTCTTGTCGTTATGCGGCACCAGGGAAAAGCTCTTCATGGCAAGGTGCCCTTTACTCTCAAAGAACTCCAGAAACATTTTTCTCAGCTGGTTTACTCCATATGGCTGCATTGCTCTAATCCTCCTCTTTCGCTCAAAAAGCCTGTTTTATAATAATTCAGTCAGATGATTTAGTCAAGTTCGATTTCCTCAAGCTCTTTCGGCGGGATTGCGCGACTGGAATTTTTTACAAATCCGGCAAGGTTCTTTTTTGCTTTTGCAACCGGGATATTTGTTCCTGCACCTGCAATACATCCTCCCGGACATCCCATGCCTTCGATCAGGCATCCGTTCAACTTTCCCGCCTTCGCCAGAGTAAGGATCTTCCTGCACTCGCTCAGTCCTTCTGCGTGTTCAATATTAACCTGCACTTCCGGGTAATATTCATTGATACATTTTTCAATTGCACTGGCTACCCCTCCGGCACATCCGTATCCTCTTCCGGCACCTGTTGCATTATGGAAAGAAGATTCCGCCTCATAAGTGGTAAGGTCAATGCCTTTTGCATCAAACATAGCCTGAATTTCCTCGAAGGTAACAACAAAGTCCACGTCACTTCTCACACTTCTTCTGGAAGCTTCAAGTTTCTTAGATGCGCAGGGCCCTATGAATACGACTTTTGCATTCGGATGTTCTTGTTTGATCGTTCTTGCCGTAGCCACCATAGGTGTCAGTTCCTGGGATATCTGGTCGATCAGATCGGGGAAGAATTTTTTAGCAAGTACAGCCCAGGAAGGACAGCAAGACGTAAGGAGAAAAGGAAGTTCTCCTGTTACCACTTTGTCCACGTAGTGATGAGCTTCTGCTATAGCCCCGATATCTGCTCCAAGCGCCACTTCATATACCTCGGAGAATCCCATTTCACGCAGCGCCGCCTTAATATTCCTTGGTGTTATATTATCGCCGAACTGTCCTACAAAAGCCGGAGCTATCTCAGCTATAATTTCTTCTCCTTCAGAAAGCGCCCGGGCAAGCTGAAATATCTGTGATTTATCGGAAATCGCGCCGAATGGACAGCTTACCATACACATGCCGCAGGATACACATTTCTCATTGTCAATAAAAGCTCTCCCGTACTGATCTGATATAATTGCGTTGACGCCGCATGCTTTCTGGCATGGACGTTCCTTTTTTGCTATGGCATCGTACGGACAGACAGCTTTACACTTCCCGCATTTTATACACTTGTCCTGATCTATCACAGAGCGGTCATCCACCATGGAGATTGCGCCTTTCGGACATACTTCCTGACATGGATGGGCAAGGCAGCCTTTACACATATTGCTGACCTCATATTTGTTTTCCTCACAGCTCTCGCACGCAGACGGTATCACCTGCATAAGCGGTGGCTCATAATATTTTTCGGAAATATTGCTTGCCTCTACTCCTGCCGTCAGATGGACAGGCTTGTTTTCGGGTCTCAGGGAAAGCCCCATGGCCAACCGGAGACGTTCTCTTACGATAGCGCGGGAGCGATATGTGCTCTCACGATATTTTTGTGTATCGTCATTTACTATCATATACGGGATTGCTTCCATATCATCCAGAAGAGTCTCTGCATTCGCTTTAAATCCAAGCTTTGCCACTTCTGTGAACACCCGTTTTCTAATGGCTCTTACTGTTGTCTGAAGTCCTCGCATATTCATTTCCATCCGCAGTTCACTCCTGTCTTAAGATATTATCTGTGCATAGAGAACGAATCTTCATCATAGTTGCTGAGGTTTTTGTAAATACCTCTGTCATCCGCCTCTTTGATCAGAGCATCTCTTGATTTTTTCGCCAGCATCTGATCTTTAAAGGAACTCGGACCGCCGACGCATCCTCCGTCACAGGCCATTCCTTCAATAAAGTCTTCCGGCAGTCTTCCTACTTTCATAAGCAGGAGCGCCTTCTTACATTCCGCTGCACCATTTGCTTTATATACTTTCACATCGATATCGTTTCCTGATTCTTTTAAGCTTTCCTGTACAGCAGCGGCTACTCCGCCGGAATTTCCAAATCTCTTTCCGAATACGGACGCTTCCTGATATGTATTCTCCACCGGTTCCAGAGCAACGCCCTTTGCGCGCATCATTGCACGGATTTCGCTGTATGTCATGGCGTAATCCGCATTTCCTTCAATCTTCTGATCCACGATTTCAGACTTCTTTGCCAGACAAGGTCCAATAAATACAGTCACAGCTTCCGGATCTTTTGCCTTGATCATGCGGGATACGGCGCACATAGGTGATACTGTAGTCGATACTGCATCACTCAGTTCCGGATAGTGTTTGCGGACCATATTAACAAATCCCGGACAGCAGGATGTTACTTTTTTCTTGCCTTCCTGGAATGCTTCCCGCCACTCTTCTGCTTCATACTTGGCAGTCAGGTCCCCTCCTAATCCTACTTCCACAAACTCCGTAAAGCCGAGCTCTTTCATCGCCTTTCTCCAGCTTGCCATTGTAATATCCGGACCAAACTGTCCTTCTGTCGCCGGTGCCAGCATCGCATATACATGCTTTCCGGAATTAATCGCGTTTATGACATCCACAATCCATGTCTTTGAGCCGATTGCCCCAAACGGACAGCTGTGTATGCATTTTCCGCAACGGATACATTTTTCATCATCGATTACAGAAATACCGTACTCATCATAAGAAATAGCGTCTACAGGACAGCTGAACTTACATGGTCTCTGAAGATGGGCAATGGCGTTATACGGACAGGCCTCTGCACATTTGCCGCATTCTTTACATTTGGAGGGATCGATGTGTGAACGATGGCGGCCCGGTTCGATCGCTCCGAACTTACATGCATTGATACAGGCTTTACCCAGACAGTTCTGACAGTTCTCAGTTACAGTATAACTGGAGATCGGACAGTCTTCGCAGGCTGAATTTATAACCTGAATGATATTTCCGTCGTCATTCACTCCAGGCGCTTTTCCCTCTGCAAGCCTGACACGCTGTCTTATGATTTCCCTCTCTTTATAGATACAGCAGCGGAACTGCGGTGTCGGTCCCGGGATCAGTTTAAAGGGAATGTCGTCCTTACGTTCCTCCAGTTCGCCGGCAAAAGCCAGTCTCGCCACTTCCTCCAAGACTGCATGTTTAATTTTGATTACATTAGCATCTGCGTACCTCAAAACTCTTTTCCTCCATAACGATTTTCTTTTAAGTATGAACAGAACATACTTTCCTCTTCTTAATATACCATGGGAAATATATTTTTCCTAGTGATTTATTTAACAATCTCTGTATAAATTAGAGAACAATTCAGGGGTTCTGTTCCCTGATTTTTCCTCTTTATCAGGAGAACAGCTCCTGGGCGTAACGTACAGACTGCATGGCGTCTTTCCCATAAAAATCTGCGCCGATCATATCTGCATACTCCTGATTCAGCACAGCGCCGCCCACCATCACTTTACAGAACGGTACGCGCTCCCTGAGCTGGCGAATCGTTTCCTCCATGCTCACCACAGTAGTAGTCATAAGCGCGCTCAACCCCACTAACTTTACATCATTTTCCAGTGTACATTCAACAATCTTCTCAGGCGGTACATCTTTTCCCAGATCAATGACATCAAAACTGTAGTTTTCAAGCAGCACTTTTACAATGTTCTTTCCGATATCATGAATGTCCCCTTTTACAGTAGCCAGAATCACTGTGCCGATTTTCTCCTGTTTCGCCCCGCTCTTATCCATCTTCTCTTTCAGAACCGAAAAAGCAGTTTTTGCGGCTTCAGCACTCATCAGAAGCTGGGGCAGAAATACGGTGCCTTTTTCAAATCCGTCTCCAACATGATTCAGGGCAGGAATCAGCTCATCGTTGATGATATCCAAAGGTTCTCTCCCGGCGGCCATTTTTTCAGTCAGGTGCCCTGCATCCTCTTTCAATCCTTTTTCGATACATTCCTTCAGCGTAAGATCCTGTATGCCGGACGATCCCCCCGCCGTTTTTTCTCTTCCTGACGGCGTCGGTTCCGATACGCCGTATCTTCCAATGTATCTCTCACAATTTGTATCCAGATTCATCAAAGCATGATATGCATACCAGGCTTTCATCATATCTTCAGAAGACGGATTTATAATCCCCGCGCTCAACCCCTCAAGCATTGCCATCGTATAAAATGACGCATTTATGATTGGACGCGCCGGAAGTCCGAATGAAATATTGGATACGCCGAGTACCGTGTTCACGCCTATCTCATTTCTCAGACGGCGGAGTGTCTCAAGCGTCACTTTAGCACCATCCGGTTCTGAACTGATCGTCATGGCCAGTGCGTCGATTACAATATCCTTTTTCCGAATACCATATTTTGCCGCTTCAGCAATAATCTTTTCTGCAATCCTTATACGGCCATCTGCATCTTCCGGAATACCCTCTTCATCTAATGTAAGACCGATAACCACACCGCCGTACCTTTGGATCAGAGGAAATACTTTGTCCATGGATTCCTGCTTACCGCTGACCGAGTTGACCATGGCTTTCCCGTTATAAATTCTGAGCGCAGCCTCCATAGCTTCTGCATCTACAGTATCAATCTGCAGGGGGAGATTTACCACACTCTGCAATTCCTGTACGGTTTCCTTCATCATTGCAGTCTCATCAATATCCGGCAGGCCTACATTTACATCCAGAACGTGAGCGCCGTTATCCTGTTGTGTGATTCCTTCACGCATGATGTATTCTAGATCATGTTCCTTTAAAGCCTGTTTGAATCTTTTCTTCCCTGTAGGATTAATTCGTTCCCCTATGATCTTAGAACCAATTCCGAGAAATACACTTTTCCCGTAAGAGGAGACGATAGTATCTTCCTTTTCCGTTGGCGTAACAATCTCCATCCCCCGGCAATGATCTGTCATGGCTTTTATGTGCTCCGGTGTTGTGCCGCAGCATCCGCCGATCACACACGCTCCCATTGAAACAATCTTCTCCATATATCCGGCAAACTCCACAGGATCTACGTCATACCAGGTCTGACCATCCCTCTGTTTAGGAAGTCCTGCATTGGGTTTTACGATCACCGGAAGAGAGGAATACTTTGCATAATCCTCCAGTATAGGCAGCATCTGTTCCGGCCCCATCCCGCAGTTGATCCCCAGCGCATCAACTCTGAGCCCCTCAAGCAGCGCAATAACAGAGGGAATATCGGCGCCTGTGAGAAGCTTCTTTCTCTCGTCATAGATCACTGTGGCAAAAACGGGAAGGGAAGTATTTTCCTTTGCTGCCAGAACCGCAGCTTTCAGCTCATAAGTATCACTCATGGTCTCAATATGGATCAGATCGGCTCCGGCTTCTTCCCCCCATATCATAACTTCACGGAAGGCCTCATAAGCCGTTTCAAACGCCAGATCCCCCATTGGTTTGAGAAGTTTTCCGGTCGGACCTATATCAAGTGCAGTATATACAGTGCGCCGGTCTCCGGTCATATCTGCTGCATCCTCCGCGATGTCGGTCTCATCAGCAGCTTCTTTTACCAGTCTTACCGACGTTTTAACAATATTTTCAAGAGAACAGTCGGCAGAATGGAATTTCAACGCATTTGCCCCGAATGTGTTCGTCAGGACAATGTCGCTTCCTGCTTTAATGTAATTTCTGTGTATTGTCTTGATCTCCTCAGGATGTGTCACGTTCCACATTTCCGGAAGTTCCCCCGGCGCAAGGCCCTTTTCCTGAAGGAGCGTTCCCATTCCTCCATCTAAGAAGAGCAGTTCTTTTCCTAATCTGTCTTTGATCATATCTGGTCCTTTCTTTTATCTGCGGTATTCACAGTCCGTTTTATCACAGGTTTCGCATCCTGCGACAGGACATCTCTCCCTTATCGGACTTACTCCTATCACTGCTGTTACTGACTTTGTAGGTGTCATCATATAACTGTCCGTCATTGTCAGTCCGATCTTTTTAGCGCAATCCAGCATCCGCATGATCGGTTCCTGGTAATGAATATCGAAATCACCGTATCCCGGGCTGAAACGCGGACGCAGATACAGCCCTTCCTGCTCCAGTTCACGCCCTATCTCCAACTGCTTCTCATCGCAATACTCTTCAAGCAGTGTTGCTGCACATGCCTGCTGGATCACGGCCCGGCTCATATCAGTCAGAGAAGTTCGTCTGATCAGATGATCTATACCGGCTCCAAGAGTCGCTCCGAAAAGTACAATTTTAACGCAGCCTTTCAGGTTCCTTGACAAACTTCTGCTGTCAATTTCCATATTCTCTATAGTAATTCTGCCATCCGTATTCTGATTCACATCAAAAATGCGGCAGATGGATTTAGGACCCGCTGCTTTTTCAACCTCGGAAAAAGCATCCTCGATCATCATACGGGTCCTCTCATCTGCCGTATTCCTTCCATATCCCAGATAACGGATGGCTTCTCTCATCCGTTTCTCCATTCTTGTTACCTAAACCTTTATGATTTCTGACAGATTGCTCATGATAGCCGCAGCCACATCAGGTCTGTTCATCGAATAGATATGTATATTTTTAATACCGTTGGCGAGAAGATCAATGATCTGATCTGTCGCATAAGCGATGCCGGCCTGTCTCATAGCTGCCGGTGAGCCGCCGAAGCGGTCCAGTATAGCCAGAAATCTGCGCGGAAATACGGTTCCTGATAGTTCCTGGCTCTTCTTCATCTGTGAAGCGCTTGTAATCGGCATGATCCCGGGAAGAACAGGAACCGTAATTCCCGCCTCACGTATTCTGTACAGAAAATTATAATGGATATCATTGTCAAAAAACATCTGAGTGGTGAGGAAATCGACCCCACTGTCCACTTTCTGCTTCAGATAACGTATGTCATCCGACTTATGTTCGTTTTCTACATGACCTTCCGGATAGCATGCGGCTCCTATACAGAAATCACCGTGTTTTCGTATTTCCTCTACAAGCTCGTATGCATAACGAAAACGATCCACATCGGGAAATGTCACGTCTTCCGGAATATCCCCGCGCAGAGCGAGGATATTCTCAATCCCGGCTCCTTTCAGTTTGCCGATTACCTGTCTTACCTCCGCTTTCGTAGAAGAAGCACATGTAAGATGAGCAAGGCTCAATACATGCAGCTCATCTTTTATGTGAGATGCTATCCTGGCGGTATTTTTGCTGGTGCCGCCTCCGGCGCCATAGGTTACACTGATAAATGCCGGCTCCAGAGTGGCGATTTCATCAACGGCATTTATCACCTTGTCATATCCCTCGTCCGTCTTGGGCGGGAACACTTCAAAGGAAATGTGTATCTTATCTTCTTTTAATCTGTCAATTATCTTCATCCGGTCTGAATACTCCTGTTGTATATATCCGCAGGATCTACTCACCGATCAGGCTTCTGTAGAGATCCTCGTACTGTCTTGCAGAGTTCTTCCATGAGAAATCCTGGCTCATAGCACGTTCCACGATCTTATTCCAATCCCTCTTTTTGTCATAATAAATCCGTTCAGCATACCGCACTGTATTCAGCATTTCGTGAGCGTTATAGTTACAGAAGCTGAATCCGGTACCGGTCTTCTCATATTCATTGTACGGTTCAACTGTATCTTTAAGTCCGCCTGTCTCGCGCACGATAGGAAGTGTTCCATAACGAAGGCTCATAAGCTGGCTCAGTCCGCATGGTTCAAAAAGAGACGGCATCAAAAAGGCATCGCATGAAGCATAAATCCTGTGCGAGAGCTCATCAGAATAATAAATATTTGCTGAAACACGTCCCGAATATTTCCATGCAAAATGGCGGAACATATTCTCATATTTTACATCTCCGGTACCAAGTACAATAATCTGTACTGCGTCCTGACACAGTTCATCCATGATATAGTCTACCAGATCAAATCCTTTCTGATCTGTCAGGCGGGAAACCATGCCGATCAGCATCACTTTCGGATCTTTCTCCAGACCCAGTTCCTCCTGGAGGGATGTCTTATTGATCGGTTTATTTTTCCTGAAATCGTCGATCGTAAAATTCTTGGCGATTCGATAGTCTGTCGCAGGGTTCCAGTCTTCATAATCAAGTCCGTTTACGATGCCGCACAAATCGCCGGATCTTGCAGACATAAGTCCGTCCAAGCCTTCTCCGTAAAACGGTGTTTTGATCTCTTCTGCGTAGCTGTTGCTGACCGTTGTCACCTTATCAGCATAAACAATACCGCCCTTTAACAGATTGGCGTCTTTGTATGCTTCCATCTTATCCGGTACGAAATAATATTCCGGCAGCCCCGTGATACCTCTGACTGTTTTTGTATCCCACACCCCCTGGAACTTCAGGTTATGTATTGTCATGATCGTCTTGATTCCGCGGTAATATTCGCCCAGATATCTGAAGTTGTCGAGATATACCGGAATAAGACCGGCCTGCCAGTCATGACAGTGAATAAGATCCGGACGGAATCCTATTACAGGGAGAATGCTAAGCACAGCTTTTGAGAAGAATGCAAACTTCTCGATATTCCACTTCGGATCCCCGTCATATGGTGCAAATCCGCTGAAATAGTGTTCGTTATCAATGAAATAGAATGTGATGTCATCAAGTACAGTTTTAAGTACGCCCACATACTGATCCTGACCTGCGATATCCATATAAAAATGGGTAACATACTCCGCCCTGTCCTTCCACTCCTGTTTCATACACGTGTATTTCGGAAGAACTACACGAACATCATATTTCTCCTTGTCAAATTCTTTCGGAAGTGAACCGACGACATCTGCGAGCCCTCCTGTTTTAATAAAGGGAACACACTCCGATGCAGCAAACAAAATGTTCTTCATAATTACGATCCTCCATTTTCTGCCTTCATCGCCATAAAAGGCACTTTATCACTTGTTATTATACTCTATTCCCTCCATATTGCAAAGGCTTTTTTCCTGCGTTCAGTTCTTGTGTCGGTATTCCAGCTGGATCGTATCCG
>DWXI01000004.1 GCA_019119265.1 Candidatus Mediterraneibacter intestinigallinarum | reverse complement strand
TTTATAAGCGGACCAGTAACAGTGCTTGCGATACCCGCCCTTTTGGGCGAGTATGTAACTGGCCCTTATGAGGGCCAACCCAAACCACCACTTGAAGTGGTGGTTGTGACTAAAAAAGAACCGCCGGACTGGCGGGGATAGCCTGTTGATACTTAGCCCATAGGGGCTATTGAACAGGAAGCCCCCACTTCAAACCGTCAGGTTAACAGTGGTGGGAGCAGGTTACGAATGCTGGTGAAGATACCGGCGAGAGTGAAGATTCTTGTCTCTGACAGAACGTCCACACCTCTGACGGTCGGCATCGTACATCCGCGTATTATACTGCCAAAGCAGTTCAAGGCGGATTGCATAGATTTAAAATATGTTCTTGCACATGAGATGATCCATATCAGGAGGGCAGATAATGTTTTAAAAATAATCATGTTTCTGGCAGCCTGCATTCACTGGTTTAATCCCCTTGTATGGACAATGTATTTGTTCTTTGACAGAGACATCGAACTTTCATGTGATGAAAAGATCCTCGAAATATACGGAGAAAAGCAGAAGAAAGAGTATGCAGAAACTCTGCTTGATCTGGCAGAAACTCAATATCAATGGTCACTCTTTTTGAATGGATTCGGAAAGAGTGCGATACAGGAAAGGATAGTGGCAATTATGAATTTTAAGAAGATGAGCATGGCAGGGATCGTGTGCGCTGTACTGCTGGTCGGTACGGCGATGACAGTATTCGCCAGTGGAAACTCTGGTATTGCAGGAAAGGAAGAAGATGCAGGCATACAGGCTGTGACGGAAGATGATAAAATTACCTATAGCGGGCAGTTGAAATCTGAAGACGGAGAAGACGAGGTGGTGGTCGAGGTACAGGATGAAATGAAGGATAAGTACCAGATTGAAACTGAAGAAACAGAAAATGGTGAAGTAACTGTATCGATTGTTTCGAAGGCATCAGAAGGTGCAGAGTAAATCAGATAAAATAAAAGAACCCCGGGAGTTGATGAGAAATTTGCCGTCACTCGGGTGTTTTTATGTCTGTCGAGAGAAATAAAATAGCAGAGTCGTAATAATAGTAACAGAACAGCGACCCGGTTTGAAGTATTACCTTCGTCCGAGTCGCTTTTTTAATCCTTAGATGATTTATTTAAGTAAATCCCTAAGATTATTTACAGCATACTGATAAATCTGCGGAATGCTTCCAATCCCTCATCCGTACATTTATATACGCCCGCATCCTCGAGTACCTGACAGAAGACTTTTCCGACTTCCTGCTCGAGGATATGCATAATATTATCCTCATTAACATCTGCGTAGGCCGGCAGGAATTCCTCAACCCAGTCCGCGTGCTTCGCGATCTGATCATTGCTGCGGATATCTTTTCTTTCAAGAATATATTCTTTCAGAAGTTCCATCTCACCTTTCAGACGGGCCGGAAGAACGGCAAGTCCCATTACCTCGATCAGTCCGATATTTTCCTTTTTAATATGATGCAGATTCGCGTGGGGATGGTAAACGCCCAGCGGATGCTCCTCAGTTGTGATATTGTTTCTGAGAGTCAGATCCAGCTCGTACAATCCGTCTTTCATGCGCGCGATCGGAGTGATCGTATTGTGCGGTGTTCCGTCTGTTTCCGCATAGATAAATGCGCCCTCATCGGTGTAAGCGCGCCATTTGCCGAGAATGTGGTCGGCAAGATCGATGATGCGCTCTGTATCCTTTCCGCGCAGACGGATAACGGACAGAGGCCATTTTACGATGCCGGCTTCTACATCCTCGTAGCCTGCTACTGTAAAGTTTTCAATGATCGGAGCCTTTGCCATTGCGAATGTGTAATGTCCGCCCTGGAAGTGATCGTGGCTTAAGATAGAACCGCCTACGATCGGCAGGTCAGCGTTGGAGCCGAGGAAGTAGTGGGGGAAGAGCTTGATGAAATCGAACAGCTTTGCAAATGCATTGCGGTCGATCTTCATCGGGATGTGCTCGCCGTTAAACACGATGCAGTGCTCGTTGTAATATACATAAGGTGAGTACTGGAATCCCCATTTCTTTCCCTGGATCGTGATCGGGATGATACGGTGATTCTCGCGGGCCGGGTGGTTTACACGTCCGGCATAGCCTTCGTTCTCCATACAGAGCTGGCATTTCGGATAAGAAGATGACTTCGCAGCTCCTGCAGCGGCGATTGCTTTCGGATCTTTCTCGGGTTTGGAGAGATTGATCGTGATATCGAGAGTGCCGTATTGTGTATCTACCGTCCACTTTCGGTCGCGTGCAATGCGGTCGCGGCGGATATAGTTGGTGTCCTGGCTTAATTTGTAATAATAAGCTGTGGCATCTTCCGGAGACTTTTCATATTCTTTCCAGAATTTCTCCTGAACCTGAACCGGACGCGGAACGAGACAGTTCATCAGTTTCGTGTCAAACAGATCCCGGTATGTAATGCTGTCTTCGATAATGCCGCGCTTTACAGCCTCATCGAGCAGATCTTTTAAGACGTCCTCCAGAACAATGTCATCCAGATCACAGACCACATCTTCATAATCGTCTTCTTTCATGAGATCAAGCAGCAGATTTGTTGTATAGATCCTTTCAGACTCGGGGGTAAGCCCTGTGCTGATCCCATACTGTACCAGTTTTTTGATTGATTCATATATCATGATAAATCTCCTTTCGGCAAAGTATTGCCGGTGCGCAATACCGGCACCGGCATCATGTGTTATAGAGTTATGACAGAGGATCAGTCCAGTCTGGAAGCTCCGTCTCCGATATCTACTGTGTAGAATTCAGCCTCGTGACCGACTTTCTCTTTGTAAGTTTTACCAATGCTCTCGATAAATGTATCTACAGACTCATTTTTTACGATGCTGACCGTACAGCCGCCAAATCCGCCGCCTGTGATACGGGAACCGATCACGCCCGGGATCTGCCATGCAAGGTCTACAAGGATGTCGATCTCTTCGCAGGAAACCTCATAGTCATCACGCAGAGAGATGTGAGACTGGTTCATGAGCTGACCGAACTTTGTCAAGTCACCGTCCTTTAACGCTGCTACAGCGTCGATCGTGCGCTGATTTTCATAGACGGCATGTTTTGCACGTTTCAGCTGAACGGGATCCGTGATAAGTTCTTTGTTTGCTTCAAACTCTTCAGGAGTCAGATCGCCAAGAGCATTGATGTCCAGCTTTGTCTTAAGAGCAGCGAGGGCGTCTGTACACTCCTGACGTCTGTCGTTGTATGCGGAATCTACAAGGCTGTGTTTTACCTTACTGTTGGTGATCACGATCTTTGCGTCTTCCAGCTGGATCGGAGCATATTCGTACTTCATTGTGTTTGTGTCAAGAAAGATTGCATTGTCCTTTTTGCCCATAGCGACTGCAAACTGATCCATGATGCCGCAGTTGCAGCCGTTGAAATTATTTTCAGAATACTGTCCGATCAGCGCCAGGTCAGTCATGCTTAAATCTGTGATGCCGAAAAGGTCAGTCAGGATAACGCCTGTGAGAACTTCCAGGGATGCGGAAGAGGAAAGTCCGGATCCGTTGGGGATATTTCCCCAGATGACCATATCAAAGCCGCTGTCCAGAAGATAGCCTTTCTCGGCAAAGGCCCATACGACCCCAAGCGGGTAGTTTGCCCAGTTATATTCCTTTTTGTTTGTCAGGTCGTCCAGTGAAGCCTCAACGACTCCGAATTTATCCAGGTTCATAGAATAGAAATGCATTGTACGGTCGTCGCGTTTTCTGGCCGCTCCGTATGTACCCATTGTGAGAGCGCAGGGGAAGACATGCCCCCCGTTGTAATCTGTGTGTTCACCAATCAGATTGACGCGGCCCGGTGAAAAATAAAAGCGTGCCCCGTCGGTATTTCCGAAAAGTTCTGCAAATTGGTCAAATAATTTCTCTTTCATCTGATGATCCTCCTCAGTTTTAAAATGAAATATGAATCACGGTTCGTATTCTGTTTTCAGTATAACCGAAAACGGTCGGATCCGTCTATAAAAATTACGTGCAGAAATATGTAAAAATGTTGTATCAATCGGATTCTTCTTTTTTAAGCCTGGTTATAGGGAAAACAATAAAAAACCGATCGATCTTAAAATTATTTCAATAATCCTCTTGACATTTCTAAAGGTATTTGATCTCGATCTTTTCCCCTAATCAAAAAAACATACAACTGATGAAAAAAGTTTATCTCCGGCCAAAAAAAAATCAACATCTGCATGTTATCTTCTTTGAGATTATGTTAAAGTGACCGCGAAGCAGGGGAAAGAAAATTTCTTTCCAATAGAAGATATTTCATAAAGTTGTTTCACGGAGGTGGTTATATGAAAAAGTCGGACCGGGATCTGATGGCGGAGAAAGCAATCCGTTTCATACAGAAAGATCTGGCGCAGGAATACCGTTATCTGACACCGGCGTTTTATTACCTGACTTTGATCCCTGATCCCGGGGAAAAGTATATGAGTACGGATTCAAAATATCTGTTTTATAACACGGAATACATTCTTGGTGATTTTATGGGGAAGCAGAAGGAGTATCGGGCGTTAAAGCACAGATATCTTCATATTATTACACATTGCCTGGCAGGGCATATGAAGAAAAAGGATGAAACTGACAGAACTCTTTTTGACAGTTGCGCTGATCTGTATGCGGCCCTTCTAATGAAGAAACTGACAGGGAACCCCCCTGCTATTCCCAGAGATTATAGGGAACTTTTTTCTTCTTTGAAAAAAGAGACAGAGAGCAGATCGTTCTTCCAGTTCCTGTGGTGGTGCAGGAAGGACAGGCAGAGATCCCTTAATATGATACAGTTTGGCAGGATACTTAAATCAGACAGTCATGATAACTGGTTTGAAAAGAATCCGCTGGCAGAGCAGATGGAGCGGGAAGAAAACGGTATCGGAACGGCAGGAAAAGACTGGGAGTATATGAGAGAACACCTTTCGCAGATGGCAGGATTCACAGGCGCCGGATCAGACAGGATGTGGGGAAACAAAAAAGGTGATATGCAGATGCAAGTCACCGCATCTGGCGGAGAGAACCTGAGCTATGAAAGGATTATAAGGGAAATATGCAGGATTTCCGAGGTGCATGATTCGGATCTGGAGTTCGACCCTTTGTGGTATTCAGCCGGAATAGAGATATATGGCAACAGACCGTTTATAGAGCCGAGTGAGTGTACAGAGCAGCAGGCGGTCAGAGATCTGGTCATTGCAATTGATACTTCCGGTTCATGTGAAGATTATGCATCCTCCTTTCTCGGACTGACAATGCATCTGTTAAAAGAAGCAGGAATCTGGAAAGGTATGGTATGGGTCGTTCAGTGTGATACAGAGATCAGGGATGTAAAGGTGCTGGATCAGCCGGAGGAGACGGAGCAGCTTGAAATACAGGAAATGTATGGCTGGGGAGGCACGGACTTCACACCTGTATTCAGGCTTATACGAGACAAAAGAGAAACAGGGGAGATGGATAAGCCTTCGGCTTTGATCTATTTTTCTGACGGCTGCGGAGATTTCCCGGATTCCGAGCCGGACTATAAGACAATATTTGTCTTTCCTCCGGAAGAAAATACATTTGGCTCGAATGACTGGATACCTGAATGGGTGCTGAAATATAAACTTGCAGAAGATGAACTGAAAAAGTGGAATGAAAGCGGATGTGAAAAGGAGAAAAAGTTATGGAACATATGACAAATATCAGTGATGTAAAGAAAGCTATAAAGGAAAGTGTGACGATCTATCTTGCCAAAGATAAGGATGGCAATTACCTATTGCCTCAGAATAAACAGAGACCGATTTTTCTTTTAGGACCGGCTGGCATTGGCAAAACGGAGATTGTGGAGCAGGCAGCGGAAGAATGCGGGATCGGGTTTGTCAGTTACAGTCTGACTCATCACACAAGACAGAGTGCTGTCGGGCTCCCTGCTATCGTAAATGAAGAATGCTGCGGAAGTTCTTATGAATCCACCAGATATACGATGCCGGAGATCATAGACGCCGTCTATCGCAGTATTGCGCAGGGCCGGAAAGAAGGTATCCTTTTTGTGGATGAAGTAAACTGTGTCTCAGAGACCATGCTGGCAGTCATGCTCCAGTTCCTTCAGAACAAATCTTTCGGTACCCATAAGATTCCCCGGGGCTGGGTGATCGTATCGGCGGGAAATCCGGTGGAATATAACAGGTCTGCCAGAAGATTCGACGCGGTGACCCGCGACAGGATCCGTATTATTTCGGTGGAGCCCGATGCGGACACATGGATCCGATATGCTGAAAACAGGGCAATGCATCCTACTGTTATCAGTTTTATCCGAAACAATCATGAAAGCATATATGTGTTTCATAAGAACAGGAAGGATTTGAGTATCGTAACGCCCAGAGGATGGGAGGATCTGTCCAATGCACTGACAGGCTATGAGAAATTCGGTTATAAGGTGGACATATCTCTGATCACACAGTTTATACAAGATGAAGAAACCGCCGGAACGTTTTACAGCTATTATGAATTGTACAAAGTGCTTCTCAGAAACGGAGAGATTGACAGACTGTTGGAAAACAGAGATTTCAGGCCGGCAGCCGAACTTTTGAAAAGGCTTGACTTTCAGTCAAGATGGGCGGTTATATGTATTATCCTGAAACGTCTGGGAGACGATGGGCTCGTTCTGTCGGAGCATTTCAGAAAACTTAGGTCCGGCGAAGAAGGCAAAGCAGATATTACCAGGATGAACAGTCAGCTTGACCAATGGCATCTCAGACTGGAGAATTGTCTGAACTGCATTGAAGAAGGAAGTGGAAAAGGAGCAGAGATGGAGTACTTTCTCTCGAGTATCTGCTGCAACCGTAATACAGGATATCTTCTTGCTCTCAGAGAGAATCAGACCTATGACAGGCTTTACAGAGAGGTAAACGGAACAGGAATCAGCAGGAGAGAGCTGAAAAATGAGATCAGCAGACAGATAAAGAAAGGGGAATGATCATGGATACAGAGAAGATCAGATCGTTTATACAGCCTGTAGTGATACAGGAAATAGATGGAAATCATATCCTGAGATGTGAGCGGACGGATCCGGATGTGATTGCCCGGGCCGCCCACCTTGCGGATACAGTTCGAGTCTTTCAGGTTCCTTTGATGAGCGGGGTGAGCAGAAGGTATATCCTCCACGCGCCGGACCGTGATCCGGCGTTTCAGGCCGCGGCGGCTCTGTTAAGCCTTACAGCCGCCTGTGACGAGAGTTCATCACAGGAAGAAGAACAGGAGTGGGATGGTATACTGTGGGATGATCCGGAACAGGAGGATTCCGGGTACGACTGTCTGATACGCAGACAGGAAGAATTTGTAAAAGATTCCGGGGATGAAATGGGGGCGGTTATTTCTTTTATCACATCGGAGAACAGACAAAGCGAGGCTAATGAGACGGATCCTGATTTCCTTTTTATAGACTGTGGAAACGAGTTCAGCGAGAAACTGCCGGAGAAGCTTGCTTTTATGACCTCAAGGATGATCATATTATGGGTAAAAAATATTTCGGCATGCAGATTTGAACTGGAACAGCTTATGTTCGATCAGGGATATCGATTGATCCACGTGCCAAAGCCGGAATCTTCGTATTATGAAGATGCATTAAAAGAGTATCTTGTTCTCTGCGGATATGAACAGGAAAAAGAGCTGGATTGCCGGGAGCTTACAGCGAGACTCCTGAGATACAGGAATCAGCGCTTTGAGTTAAATGATATCTTCAGGTATGCCGACCAGGCAATGCTCAATGCCGGGATGAGGCAGTCTCATACTTTGACGGCGGAAGATTTTATATTGCCTCAGATCAGGGAGAGAGAAGAGCCGGAGGACAGGTTGAAACGGATGATCGGACTAAAAGAAGTGAAAAGACAGATTGAAAAGGTCTGTGCGGAACGTATTCTTCTTGGAGAAAGAGAAGGAACGGACTTTATGCATACAGGATACAATCTGGCTTTCGCAGGTCAGCCGGGAACAGGAAAATCTGTAGTGGCTGCTTTATATGCCGAGATACTTTCAAAGGCCCGCGTTACAAGCGGGGCGTTTGTCAGCGCCTCAAGAGCTGATATCGTAGGACAGTATCTGGGGCATACGGCGCCGAAGATCAAAAAGCTTTTTGATAAGGCTGACGGCGGAATCCTGTTTGTAGATGAAGCAGGAGGAATGAGTGGAAATGATGAATTTACGAAAGAGGCAGTTACAGAATTCGTCCGATTTATGGAGCAGAGACCGCAGACTACCGTTATTTTTGCTACTTATCCGGACAAGATGGAAGAATTCTTAAATCAGGATCCGGGACTTAAAAGCCGTATTTCACGAGTAATACGGTTTCCTTCCTATACGGATGGAGAACTGCTGCAGATCCTGTATCTGATGGCGGAAAAAGAGCATTGCACCATAGAGGAGGGAAATGAAGAGTTTATCAGATCATTTTTTGAAAAAATGCGGGCGCAGCAGGGCGAAAACTTTGGAAATGCAAGAGAAGCAAGACGGTTTCTGAAAGCATCGATATCAAACTACTGTGTGCGTGCGCTGGGCGAAAAAAGAAGAAATAACAGAGAACCTGACTTTGTGATCAGGAGAAACGAGATGGAACAGGCTGTGCGGGATATCCTGCCGGGAAGACGGCAGACGTATAAGATCGGATTCAGAATGTCAGAGAAGGGAAAAGGAGGAGAAATATGATAATTAAAGAAGAGCCTGATATCAGCCGGTATATCAAAATGAGAGAGGGGGAGATGAAGATCGGAGAATACAAGCTCAGTTACCGCCTGACAGAACCTGTATATTTTGCACTGACAGGTGAGAATGAGAAACTGGATAAATGGATCAGGGAAGGAATGCCCGTACAGGGAGTCAGTCCGCAGATATGCAGAGAGCTGACGCGGCCTATGTATATGCATCTTTGGATACCCCGGCAGAAAGAGAGTCAGGGAAGATGGTGCATAACAGGGACCAAAATTGAATTCTCATTTGATGAGATGCAGTATATGTATTTGCCTGAAAATGGAGGGCCGGTCTATTATACGACAATGGAGGCGGCGATCATGGGCCGGAGAACGGATACGATCCGGTTCTTGCTCAAGCAGGGAATGAAACTGGATCTCAGGCAAGATAAGCTCAGGGATATAGTACATCAGTGTGATGACCGGGAAACCCTCGAAATGATCCGTAAAATGCCGGAAAGTCATTGGGAGAAGCTTTATGATCCGCAGTTCGGTCCGCCGGAATTCCCTGAGGATTTTGAACTGCCGTGTGAATAGGAAGGAGGAGTAAACCATGCCGTTGACATTACCGACAGGTCATGAAGGAAAAAGGAGGAAGAACAGGGAGCAGCCTGCCCGTTTCTACCAGGCGGCAGATGAACTGGCGTATATGGTCATGGAAGAAAGAGATGCACAGAGCCGGAGTTATCTTTGTTCTTTTCAGGAGAAACTTGATATCTTACAGAAAAGCATGAACGAGAACAACATGAAGGACAGCATGCTGCGGCTTTTACTTTGCGCCGCGGCAAGGAACAATAATATGGATGCTTTCCGTATGCTCCTGACAGGATGGGAACCGGAAGAAAAGGAAGGCGTCGTAAGAATTCCTGTAAGATTTCCAATAAACTCAAAGCTGATCCCTCATGTGAAAAAAATATATCAGTATCTGCAGGAACCGGTGAAGAAAACTGCTTTTATGGCGGATCAGCCCCGGTATCTCGATATGCTGCTCCAAAAGCTGGAAATACGTTCCCACGGACTATCTGTCCGGAGGGTCGAATGGAAAGACCGGGTAATGGATACAAACGCTCCGGATATATATGTTGCCATACTTACAGGCAATATCGGGATGACAGATTATCTCATTGGGAAAGAAGGCGGAAGAGAAGGACTTGTATACAGAATGGAGTGGCAAAACGGATATTCCGGCATTTCCTATATGGGCATCGGAGGAAATAATTTGTTTGCAAAGTATAT
>DWXI01000028.1 GCA_019119265.1 Candidatus Mediterraneibacter intestinigallinarum | reverse complement strand
CTTCTCTCATAACTTTCTCGTCATTATGATTTTTCTCTATATCTGATTACCTATTTCTCATTTCCGGTATTCAATGGGTTTTATAAAACTTTCAATCAGTTTTATTTGTTGAAATTATAATAACTCTTTATTCTTATTTTGTCAATAAGTTTTTAGAAATTATTTTTATTATTTTATTATTTTCAGTCAATTATTTTATTCATTCAGAAAAGAATATATCTTAGAAGAGATGTTGGTGATTTTTGGGGCAGCAGTTTCAGTATCTGTTTCACCTGTTTTGTTTGCTACATCTGCGTTCCGCAGGCCGTAAATACGATTGCGGTACCCATAATAATAGTATAGAAAATTCTTCGTTTGTACATTTATAGCGTTTCCCACCTGTTATCATAATCCACCGATTACAGTTTATTTATAGGGTAAAATTATGTCCTTTCTGTGTAGCTCCGGTGAGATATGTCAACTTTAGCGATTCTTTTCAATCCTTCTTTCATGTTGACTTCTATATCTGCTGCCATTAAAATAGAATGGAAATGTCAAAATTACTGAATTCATGATAAGGAGTCTTAACAATGGAAAACCTGAAAATACCAGAGGGCTATTCCTCTCCTCTCACAATCCGGGAGACAGAGGTGGCCATCAAGGAAGTAAAAGACCATTTTGAGCGGGCGCTTGCCAAATCCCTGCATCTGACACGTGTATCCGCTCCTCTGTTTGTCCGCCCGGAGACGGGCATGAACGACAACTTAAACGGTGTGGAGCGCCCTGTATCATTCGGTATTAAAGAACAGAGCGATGCAGAAGCTGAGATTGTTCACTCTCTTGCGAAATGGAAACGTTATGCGCTGAAGAAATACGGCTTCCATTCAGGGGAAGGCCTCTATACTGATATGAGCGCCATCCGCCGGGATGAGGATACCGACAATATCCACTCTCTCTATGTGGATCAGTGGGATTGGGAGAAGATCATCTCCAAAGAAGAGCGCAATATGGAGACGCTTCAGTATACAGTGCGCAAAGTATACAACGCCCTGAAGGACACTGAGGATTATATATCCAGAAGATACAACTACATTGAACCCCTTCTTCCAGATGATATCTTTTTCATCACTTCTCAGGAACTTGAAGATATGTATCCGGACTGCACTCCGAAAGAACGGGAACATAAGATTGCAAAAGAAAAAGGCGCCGTATTTATCTCACAGATCGGCAAGATTCTCGCATCAGGCGAGAAACATGACGGCCGTGCGCCGGACTATGACGACTGGGAATTAAACGGAGATATTATCGTGTATTATCCGGTGCTCGATATAGGGCTGGAGCTCTCTTCCATGGGCATCCGCGTAGACGAAGCGTCTCTTAAGAGCCAGCTCAAGACTGCGGGCTGTGAAGAGCGGGCGGAACTGCCGTTCCAGAAATCACTGCTGAACAAGGAGCTTCCCTACACAGTAGGCGGCGGTATCGGACAGTCACGTATCTGCATGTATTACCTGAGAAAAGCTCATATCGGAGAGGTACAGTCTTCCCTATGGCCGGACGATGTGACAGAAGAGGCACTCGCCCACGGCATCAATCTGCTGTAATATTTCGGAGAGGGAAACGAAGCCGTACTCCCTCCTTCCGTTTAATTGGTACACAGACTAATCTAAGCGTTAACTTTCCCTCAGCCACTCCAGATGACTGAGGGAATTTTTCTGTCTGCTTTCTTGTCTTCATATTGCTGTCTTTTTCGCCAGGAGGAGCAGTCTCCAACTGGCACAATTGTGTTATAATCTTGCAGAATACTGCAAGCAATTCCGAATATATGCAGGTATAATAATATGAGTTGCCCGACAAATGGGCAACTCATATTATCAGCTTATTACATCAAAGGAGAAATCAACATGACACACTTATTACTCGCAATCATATACCTGGCTTTTATCAGCCTTGGGCTTCCGGACGCCCTGCTGGGTTCTGCGTGGCCTACGATGTATACGGAATTTAATGTTCCTGTCTCTTACGCAGGGATCATATCCATGATCATTTCCCTTGGCACGATCATTTCCAGTCTGCAGAGCGATCGTCTGACACGGAAACTTGGCACCGGAAAAGTTACGGCCATCAGTGTGGCAATGACCGCTGTTGCCCTGCTGGGATTTTCTTTTACTCATTCCTTCTGGATACTCTGTCTATGGGCTGTTCCATACGGTCTTGGCGCCGGCAGCGTGGATGCAGCATTAAACAACTATGTTGCGCTGCACTATAAGAGTCATCACATGAGTTGGCTGCACTGTATGTGGGGCGTAGGCGCAACGCTCGGACCTTACATCATGGGATTCGCTCTTTCCGGAGGAAAGACATGGAATTCCGGTTATCTCTATATCGGCATACTTCAGATTATCCTGACAGCCTTCCTTATCTTCAGCCTTCCACTCTGGACGAAACAGAAAAACAGGACCGGAGTACAGGCGTCAGACGAAACTCCGGAAGAAATGCACGGTAAACCGCTCTCACTTGCAGAAATCATACAGATTCCCGGCGCAAAGGAGGTCATGCTCTGCTTCTTCTGCTACTGTGCGATCGAACAGACTGCCAGCCTGTGGGCCAGCAGTTATCTCAACCTGTTTAAAGGAATTCCTGCGGAAACTGCCGCACGTTTTGCCGGAATGTTCTTCATCGGCATCACTGTAGGACGTGCGATCAGCGGTTTTATTACAATGAAACTGAATGATGTACAGATGATCCGTCTGGGGCAGGGAATTATTGCAGCCGGCATCGTTGTCATGCTCCTGCCCGGTCCGCACATCGTATCCCTTGCAGGGCTGATTCTGATCGGACTGGGATGCGCGCCTGTATATCCCTGCATCATCCACTCTACGCCGGATCACTTCGGCGCAGGACGATCACAAGCAGTTATCGGAGTACAGATGGCAAGCGCTTATATCGGAACCTGCCTCATGCCGCCTCTGTTCGGGCTGATCGCCAACCATATCAGTATCACCCTCTTTCCGGTTTATCTGATGATGCTGCTCATTCTCATGATCGTGATGCACGAACTGCTTACAAAAAAGACTATGCAATAAAAGTAACGCCCACCGCCTGCATATACTGTGCGCGGTGGCGTTTTTCCGTAATTTCCCGCGGATATCCGGTCAGTCCGTTTCCGTTATGCGGGTCATTGAAATAATAATTGTCTTCATCGTACCCCACCAGAAGCATGCAGTGTTCATTGGATATCCACGTAAAAATCCCATCCTGAGTCTGACCTGCTGCAGCCTCAAAAAGGTGCCACTGCGGACCGACGACCGGTTCACGCATATCAATGCACGCCCAGCAGATCACCGGCATTCCGTGATCGATATACTTTATCAGAAGTTTCTCCATCGGCGTGCCGGTCTCATCAACCGCCCGGTATGCCGCTGTCTCATGCTTTGTACTGCACTTCCCTGATTCCACATCTAAAAACACCTTTTCAAGGGCATTTACGATCACCGGCGCATAACAGCCGAATGCATCTTCGTCATACGGACTCCCGCAAAAATATTTTCGCGGGTCAGGTCCGAAAAGGAGTCCCTCTTTCTCTTCTAAATCTCGTTTTTCAAGATACATTTCAATAAATTCATCCACAGTAATATCGATTCCAAGATATTGAAGCAGCATTACGGCTGAGACACTCTCACATCCGGTAGGATAGCGCACGCTCTGGTCAATGTATGGCGCATGGATAATAGCTCTCTTTCCTTTTCCCATCATTTTTCCTCCTGATACAAGTGACGGCCGGACAGACATCTGCTGTCTGCCGGCCGCTTTTATTTCTACGATTTACCTGCTCTGCTGCTTTACCTGTGTCACTTTTCGGATCACCATGAGCACTCCTGTCAAAAGCAGTACGCTGATTCCGAGAACAACCCACCATATATGCACTATTCCGGCGATCACATACCCTACAAGGCAGACTGCCGCCACGACCGCTGCATACTGCATCTGCGTAGATACATGATTGATATGATTACTCTGGGCTCCCGCCGAGGACATGACCGTAGTATCGGAGATCGGCGATATATGATCCCCGCACACAGCCCCTGCAAGGACTGACGATACAGAGATCACCATCATCTCCAGATCCGCGCCTCCGGAGAACATAGCCGTCGCGATAGGCACAAGGATTGCAAATGTTCCCCACGACGTTCCTGTTGAAAACGAAAGGAATACTGCAGCCGCAAACATTACGACAGGGATAAATATGCTGGCAGACGCATTGTCTCCTACGATATGACCCACAAAGTCCGCAAGTCCAAGAGCGTCGCCCACTCCTTTCAGCGACCATGCAAAAATCAGAATAGTCACCGCCGGCACCATCAGTTTAAACCCTTCTGCAAGGCTGTCCATAAAGCCTTTGAACGTCACCACTTTTCTCGGCAGGTACAGGATGAGCATGAAGAAAATCGTGATCATAGTCGCAAAAATCAGACTTGTCTCCGCATCACATCCTGAAAATGCCGTGATCACATCTGTAGCCCCGCCCAGATATCCCGTATAGATCATTGCCCCGATGGCCGACACGATCAGTACGGCAACAGGAAGAACAAGATCGATCACTTTTCCATTCGGGTTCACTTCGTCTTCTGATATCTGTTCAAATTCCTCCGCACCGCTTGTAAAAAGATCGCCTTTTGCCGCATTATCCTCATGCTTTTTCATCAATCCAAAATCAAATGCCGTCACGGTGACAAAGACTACCATGAACAGCGTAAGGATCGCATACAGATTGTATGGGATCGTCCGTAGAAAGAGCTGAAAACCGGTAATACCCGCATCTTCCGGCACATAGGAATTCACGGCCGCCGCCCAGCTTGAGATGGGTGCGATGATACACACCGGAGCTGCGGTGGAGTCAATGATATATGCAAGTTTGGCCCTGGATACTTTGTAGCGGTCCGTCACAGGACGCATGACCGACCCTACAGTCAGGCAGTTGAAATAATCATCCACAAAGATCAGGATTCCCAGACCTGTAGTCGCAAGAAGCGCGCTTTTCTTTGACTTGATCTTAGTCCCTGCCCATTTTCCGTAAGCGGCCGATCCCCCGGTCTTTGCCATCAGCACAATGATCATGCCGAGCAAAACGTCGAAGATCAGAATATTCAGATTCATACTGTCCTTCATGATCTCAAAGAAATTCACAAACGACTCCCACGGATGAAATCCGCTGTAGAGCATGGCGCCCACAGCTACTCCGAGGAAAAGCGAACTGTACACTTCTTTTGTTACAAAGGCGAGAATGATCGCCAGAAGGGGCGGAATCAATGCCCACCATGTTCCGATAAACATAGAACCATCCATAATTTTTTATTCTCCATTCCTTAAATTGGCCGTGCCGCGGAAAGAGCGGCCGCATACGCAGCCGCTCCCTTCGCTCCGACACTTGCATTTGTCTACTATTGTATAAGAAGTACGGAGAAATAACAAGATAATATTTATAGTAAGATTACTGCAGCCTCACAGCTTTCAAGAGTAATGCTCCCTGCTTCTGTGATCTCACGGGTTCCTTTCTCTTCTTTTCCCGCATTGGACAGGAGCACCTTTCCTGACCGGCCGGCAAGCTTCAATGTACACAGCTCTGTACCGTAATTTGCTGCGATGAGGATATCCTGAGATACATCTTTCTCTCCATCCTCCACTTCCATTCCACGCACGCAGGCTTTTTCCGTGTCATTGCCGGAAATTCTGTGATAAGCGAAGACACCTTCTTTATCTTCATAATCCGGAACAAATCTTCCGTATGTAAATGTATCCTTATATTCCGGAGATTTTTTCAGTGCAAGCAGCTTTTTATAGTAGGACAGTACAGAATCCGGACGTTCTGCCTGGTTTTCCACATTGATTTCTGTGTAATTCGGATTGAGTGCAAGCCACGGGGTTCCGGCCGTGAATCCTGCCCCTTTTTCGTCGCTCCACTGCATAGGTGTCCTTGCATTATCTCTGCTGTTCTCATAGCAGTACTCCAACGCCTGTTCCCGGCTGCAGCCTGCTGCCAGGGCCTCCCGGTACTGATCCTTTGTACTGATATCGTCATATTCCGAGATATCATTCCTCCTGCAGTTGGTCATGCCGATTTCCTGTCCCTGATAGATAAAGGGAATGCCATACAGGAACACGGATGTTGTGGCAAGCATTTTCTTGCCCGTCTCATTCTGTGCATACTCCGGAAGAAAACGGCTCGCGCCTCTCGGCTCGTCATGATTTTCAATAATATTTGCCGGGAATCCGACTTCCTGCATCCTCTTCTGGGAAGCAAAAATAGTGTCACGCCACTCTTTGAGTGACGGCTTTCTGCTGTTGTTCCATCCGCTTTCTCCCTGTGCGAGCGTATGTGCACTGAAATCAAACATTGTTGAGAAATGTCCTTCGTCGCCAATGAACTCTGCAAGCTCATCATCTTTCATATTGAAGACTTCCGCAACTGTAAATGCATCATATTTCTCGAATGTATTTTTCTTTATATCTTCAAAATAATCTCCGACACCCTGTACTTCCTCTACCATCTTCACGCAGGAAGCCAGTCCGTCCGGACCGTCCGGCTCAAAGGACGGGAAGCTCAGGTCTTTCTTGATATTGATAATCGCGTCGATGCGGAACCCTGCCAGCCCTTTGTCAAGCCACCAGTTGATCATCTTATAGATCTCCTGTCTCAGTTCCGGGTTCTCCCAGTTGAGATCCGGCTGTTCTTTTGCAAACATATGCAGATAATACAGATCTGTTCCCGGCACCGGCTCCCATGCGCTTCCGCCGAAATAGGAACGGTAATTGCTGGGCTCCTTGCCGTCCTTACCTTTTACAAAATGGAAATATCCGGCATATTTCCCATGCGGATCTTTCAGCGCTTTCTGAAACCACTCATGCTTGTCGGAACAGTGGTTTATCACCAGATCCATCAGGACATACATACCGCGCTTCTTCGTCTCAGCGAGCAGCTCGTCGAACTCCTCCATCGTGCCAAACTCTTCTGCAATCTTGTAATAGTCGGATATATCATATCCCTGGTCCACAAACGGAGACTGATAGATCGGGGAAAGCCAGATAATGTCAATTCCCAGATCTTTGAGATAATCTAACTTTGAGATGATCCCCTTAAGATCTCCGATCCCGTCGCCGTTCGTGTCAAGAAAACTCTTCGGGTAGATCTGATATGCTGTCTTGTCATGCCACCATTTCCTTTTCATAGAAATACACTCCTCTCTTTTGGTATGGTATCTTGCGTTTCTTGTATGATGCTGTTATTATATGCTTAAAGAGAAGAGAAATCTTGCACAATCATTTGAATTAATAACACAATTCTGCTTTTTAGGAGGGTGGTTTTATGAAATCTGCTTTTGATCTGTCACCGGCACAAAAAGAGAACGCACAGCACGGTGAAAAGATGTTTCCGCTGAAAAGATACATCACAAAACTCTCGGATCTCTACCCGGCTGTCACGGCTCACTGGCATGAGGAAGCAGAGCTGACACTGATCACGGAAGGAACCTGTACCTATCATATACACCTTGAAAATTACAAGGCACAGACCGGCGATCTTCTGTTCATCCCCCCTGCCGAACTCCATTCCATCAGCATAGAACCGGGCACGGAAATGACATCTACGACTTATGTCTTTCACATGGATTATCTGAATGCAGACTCTGCTGATATATGCGCTGTAAAATACTTAAACCCGATCAGCCGGCATACACTGATGCTCCCTTATATCATAAAAAAAGACCATCCCGTCTATCCTAAACTTCTGGAGGTCTTTCATGAAACAGAACAGTCATACACCGAAATGCATCCCGGCTACGAAATGATGCTCAAGGCTCTGCTGCTCTGTTCCATAGCACTCCTGCTGCCCTACAGGCAGACAGAAAATAGCCGGCCGCAGCTTGAAGATGAACACACCGCCAAACTTAAGCTGGTCCTCGAATATATCAGAGAACACTACGCAGAAGAGCTGACGATTCCCCAGCTTTCGCGCCTGTGCTTTTTCAGCGAATATCATTTTATGCGCTTTTTCAAGAAATACATCGGCGTATCCTGTCTGGAATACATCAAGAATCTGAGGCTGGAAAAAGCCGCCTCACGCTTAGCGCAGGGCGGCCAGTCCGTACTTGATGTTTCTATGTCATGCGGTTTTTCCAACCTGTCGTATTTCTATCGGGAATTTAAGAAAAAGTACGGCATGACGCCGAAGCAGTTTATCCGGGAAACACCGTCGCTGCCGTTTCTGCCGGAACAAGAAAACGATACCGGCGGCGGATCTCCCTGATCAGCCCTTTATACTTTCCTGCCGGAGATTTTTGCAGATACTCCTTCCACGATCAGACAGAGCACGATCACTACCGCCATATCCGGCAGTGTATTTCCCACCGGTATATCGATCGTCATGAACCACCGATAGACGATAAATCCGATCAGCCAGATGATCAGATTCTTCCAGTCGAAATCTGTAAGCTTCTTTTCTTTTCTTAGGATGAACACATCCGCGATCTGCACCGCGATCATAGGAGCGAACACGGAACCGATAAGATAGAGAAAATCCGTGATATCATCCATCGGGAAAATGATGGCCGCGATCGTACCGATCACCGTTACCACGATGCCCACATGGTTTCCTTTCAGTTTCGCAAATATGGACTCGGATGACACGCCCGCTGAATATGCATCAAGGAACGTAGTCGTAACAGTAGAAAAGATCACGATCAGAAGCGCCGCAATACCGAGTCCGGCTTTTGCCATGATCACGGCAATATCTGTCTCGCCGGTATAGATGGCTGCTCCCATACCGATCACATACATCCAGCAACTCACCAGTCCGTAGACGATAACACTCGCCGCAGTAGCTTTCACTGGTTTTTCCGTCTCTCTTGTATAGTCACTTATAACAGGCAGCCAGGAGAGCGGCATTGCTACAGACAGTTCTACCGCCGCGCCGAAACTCATAGCGTCACTGCTCAGCTCCATGCCTGCGTCTGAACCACCGAAGAAGATAACCCTGCACAGCAGGATCGTCAGGATAAAGAGTGCCGCCATAGCAATCGTATTAATCTTGCCAAGGTTCGTCACTCCGACTGCGATCCAGAGGACGATCAGTGCGCCTATCACAATGCACCACACCCATGCTCCGGTATGGAAGATACCATTAGCGGCAAGAGCTCCGTCATAGATCATGATGGCTGTCCAACCGACAAGCTGGAGGACATTGAGTACGGCAAAAAGCAGACCGCCTTTCTGCCCGAAACTCATTTTCACTGTCTCCATGGCGCTCTTTCTCATTCTCGCGCCGATCAGACCTGCGAAGAACATCATACAGCATCCGATGATATGTCCGATGATGACCGCCGCAAGGCCTCTCTGAAATCCAAGAGGGGCAAGATATGTTCCGGTCAGGATCTCTGCAATGGATACACCCGCGCCGAACCAGATCAGGCTGTTTTCATATACTGAGGTACGTTTTGATTCCATGTCAGACTGTCTCCTTTCCTGCAGAAGGCATATCTGTTTCTGTCAATGTACTTTCCGGTGTTCCCTTAGCTATATCTTCCGGAGTTTTTACATATTCCCCTGTAATGTCAAAGGCATGGTTCATCGGGCCGCTGCCTTTTCCCAGATCCAGCATGGTTCCCAGCGCACCGGAAATATATGCTTTCGCCCTCTCTACGGATGTATCCATATCGAATCCTTTCGCCAGATTAGAAGCAATAGCGCTGGACAGGGTGCAGCCTGTTCCGTGGGTATTCGGATTATCAATGCGCTTTCCGTAGAACCAGCGGTAGCTTCTGTTTCTGTAGAGCAGATCATTGGCGTCATTTAACTGATGTCCGCCTTTTAACAGGACGGCACAGTGATAGTTTTCACTGATCTTCTCTGCGGCTTTTATCATATCTTCTTCGGTTCTGATTTCCATGCCTGAGAGCACTTCCGACTCCGGAATGTTGGGCGTCAGAATATCCGCCATGGGGAGCAGCCTTTCCTTCAACGTATCTATCGCGTCATCGCTGATCAGCTTTGCCCCGCTGGTAGCCACCATAACCGGATCGACTACGATATTCTCCGCCTGATATTCTGCAAGTTTCTCTGCTATGGCAATGATCAGCTCCGCTGATGATACCATTCCGATCTTGACTGCATCCGGACGGATATCCGTAAAAATACAGTCAATCTGCTGTTTTAGAAATTCAGGAGATGCCTCCATAATTCCTGCTACGCCGGTCGTATTCTGTGCAGTCAGTGCAGTGATCGCGCTCATGGCAAACACACCATTCGCAGTCATTGTCTTGATATCTGCCTGAATTCCGGCGCCTCCGCTGGAGTCACTTCCAGCGATTGTTAATGCTGTTCTCATTTTCCTCATCCTTTCCTCTTTTGTTCCTGTGCCTCTTCCGGCTTTTCCGGTCCTGCACACTCAGCATTAATTTTATATAGCGGCAGAAAGTGGTGCCCCCGGCCTGCCGCTGAAAGGATACAGATGTAAACTGCATCCTGAAAAGTGTCCGCATTCGTCAGATCGCACGTCCTGTGCGTTATGTTATGCGGACGCCCTTTTCCAGAATATATTAAAATCCTTGAACTCCGGCAGATAGATATCCGCCGTGTTCCAGATATCGGCAAGATTCCGGTCGCTGGCCTTGTCGTAGACTCCGACTGTTTTAAATCCTGCCTTCTTAGCAGTCTGAAGCGCATGAAGCGCATCTTCAAAAACCCATGTCTCGGAAGGTTCCGTATCAAGCTGGAGTGCCGCGGCATAATAGATATCTGGCTGACTCTTGCTGCTGCCGATTTCAGAACAGGTAAAGATCCCCCGAAAATACGAAAAGACTTTCAGCCTTTTCAGAGCAGCTTCCGCGTTCTTCCTGTCACCGGAAGTAGCGATCACCATTGGAATCTGCCTCTCCCTAAACTCCTGAAGGAACTGCCTGACGCCCTCTTTCAGCGGAACCCGCCTCTCGTAGAAATCCTGCACCTCCCGGTTCAATCCCTTTACGATCTCCTCCGGCGTCTTATCCAGGTTATAATGGGAAATCAGATATCCTGCTCCCTCTTCAAGGCTCATGGTAAACAATGTATCCCCAAGTCCTTTCTCCGCCTCGATCCCCAGTCTGTTCAGATAAAGTTCTCCTAAGTTTTCCCAGACAGGCATGGAATTTAACAACACCCCGTCCACGTCGAAAATCACTCCACGGATCATCTTCCCGAATCCTCCTTTTATTGCAGTCAGCCTGCTGAATTTCACTTCACTGCTGTACTTTCAGCATTTCTTCTGTATGGCTTTTCAGATGCTGCGCTGCTCCCTTAATATCTTTCTGTGCAAAGATAGCGCTGATCACTGCGATACCGCAGATGCCTGTTCCGGCAAGTTCTGTCACATTTTCCGCTGTGATCCCACCAATGGCAATGACCGGGATATCCACAGCCTCGCAGATTGCTTTTACCGTCTCATGGCTTACTTCCACTGCATCAGCCTTGGAGCCCGTTGGGAATACCGCTCCCACACCAAGGTAGTCTGCTCCGTGTGCCTGCGCCTTTAATGCCTGCTCCACCGTCTGGGCGGACACGCCGATGATTTTATCCGGTCCCAGCTTCTTCCGCACATCTCCGGCTTCCATATCACTCTGTCCCACATGAACGCCGTCTGCGTTGATCTGAGCTGCAATCTCTACATTGTCGTTGATCACAAACGGTACATGGTACTGAGCACACAGCTTCTGGATCTCTTTCGCCTCCTCGAGAAATGAAACCTCGTCCAGATTTTTTTCTCTGAGCTGTACGAAGGTCACACCACCTTTTAATGCCTTCTCTACCTGGGCATAAAGTGTCTCCCCGTTCAGCCAGCTGCGGTCTGTGACTGCGTAGAGGAGCAGATCCTCTTTTTTACAGTTACCATGATTATCTGATCTCATATTTTGCTCCTTTCTCAAGTTCTTCGCCCGTCATATTGTAGATGGAGTCAATGATCCGGTTGCGGTATGTAGCGTTTCCGTCTCCCTCCTGCATCCGGCTCCACCCGATTTCTCCTGCCAGTCCCATCACACAGACAGCCGCTGCTGCTGCCTCCAGCGGGTGGTCCGAATTTGCCGTCACATAAGCTGTCATCATTCCGGAAAGCTGGCATCCGGTTCCGGTGATCTTTCCCATCTCCGGTCTTCCGTTGCGGATCACATAACAGATCTTGCCGTCGGATACAAGATCGATGGCTCCGGTCACTGCAATAATCGTTCCTGTTTCTTCCGCAAATTTCTTTACAAATGCCACTGCCTCATCAAGACTTTCTTCCGTCACCGCGTCTGCCACATCAGCATCCACTCCCTTTGTAGTACCGCTTCCGAGAGCAAGCGTCTTGATCTCGGATATATTTCCGCGGATCACGGACAATTTCAGTTCTTTCATTAACCCCAGCGCTGTATTTGTGCGCAGCGCGCTGGCGCCGGCGCCCACCGGATCAAGCAGTACGGGATGTTCCAGTTCATTTGCTTTCTTTCCTGCGCGGAACATTCCTTCGATACTTGTCTTGTGGAGAGTACCGATGTTGATGTTAAGACCGCCGCAGACAGACGTGATATCTTCTACATCCTCTGCCTCGTCGGACATGATCGGACTGCCGCCGCAGGCCAGAAGCACATTTGCCACATCATTTACAGTTACGTAGTTTGTAATATTATGTACCAGCGGTACTGTATTTCTTACATTTTCCAGATATTCTCTCATTGTATTTCCGCCTTTTCTGTAATTCATTTTTCCAAAAAAGCAATAAAAAAACGGGAAGCCCTGAAAAAGGGTACGCCCGCATCAGTAGTTTATCTATATTCCCTACGTTGGCATTACCCAAATCAGGTGGCGGGTCGAAGCGATTCATCTTCCTCTCAGCCTGCTTGATACGCAAGCTCCCCGTTTTTTCATATGTGTTTTAGACAATCTTACTTAACAGTTCAGCCATCAGGAATGGGCTGGACTGATTTATGCTTGCATAAGGATCAGTCCGGCCTGTTCCTGATGAGCCGAGCGCCAGTCAATGAGATCGGATAGGGGAAGATTCCTTCCCCTACCCGATCACCGCGATACCTCGCTCATCTCACGGCATTGCCGCTCGATGTCCATTGCCCGTCGGATGCTCGCTCGTGCAAGCACGGCGGTCGCCCTCCGGGTGTATCGCGCAAAGAAGCGTCATCGCCGCAGTAAGCACGGCAGTGCGTCTTTGCGAATGGCGCGGGCTGGACTGTCCTCAGTCATGAATGCGTCTTTGCGAATGGCGCGGGCTGGACTGTTATATCTCCTTGCAAATATGCTGCATCAGTGCTTTATTTTCTGAGTCTCTGCATCCAGATTTCCCAGATAGACATCAAACACTTTCATCTTCTTCATCGCTGTCACGAGCACCGCCGCTATGATGGTGCCTCCACAGCTCGAGACGAAGAACGGAATGACAAAGCCAAATACTGCGCTCTCACTTCCCATGATCAGTGTTGCGATCGGATAGCTTAAAAGACCGCCGATAACTGATGTTCCGAACAACTCTCCCGCATAAGCGAACGGAAGGTGTTTTCCGTACTTATACAGTAAGCCGCACAACAGAGCTCCGCACATAGAGCCCGGGAATGCGAGCAGTGTGCCGGTTCCCATCAGATTTCTTAAAAGGCTGGTCACAAACGCCATACCCACCGCATAGCCTGGTCCTAAGAACACTCCTCCGAGAATATTGATAAAGTGCTGGACCGGAGCGCATTTGGATGCTCCTACCGGGATCGACAGCGGCGAGCATACGATACCGACCGCTACCAGTATCCCCGCAAGGGCAAGTTTCCTTACGTTGACATTTTTCATGTCTTTCCCTCCTGTACACATGACGGTCGATGCTTACTGGCATCCTCTCACTCCGGAACACGGATTCCCTCGCATAGTGTTTTCGTATCGCGTACAGTGAAAACCCGGAACGGCGCTCCCCGCCCGGTAAAACTTCTTTCGTGTGATCTTTGATTCGATTGTCCGAAAGTAATGTTACCACGTCCTCATAAAAAAAGCAATAAGGTTGATCGCCGCCGTCAGCACCCACTCGATCCCGAATGCAAGTAATTGTTGACTTCTCGTCGTACGGTATCTGGAACAGTAGAAATTATATATCCTATCTGGCAGGGTACCATATACTTCAATCCAAAGCAAACAGAATCCAATACTCTACCATGTCCGTACAATAAACCCGATAAGACTTGTAACCGTACCAAGAATCCCGCCTGCTATGATAATTGCTGACAGAACATCTCTTTTCATCCGATATCTGTAATAATGCATTGCCGTGCTATATGCAAGAATAAGCGCAAGAACACCGGAAGACTCTATATTTTTTACTAGGCAATAAATCAGAAGTAAAACCGCCAGCATGTAAAACCAGAAATATGCATATCTAAAACTTTTCAGCATATTTAAGTCTACTATACTGATAAGATTCGACTCACTCTTTTTTCTGTATTCTTCCTCTGAAATGATCTCCCCGCTGAGAAGATCATTGACACTGACCTTTAGTATTCTGCTCAAGGGCTGAAGCAGCGACAGGTCAGGCATACATCGTCCGGTTTCCCACTTTGATACGGCACGATCCGTGATACCGAGTTTATCTGCCAGTTCTTTCTGTGTAAGATTCAGTTCCTTTCTTCTTTTGGCGATGAAATCCCCTGTTTTTTCCTGATTCATCTGCGCCCCTCCCTAGCTATGTTATAAATCCGTTTTTCCATTTCTTATCACATTCCTGTCTACACAATTTCAGGTATGTAAAAAGGCAGGAAGTTTCACTTATCTTCCTGCCTCTAATATACATCCCTGCATGCAAAAAGTAACCATACCGGTGGTTGAATTTCACTTTTTTGCCGCTTTCAGCCACTGTTTCACCACAGTGACATCTTCCTCCACCGCGCGTGCGATCGTTTCAGGCGGCATTCCCATCTGATCCAGATTAACCGCTGCCTTCCTGCTGCTTTCAAGGCGGCCTGATTTCCTGCCTTCACGCAGTCCGGACTTCTTTCCCTCACGTATTCCCTCGCGTCTTCCTTCTATTTTTCCCTCTTCTCTGATTCTTTCCATAATCTCACACATAATCTCTATACCTCCTTCCTCAGTCTTTAAGAACCGCACCTGCTTCGACAACTCTCCCTCACTGTCATCGAAAGGATCTGCGGTTTTAAAATATTTCATTAATTTTGCTATTCTGCTCCTGTCGTCTATTTCGGTATTCACATAGATAAGATGGGTGCCGTCCGTATACGGCTGTCCGCTCTTCCGGAATCGCTTTTCTTCCTCGTAAACAGTACAGCCGCCTTTCCAAATATCTTTTCTGCTGATGTAGAAAATGTATCTCTCCGGCAATTCACTGTAGTCTTTCCCTTTTCTCAGAACCTCTCCATCAGTCAGTGATCCGTAAAATCTGGTCCTTCGCGCATGATCTGTCACATCCGCCCCCTCGATTTCAAGATGATAGAGCGTTTTGTCTGCATCTTCTGCAAGAACGTCAAGTCTGGCTCCATGCGAGGTGAGCTTTGATATAACATACTGTGTTTTTACAGATACGAGCGTGATTTGCTGGTTTCCTGTCAGGATGCGTACTACATGCTGACAGGCTTTCAGATCGGATAGTACAACCGACATAAATACATCGCTGAGCAGAGTAAGCTGCTCCAAATCTTTCAGTCTGCGTTCACGCTCCCGGAGAAGATCTGCTGAATCAGGCGGATGTGCAGTTCCGGAATAATGAAACTGCTTTTTCTTCTGATATTTCTTTTTATTTTTCATATAATGCCTTACGGCTGCGATAATTCAATACAACCTTATTCTAGCATGGCATTCATGTTATGTAAACCAATGGGTGTTGAATTCAAAATTCAATACCAAAGTTGTCCGATACCTGTTATAATTGGATAAAATGGAACAAAGGAAGTAGTTATAATTATGTCTGTAGAAATTGTAAGAAACTATTTTGAGGAAAACAACATTGATAAGGAGATTCTCGAATTTCCCGTCTCCAGTGCTACCGTTGAACTGGCGGCTCAGGCCGTAGGAGTGGAACCGGCGCGGATTGCCAAGACACTCTCTTTCTACACAAAGGAAAAGGATGCAGCCATCCTCATTGTGACCGCCGGCGATATGAAGATCGATAACAGTAAATTCAAACAGTACTTCGGAATGAAAGCAAAGATGCTTGCTCCGGAAGACGTAGAACGGCTGACCGGACATGCCATCGGAGGCGTATGCCCGTTCGGAAATCCGGAAAGCACTTCAGTATATCTGGATATTTCCCTGAAAAGATTTGATACTGTATTCCCTGCCGCCGGAAGCAGCAATTCCGCCGTGGAACTGACCTGTGACGAACTGGAACAAGCTTCAAAATCGAAAAACTGGATTGATGTTTGCAAATAGAAGGAGGGGGTTTTAATGGCAAAATACGTCATGGCGCTGGACGCCGGAACGACCAGCAACCGGTGCATCCTTTTTAATGAAAAGGGAGAAATGTGCAGCGTGGCGCAGAGGGAATTCACGCAGTATTTCCCGAATCCCGGCTGGGTAGAGCACGATGCGGACGAGATCTGGGCCAGCCAGCTCGGAGTGGCAGTGGAAGCCATGAACAAGATCGGTGCGTCCGCGGAGGATATCGCGGCCATCGGCATCACTAATCAGAGGGAAACTGCCATTGTGTGGGATAAAGCTACAGGAGAACCTATATATAATGCAATTGTATGGCAGTGCCGCAGAACGTCCGAATACTGTGATTCATTGAAAGCAAAAGGACTGACTGAAAAATTCAGGGAAAAGACCGGTCTTGTCATTGATGCCTATTTCTCGGGAACAAAAATCAAATGGATCCTTGAAAATGTTCCTGGCGCCAGGGAGAAAGCGGAAAAAGGCGAACTTCTTTTCGGAACGGTGGAAACATGGCTGATCTGGAAGCTGACAAAAGGCAGGGTACATGTGACAGATTACTCCAATGCTTCCCGGACCATGCTATTTAACATCAATACACTTCAATGGGATGACGAAATCCTGACAGAACTGAATATCCCGAAATGCATGCTTCCTGATGCAAAACCTTCAAGCTGCATCTACGGCGAATCCGATCCGACTTTTCTGGGAGGTCCGATCCCCATCGCCGGCGCTGCAGGCGATCAGCAATCCGCCCTCTTCGGACAGACCTGCTTCAATCCCGGGGAAGCGAAAAACACATACGGTACCGGCTGTTTCCTGCTTATGAACACCGGAGAAAAGCCTGTATTTTCAAAAAACGGCCTGGTTACCACCATAGCCTGGGGTCTGAACGGCAAGGTGAATTATGCTCTTGAAGGGTCTATCTTTGTGGCGGGAGCTGCCATACAGTGGCTACGCGACGAGATGCGACTGATCGACTCTGCAGAAGATTCTGAATATATGGCGACAAAAGTAAAAGATACCAACGGATGCTATGTTGTACCTGCATTTACAGGTCTTGGTGCGCCTTATTGGGATCAATATGCCAGGGGAACGATCGCAGGCATCACCCGGGGCGTGAACAAATACCATATCATCCGCGCTACACTGGAATCTCTTGCCTATCAGGTAAACGACGTCCTCACCGCCATGAAAGCGGACTCCGGTATCGAGCTGGCGGCGCTCAAGGTGGACGGCGGCGCCAGCGCCAACAATTTTCTGATGCAGACACAGGCGGATATCATCAACGCTCCTGTTAACCGTCCTGTCTGTGTAGAGACTACCGCCATGGGTGCAGCTTATCTGGCAGGACTGGCCGTAGGTTACTGGAAGGACAAAGAAGATGTGGTCAAAAACTGGGCGATCGACCGCACGTTCACTCCTTCTATCGATGATACAGACAGACAAAAGCGCATCCGGGGCTGGAAAAAAGCCGTCCGCTACGCCTACGGCTGGGCGAAAGAAGACTGAACGGACATACCTGTCTCACAGAAAAATCCAAACAGAAAAGGAACCACAGCAGTATGTATGACGTGATCATCATCGGGGCCGGCGTATCCGGCACCGCTATTGCAAGGGAACTTTCCCGATATGAACTGAATATCTGTGTACTTGAGCGTGATGAAGACGTGTGCTGCGGCACTTCCAAGGCAAACAGCGGTATCGTCCACGCCGGTTACGACGCTGCCAGCGGAACTCTCATGGCCAGGCTGAACGTGCGCGGAAACGAACTGATGGAACAGCTGGCCCAAGATCTGGACTTTCCGTTTCGCAGGACCGGATCGCTTGTCATCTGCCGGAGTCCGGAAGATATCCCCCGCCTGGAAGAACTGAAAGCAAGAGGGATCAGAAACGGGGTGAAGGATCTACGCATCCTGAACCGGGCGGAACTGACAGAAATGGAACCCAATATCAGTGATAACGCCGTGGCCGCACTCTACGCCCCGGCTGCGGGAATCGTATGTCCTTTCGGACTTAATATCGCTCTTGCGGAAAATGCCGCGGCAAACGGCGTGAAATTCTGCTTTGATACAGAAGTCACCGAAATATCCCGAACGGATGGCGGCTGGCAGGTCCTCACGAATCAGGGGAACTTCCGAACGAGAATCCTGGTCAATGCAGCAGGCGTCTTTGCGGATCGTTTTCACAATATGGTCAGTGAAAACAAGATCCACATCACTCCCAGGAAAGGGGAATACTGTCTCCTGGACCGCTCCGCCGGCAGCCATGTAGGGCACACGATCTTTACCCTGCCCGGGAAGCTGGGAAAAGGCATCCTTGTCACTCCTACCATCCACGGGAACCTGCTGATCGGACCTACCGCTTCTGATATTGACGACCGGGAGGGCACGGACACGACTTCTGCAGGAATGGAACAGATCATAAAAAGCGCGGATCTGAATGTAAAGAATATTCCCATGAACAAGGTCATCACCTCTTTTGCAGGACTGCGCGCCCATGAAGACGGACATGAATTTATTATCGGGGAGCCGGAAGACGCGGGAGGATTTATCGACTGCGCAGGCATCGAATCTCCGGGGCTCACGGCCTGCCCGGCGATCGGTGAGATGGCTGCAGAGATAATCTGCGACAGGCTGCATCCTGCGCGGAAGACAGATTTTATCGCAGAGCGAAAAGGATTTCTCAACCCTCAGACACTTACTTCAGAAGAGCGGAACCGGCTGATCCGCAGAGATCCGACGTATGGAAATATTATCTGCCGGTGCGAGATGATCTCTGAAGGCGAGATCATCGACGCGATCCGCCGTTCGCCCGGAGCCCGGTCATTGGACGGCATCAAACGCAGAGTCCGCGCCGGTATGGGCCGCTGTCAGTCCGGATTCTGCATGCCCGGCGTTATGAAGATCCTCTCACGAGAGCTGGGCATCCCAATGGCAGAAATCACAAAGTCCGGCGGGAACTCCCGTATTATCAGTGGGTTGAACAAACATACTGACTATCCTGCAGGAGGTGACCAATTATGAACATGTACGATATCGTCATTATCGGAGGCGGACCGGCCGGACTGGCAGCTGCAGCATCTGCGAAAGATTACGGCGCAGACAGTATCCTTATCCTGGAACGTGACTGTGAGCTGGGCGGGATCTTAAACCAGTGCATCCATAACGGTTTCGGATTGCACACATTCAAAGAAGAGCTGACCGGTCCTGAATATGCCGCCCGGTACGTCACCCTTATCAAAGAACTACAGATTCCTTACATGCTCAATACTATGGTCATCGACATCTCTGCCCCCTGTCAGGACGATCCTGACAGCTCTCGCTGCGATGCATCAGACAGAATCCGCGTCAGCCCTGTTCGGAAGATAACCGCCATAAATCGTACGGATGGCCTGTTCGAGATCAGGGCAAAAGCTGTCATCCTTGCCATGGGATGCAGAGAACGTTCCCGCGGCGCGCTGAACATCCCGGGTTACAGACCGGCAGGCATCTTTTCCGCCGGCACTGCCCAGCGCCTCGTCAATCTGGAAGGGTACTTGCCCGGCCGTGAAGCAGTAATCCTTGGCTCCGGCGACATCGGCCTTATTATGGCACGAAGGCTGACTCTTGAGGGAGCAAAGGTAAAGGCCGTCGCCGAAATCATGCCCTACTCCAGCGGTCTGAAGAGAAATGTCGTGCAGTGTCTGGACGATTACGGGATTCCTTTAAAGCTGAACCACACGGTCATCGAAATCCGTGGAAAAGAACGGGTGGAGGGCGTTACCATTGCCAGAGTGGATGAATACCGGAAACCTGTTCCCGGAACGGAGGAATATTATTCCTGTGACACACTCCTTCTATCCGTCGGCCTGATCCCTGAAAATGAACTGACAGAAAAGCTCGGCATCCGGCTGAACCCTGTAACTCACGGACCGTTTGTAAACGAAAGCCTTGAGACGGATTCCCCGGGAATATTCGCCTGCGGAAACGTCCTTCATGTACATGATCTGGTGGATCATGTGTCTGAAGAATCATCCGTAGCCGGAAAATGCGCTGCTCATTATATCAGGCATATCGGGGCTTCTTCTGACGGTTATGCCCCGTGTATCTCTGTCCGTTTTTCGGACGGGATCCGCTACACAGTGCCTTCCGTAATACATCCTGCCCGAACAGACCAATTTCTGACACTGCGTTTCCGGGTGGACAGAGTCTTCCGAAACTGCCGGATTGCTCTATATTCCGGAGAACAGAGGATCTTTCAGAAGAAAAGACCTGTCATGTCTCCCGGCGAAATGGAAGAAATCAGGATATCAAAGCAGAAATTCATGCAGTGCTCCGTGCATAAGGAGATCACACTGAAAATCGAACACATATAAGGAGAACTCTGATGAAAAAGCATTTGATCTGCATCTGCTGTCCGCTGGGCTGCCAGATCACAGTCCTCCTGGACGGAGATGAAATCGCGAACATATCGGGAAATACATGTAAAAGAGGGGAAGAATACGCCCGTAAAGAGATAACGGCGCCACTCCGCACTGTCACCACTACGGTCAGGGTAACCGGCGGCGCCTCGCCGGTCGTGTCGGTAAAGACAAAGACCGATATACCGAAAGGCAGGATTTTCGACTGTATCGCCTGTCTGAAAAATATATCTGTGGAAGCGCCGGTGCACATCGGAGATGTGATCGTAAAAAATGTGGCCGGTACCGGCATTGATATTGTTGCAACAAAGGAGATCCCCCGCAGGTGAATCACTCACATACGGGGGATCCGTGTATTTATTTCAGGAAACTCTCGATGATCACGGCTTCAGCCTCCTCTTCATTCAGGCCGAACGTTCTCAGTTTCACAAGCTGCTCGTCATTAATCCTTCCGATCGCTGCCTCATGAATGATCTGTGCGTCTACATGTTTTGCGTCGATCTCCGGAATGGAACTAATCTCTGCCGTATCCATGATAATAGAATCACACTGCACATGGGCATGACACCGGTTGCTTCCAATCGCCTTCGGATGGAACACCTGCCTGGATGTTCCCTTGCCCACCGAACGTGATACGATCCTTGCCGAACTGTTCTCGCCGTTGAGCTCCACGTCCATATTGGATATGGCCGTCTGACTTCCGTCTGTCATCAGCTTCTCCGTCACAAAAAGCTTTGCATTATCCGCAAGTTCTATATAATTCTCACGTTCCGTAGAATCTACTCCTTTAATCTGGGTCGTCTCAAGGGTGAATGTAGAATCCTCACCCACATAAATCTTTGTCACAGGGTTAAGAACTTTCTGTCCGGTTCCGTTTCCTTCCGCGTAGTGATTCTCCACATATTTTACATTGCAGCCTTTGCCCACATGAAACGCATGGATCCCATCATGACGTGTCTCGGAACACCCCTCGCCGTGAATACCGCATCCGGCGATGATCGTCACGTCGGCGCCGTCTTCAATATAGAAATCATTGTACACTACATCTACGCCCTCCTGACTCATGACGACCGGGATATGCACTTGCTCGTCTTTCGCCTCGCCACTGATATGGATATCAATACCCGGCTTATCATCTTTCTTTATAATATGAATATGGCGGCTGTCGCCATGGCACACTGCCATGCCGTTTAACCGCAGATTATAGGCACCCTCCTGCTTAAATCCATAGGAGTCAATCACCTTTAACACATCTTCCGTCACTTTATCGAGCTCCGTTTTTGTCTGTTCCGTTTCTGTATTCCACGCTTTTGCCTGATTATTCTCCATAGAGCTCACCTCCCTTTTGTCTCCTGCACTCGCAGGAATCCAGCTCCCTGCCGAACAGTGTCGGCATGATATCTTTCGCATCCCCGATAGATTCCACTTTTCCATCAGAAATCACCATAATCCGGTCAGCCATCTGGATGATCCGCTCCTGGTGCGAGATCAGAATCAGGCTTTCCTTCTTCTCTTTGTGGATTTTCTCAAACCTCTTGATCAGCATGGAGAAACTCCAGAGATCAATTCCTGCCTCCGGCTCGTCAAATACACAGAGTTTATGCCTTTTTGCAAGAACAGTAGCGATCTCGATCCGCTTCATCTCTCCTCCTGAGAGAGTTGCATCCGCTTCACGATCAATATATTCCATTGCGCAGAGACCTACGCTGCTCAAAAGATTACAGCATGTTTTCTCGTCCAGCGTTTTCCCCGCCGCCAGAGATAACAGTCTCCTTACCGTCATTCCTTTAAAGCGGGGCGGCTGTTGAAAAGCAAATCCAATCCCTGCCTTTGACCGCTCGTCGATAGTGTAATCCGTGATATCCTGTCCGTCCAGAATGATCTTTCCGCCCGTTGCCTTATTGATTCCCATGAGCAGTTTGGCAAGAGTAGATTTGCCTCCGCCATTGGGGCCGGTGATCACAAGCATCTCTCCGTCGTTTACAGTAAAGCTGACGTCAGATAATATCTCAGACTGTTTCCCTTCTTCTACTACATCATATGACAAATGTTCCACCTGTAACATCTTTTATGTTCACTTCCTTCTCTATCTGTAATGTGGAAACCCGCTATAAGGAAAACCTGCGAAAAAGCTCTTTATACCTGTCGGCATAGATACTTCCCCGTCTCCAGATGAAATTAAATTCATGGGAAATATCAAGACCTTTCAGTATGATCCGCTTCAATGTTCCGCTTTTCAGTTCATCCCGCACAGCAGTCTCATATAAAAATGTAATACCGCATCCGGCTTTTGTCAACTCCTTGATAGTCTGAAGACTGCCTACCTCCATCACTTTCTTAAAATCACGAATGCTGAGATTCTGCGCATCCAGACAGCGTTCCAGCACTTCCCGGGTTCCTGACCCTTCTTCGCGTACGAGAAGCCGCTCATGAAAAAGATCCTCAACAGTCACCGACTTTCCTGAGTTTACTGTTCCCTGCATCCCGCCGGACGTATCCCCCCGCTGTCCAGAAAAAATATAATCCGGCGCACAGACCGCAACATAATTTTCATCCGAATACTTCTGGTGATCGTACTCGTTTTTCTGAAAAAAGCCTTCTACAAGCGCAAAGTCTATCGTTCCCTCGTCCAGCCTCATCAAAAGCTCCTGCGTGTTCTCAACGATCATACAAATCCTTGCGTCTGGATATGCCTCCAGATAACGCTCCAGAATCCTGCCCATAAGCACATCGCCTACCGTCCTGGTGGCGCCGAAACGGATTTCCTCTTCTCCCTCAGATTTCTGCATTTGATTCTGCATGGAAATCTCGTCGTGCATCATGGTAAGAGACGCATTGCGGAGAATCTCGCCGGCTCCGGTAAGTTTCAGCTTCTTTCCTTCATATCGAAAGAGTTTCGTATTATAATGCTTTTCCAGAAAATGTATATGCTGGGAAACCGCAGGCTGTGTAATATTCAGTTTTTCTGATGCTCGTGTGAAATTCATACACTGACATACTGTTAGAAATGTCTCCATCCTGAAATCAAGCATTACCTCACTCCCCTTATCAACGGCAACACATTAGTGACTTTATGCTAAAGAAAGCCGGACGGAGATTTCATGATCAACCTCCGCCCAAATCTATACAAACTACTCCCTGCGTATTATCATAACATATATTTATCATAAAATAAATATTAATAATTTTATTTTATGTATATTTTATGATATCTTATGAATCGTAGCCAGATATTGGAAATCAACAGTTCAGCCATCTGATGCCGGCTGACGGATTTATGCTCGCATAAGAATCCGTCGGCTGGCATTCAGATGAGCTGAGCGCCCGTCAATGAGTAAAACAGCGGCGTCAGCCGCAATAAGCACGAAGTGCGGTTTTACGAATGGCGCGGCTGAACTGCTACATTGTAAATCAGCAAAGGAATAACAAAGGAGGAAAACAGAATGAACTTCATAAAGAAAAACGGAGCAGGTCTCCTGCTCTGCCTTATCATAGCAATACCATCGTGGTTTCTCGGGCAGGCGATTCCCGTCATAGGCGGTCCGGTATTCGCCATACTGATCGGAATGATACTTACGCTGATCCTGACAAAAAAAGACGCCTTTACACCGGGCGTCAATTATACGTCAAAAAAGATCCTGCAGGCAGCCGTAGTATTCCTTGGATTTGGCATGAACCTGACAGAAATCCTTGCAAAAGGAAGGCAGTCTCTCCCAATCATCCTCTCCACGATCGCGACCTCTCTGAGCATCGCATTTATTCTGTATAAAGCACTGAAGCTTCGCACGAACAATGCCATTCTGGTAGGGGTGGGGTCTTCAATCTGCGGCGGAAGCGCCATCGCGGCCACGGCCCCTGTGATCGAAGCGAATGACGAAGAAGTGGCTCAGTCTATCTCTGTCATTTTCCTCTTTAATGTGCTTGCCGCCCTTATCTTTCCCACACTGGGAGCCATGTTGGGTTTAAGCAACGATGGATTCGGCCTGTTTGCCGGAACCGCTATCAACGACACATCCTCTGTCACTGCAGCGGCGACCGCATGGGATGGCATACACGGAAGCAATACTCTGGAATCCGCCGCCATCGTAAAAATGACAAGAACCCTTGCAATCATACCGATCACACTGATCCTTGCCATCTGGCGGGGGCGAAAAGAGAAGAAATCAGAAGGATCCACATTCAGCCTTAAAAAATCTTTTCCTTTCTTTGTTCTGTTTTTCGTGCTTGCATCTGTTGTAACTACCATATTCCAGCTTCCGACAGCTGTAACGGATCCGCTCAAAGAGCTGAGTAAGTTTCTGATCGTCATGGCAATGGCTGCCATCGGCATGAACACAAATATCATAAAACTGATAAAGACCGGCGGGAAGCCGATCTTTACAGGATTCTGCTGCTGGCTGGGCATCTCGCTCGTAAGCCTCGGAATGCAGCATATGCTTGGTATATGGTAAGTAATTTTTACAGGTTGCCAAGAAGCTTATCAATGCTGACCAGTTTAACGCTCAGCACGAAGATATCTGTAGCGACGGCCAGTTCTTCCGGCGTCGGATAAGACGGTGCGATACGGATATTGCTGTCGTGAGGATCCTTGCCATACGGATAAGTAGCTCCTGCTCCCGTCATGACAAGCCCTGCCTCTTTCGCCTTTGCGACAATAGCTTTTGCACATCCTTCCATAGAGTCAAAGGAGATAAAGTATCCGCCCAGCGGCTTGATCCAGGAACCGATCTCAAGTCCGCCCAACTCTCTCTCCAGCCCGTCGATAACGGCCTCAAACTTCGGACGCATGATATCCGCATGTTTCTTCATATGTTCCACGATTCCGTGTACATCTTTGAAGAAGCGTACATGGCGCAGCTGGTTTACCTTATCATGGCCGATAGTCTGCATCTGCATCATGCCGCGGATCTCATCCAGATTCGCCTTGGATGCGGCGAGGGCTGCAATACCGGATCCCGGGAATGTGATCTTGGATGTAGAAGAGAACTTATATACCATGTCAGGATTTCCTGCTTTTTTACACTCTGTCAGGATCTCGATCAGATAATCCTGCTTGTCCTCATACAGGTGATGTACACAATAAGCATTATCCCAATAGATGCGGAAATCTTCCGCTGCCGGTTTCAGGTTAGCAAAACGGAAAACAGTCTCATCTGAGTACGTGATTCCCTGCGGATTGGAATATTTCGGCACACACCAGATTCCCTTTACTGCCGGATCTTCATTTACGTATTTCTCAACCAGATCCATATCCGGTCCCGTCGGTGTCATCGGAATGTTGATCATCTCGATTCCGAAATGCTCTGTAATACCGAAATGTCTGTCATATCCCGGTACCGGACAGAGAAATTTTACTTTATCAAGTTTGCACCACGGAGTACTTCCAAGTACTCCGTGTGTCATCGCACGTGCAACCGTATCATACATAACATTCAGACTGGAATTACCGAAGATGATCACATTGTCCTTCGGCACCTCCATCATATCTGCAAGGAGCTGTTTTGCCTCGGCGATTCCGTCCAGGCCGCCGTAGTTCCTGCAGTCGACTCCATCCTCACAGATCAGATCAGCACTGCTGTTCAATACATCCATCATTTCCATAGAGAGATTCAACTGCTCAGCGGACGGCTTGCCGCGTGACATATCCAGCTTCAGGCCTTTTGCCTTGATCTCTGTAAACCGGGCCTCCAGCCCACTCTTCAATTCCAATAACTCTTCTCTGCTTAAATCTTTGTATGCAGTCATTGCAGGACTCCTCCACTCTTTCTTCATTATTTTTAGTCACTGAATGGTATTGTATACGATTTATGACGCTTCGTCAATGGTTTCTTGCATAATTTTCGGTAAAATCTCCTCTTTTTTGCGACCATACAGCCATATTATGAAATTTTCTTATGTCTTTCATTCATTTTTCAATCGTTTTTCCGTAAAGCAGATAATTAAACTCAGCCTGTCTGCAATACTCTTCTGGCACAATTCCATTTGCCCCTGTCTCCGCATACAGCACTCCGGGACACCGCTCACAGTATCTCTCATATTTACACGTCTCACACTCAGCAGGCTGTCGAAGTAAACTCAATTCTTCAAGCAGTTCCTGCCAGCTGTGTATAAATGTTCCTGGAAAAACTGAAACGGACGGCTCTGTCAGGAATGCACAGAGCTGCATCTTTCCATTCCATGTTATCCAGTATCCTCTCCGGTAATTATTACATACTTTCAGAAAATCCTTGAGCGGCTTTCTGGGATATCTGCCTTTATTTCGCTCCCTGATCTGACTTATGATCTCCACCGGGGGCAGCTCCTGTGAAATCTGGTGCGCCTTTGCATCAGCTGTTGCGCCCCGCACCGGATTGATCAGGCTGGAAGTATGTGTGATCGGAAGCCGGTTCCGA
>DWXI01000027.1 GCA_019119265.1 Candidatus Mediterraneibacter intestinigallinarum | reverse complement strand
ATTGGACGGCTCGGTTATTCCGGTTGCTTTTCTCTGTCTCTCAATAATCGCCTTCGCTTCCTGAGGCGTACGTATGCCCCACATTTTGCTGAATGTGTTCATATTGAACGGAAGATTATACAACTCGTCTTTATAAACCGCCACCGGAGAGTTAATGTAATTATTAAATTCTGCAAACTGATTGATATACTCCCATATCTTCTTATCCGAAGTATGGAAAATATGTGCTCCGTACTTATGTACATGGATTTTCTCTACATCTTCGCAGTAGATATTCCCTCCGATGTGATTTCTTCGGTCGATCACAAGGCAGTGTTTTCCTTTTCTTCCAAGTTCATATGCCATGACTGCCCCGTACAGTCCTGCGCCTACGATCAGATAGTCATATTTTTTCATCTGTCACCTCTCCTATACTGCGCTGTTATTTCACAACGTCTGATTTTGTATGTTTCTATCAGTATAACATCTTTTCCTCTGTCTTTCCCTCCGGCTCAACTTTTTTCGTTAATTTGTCTATTATTTTTATTTTTTCATTTACAAATTAGTGATTATGCACTAAACTGGTAATGTAAGCGCTTTGAGAGTAAGACTTTCAAAATGATAATTTGCAAAACGGAGGTAACATAAAATGAAAGGAAATGTAATCGTCGGACAATCAGGCGGTCCAACTGCTGCGATCAACTCAAGTCTCGCAGGAGTATACCGCACAGCAAAAGACCGCGGTGCCGCTAAAGTATACGGAATGCTCCACGGTATCCAGGGGCTTCTTCAGGAACGTTATATCGACCTGTCCGAATATATCACAAATGAACTTGACGCAGAGCTTTTAAAAAGAACGCCTGCTGCATTCTTAGGATCATGCCGCTACAAACTGCCGGAGATCCATGAGGACAGAGAAGTATATGACAAAATATTCGATATCCTCAACAAGCTGAATATCGAAGCTTTTATCTATATCGGCGGAAATGATTCCATGGACACGATCAAAAAATTGTCAGACTATGCTATCATCACCGGTCATCCCACACGTTTCATCGGATGCCCGAAGACAATCGACAACGATCTGGCCCTCACGGATCATACTCCTGGCTACGGAAGCGCAGCAAAATATATCGGAACTTCTGTTAAAGAGATTATCCGTGACAGTTTCTGTCTGGAATATGAAAAAGGACTTGTATCGATCGTAGAGATTATGGGAAGAAATGCCGGCTGGCTCACAGGTGCTGCTGCACTCGCAAAAGGCGAGGACTGCGCAGGTCCGGATCTGATCTATCTGCCGGAGCTTCCTTTTGATATCGAAGCATTCGGAACGAAAGTAAAGGAGATTCTTTCCAAAAAGTCTTCCGTAGTGGTAGCCATTTCGGAAGGTATCCGCCTTGCGGACGGCCGCTATGTATGCGAGCTGGGACAGAGCATTGATTTTGTCGATGCATTCGGGCACAAACAGCTCTCAGGTACAGCAAACTATCTTGCAAGCTATATTGCAGGTGAGATCGGATGCAAGACCCGTGCGATCGAGTTGAGTTCACTCCAGCGCTCCGCTTCTCACTGTGCATCCCGTGTAGATATTCTGGAAGCATATCAGGTAGGCGGTGCTGCCGTAAAAGCTGCCGATGAAGGGGATTCAGGAAAGATGGTCGTTCTCCAGCGTCTGTCTGATGATCCGTATCAGAGCGGAACAGAAGTAAAAGATGTCCATAAAATTGCAAATGACGAAAAACTCGTTCCACGCGAGTGGGTAACAGAGGATGGTTCCTATGTAACCGATGAATTCGTCAGCTATGTACGCCCGCTCATCCAGGGCGACGTATCTCCTGTAATGGTAGACGGTATACCGCGTCATCTTTACCGTCAGTTATAAAAGCAGAAGGTATAAAAAGCGTCCGGATGTTGCCGGGAGGACACCCGCCAAAAGGCGGGGCAGCCCTCCCGGCTTTTTTAGCTGTTTTCATAAATCCTTGCAATAAACCGGACAGTTAAGATATACTGAAAATCATAGAAACTGTGAATTTGAACAGAGCAGAATAAGGAGGCTTCTTATGCTTATTAAAAACGGTATGGTCATAAATCCCGCAACCGGTCAGTCCTGCATAGCTGATATTCTTATAAAAAATGGAGTGATACAGGATATCGCTGATAATATCGCTCCCTCAGAAAACGAAAAAGTGATAGACGCTTATGGTCTGACAATTGCACCGGGGTTGATTGACACCCATGTTCATTTTCGGGATCCGGGATTTACCCATAAAGAAACGCTCCACACAGGTTCACTTGCCGCAGCAAAGGGTGGATTTACCTCTGTGATCTGCATGGCAAATACTTCTCCGGTTGTAGATAATACAGAAGTATTAGATGAGATTCTCAGCCGCTCAAAAAATGAGGCAGTGCGTATTTATCAGGCAGCAAGCATCTCCCGCTCTCTCAAAGGCGAGGAAATGACAGATATGGCTGCGCTGAGAGAAGCTGGTGCGTGTGGTTTTACCGACGATGGTATCCCTCTGAAAAATGCAGCCTTCCTCTATCAGGCTATGGAAACTGCAAAAAAACTGGATGTTCCTGTCAGCCTGCATGAAGAAGATCCCGCATTCATCAAGAATAACGGAATCAATCATGGAACAGTCTCTGATCAGCTTGGCATCTATGGTTCCCCCTCCATCGCGGAGGAATCTCTCGTGGCCCGGGACTGCCTGCTCGCTTTGAGATCCGGCGCTCACACGGTAATCCAGCATATCAGTTCCGGTCGTTCTGTAGAACTGGTCCGTATATTCAAGAGCATGGGAGCTAATCTCCACGCTGAAGCAACGCCCCATCATTTCACACTGACTGATGAAGCGGTGCTTAGATACGGCACCCTTGCAAAAATGAATCCACCACTGCGCAAGGAGGAAGATCGCCTTGCCATCATAGAGGGATTGGCAGACGGTACCATCGACCTCATTGCGACGGACCATGCTCCTCACAGCAAAGAGGAGAAGGAGCGCCCTATCACCGCCGCCCCCAGCGGAATCATCGGGCTTGAAACTTCCCTTGCGTTGGGAATCACCACCCTTGTGCGCCCCGGTCATCTGACATTGATGCAACTTCTTGAAAAAATGACTGTAAATCCGGCCAGACTGTATCATCTTCCGGCAGGCAGGATTGAAAAAGACGCTGCCGCAGATCTGGTGATCTTTAATCCGGAAGAGCGCTGGACTCCGGAGAAATACGTTTCCCTTTCTTCCAATTCTCCGTTCACTGGATGGGAACTGTACGGCAAAATCAAAATGACCATCTGTAACGGAAATATTATTTATCAGGATTAGCAGTTTATCCTTTCATTCTTTCAGCCGGCCGCCGGATTCCAAACAGGGAACCGGCGGTTTTACGTTCCGGCGCCGTATTCTGATACCGACAGATACTGAGCATGATTCCCATAAGTATATACATAATGATGGTTCCACTTCCTCCGTATGAGAAAAACGGGCAGTAATCTCCCAGATACATAATACCGGAATTATTCAGCAAATAGAACGCCGCTTCTATCAGAAAGACAGCCGCACATCCTGTTCCCATCAGCATTCCCAGCTGATTCCTTTGCCTGAGAGAAATCCGCAGAAAATGCAGGAGCAAAAAGATCAGAAGCCCGAACAGCAACACCGCCGCCAGTCTCCCATAATATCTTACCACACCGACCAGCATAAAATCTGACAGTTCCGGAATAAATGAAATATCGGGCACTCCTGCATCCACTGCGCCAACCAGCCGGCTATTCCCCAGAATTTCTCTCACATATATCATCTCATATGATATCTGATCCTGCGGTTCTCCACCGACACCGACCAGTGGCGCCAGATAAAACAGAAGCCGGCTTTTCTGATAATCCGCTCCAAAAAACCATATCAGAACCGCTGTAAGCACCGGAAGCAGCATGGCAATAGTACATATTCCCGCAAATACTGCCTTTCCCGGCAGTCGATACCATCCGTGATACACAGCAAGACCTAGCATTGCAAGATAAGTCAGAAAAAGAACGGACGCCATCCATATACTGTTACAGCTCACAGACAGCCAGCATCCGGGAACCATCCACAATACACCTTTCAATATAACAGACCAGCCCTTTTCCCTGTATCCATACAGGATTGCAGCGTAGAGCGGCACAGTAATCATAAGCAGCAACAGTACATTTACCGACTGTATACCTGGTATAGCAATCCATCGTTCGGCATCATTGACCGTAAGTCCGAAAAACTGTCTTCCAAATATGATCAGCAGTATCCATCCCAGCATCAGTTCCCTGGCCCGGGCAGCTATCCTTGTATAATCCGCAAAACAGACCCCGATCATTGACATAAGCCCTGTTACTGTAAACATAATATGTCTTCCCATAAAATATCCGTCTCCACCTGCATTTACATATTCCTGATTGAGAAAAAACTGAAAGGTACACGATAAAATACTCAGGGCAACAATCAATGCAATCGTACCCCACGGCATTTTCGGCCGGTGTATCTTATCTAGCTCCACTCCGGTCTCAACAGGATTTCCCATCTCTTTCACTGCAGCTTCTTCAGCTTCCGCCCTGTCTAATCCCTCACTCATAAACGCTCTCGTCTGATCCTCAATATGGTCTTCCAGCTCCCGCGCCACCTCTGGACACGCCATCTTACATCTGATCTGATCTGTCAGTATTGTTATATATTCTTGCTTATTCATACTTCCCCTCCTGCGTTAAACCAAAATGATCCCAAGTACGTCCGCGACAGCTTTTGAGTAAACCTTCCACTCGGCTTTCTTTTCATCCAGTATCTTTCTCCCCTGCTTTGTAATACTATAGTATTTCCGGACTTTATTTCCCGCTTCTTTCTCGTACACAGCCAGCAGCCCTTTCTCTTCCATACTGTGCAGCAAAGGATACAACGTTCCCGCCTTTAGCTCAAACACATTTTGCGAGCGTTCCCGCAGCGCTTCAATCATCTCGTATCCATACATATCTTTTTCCTCAAGCAGCTTTAATAAAAGCATCGTAGTGCTGCCCGAGATCAGACTTTTATCAACTTTCATCATGTGTCCTCCTTATATCGATAATCTATATATTGCATCAATATTATATATAGATTGTCGATATATGTCAATTATAAATTTCGGTTTCTCCTTTATACTTTCACTTGTACAAAAATACCTAGAAAATGTCTGATAAAAAATAAAAATTAGGGGTTTACAAACGTTCCCCTGTATGATAGAATATCATTTGTCGAGCGGAAGTGGCGGAATGGCAGACGCGCTAGATTCAGGTTCTAGTGGGAGTTAATCCTGTGAGAGTTCAAGTCTCTTCTTCCGCATCAATCCCGTAACCCAAGTGGTTGCGGGATTTTATTTTTCCGTAATGCACGGGCATACTAAAAAGAGGACGCTGTGATGCGCCCCTGGTCTGCTCTGTTTATTCTGTTTTATTTATCTGTTTAATAATCTGATTTACATACGTACTCAAACCGGCCACTAAAATCCCCTGTATCACAGCTGTAAATATCCCCATTGCTACATGCTGTCCTGTATCAAGCGGACAAGTTGCCGCCACCCATACCGCGCATATAATAATCCCTGCAGCTCCGAGAATGATCGGGATATATTTATCCGGTACAGTCTGTGCCTTTTTCAGTCCGATTCCCAAAAAATATAGAGCAACCGCTACAATAAGAAGCTCTGGTTTTATATAATCCAGAATTTGATCCATATTATCTTTCTCTATTTTTCTTTCTTACTTCCCATTCTATGCCAGGCTTCTCTTTTTGTAACAAATTAATTTGAAATTTCCTGTCAAAGTGTTATAATGATGCATATGGAAGCATAGCTCAGCTGGGATGAGCGTTCGCCTCACACGCGAGAGGTCACGGGTTCGAGCCCCGTTGCTTCCATTTTTTTCATGCCCTTCTATTCTCATCTCACTCTATTGTTCATGTTCGGTCAGTATTCCGGATTTGATCAGGTCTTTCAGCAGGACTCGCGCCTCCCGCCGAATCTCTTCCAACGGCGTATTCTCCTCATGGGATTCATTGACAAATCCCAGCATGCCGAAACACACAAACCCTGCAATCTTCTTCGGCGAATACTTAAGCGGAAGACGCTCCTTTACATGCATCGTATGCATCTCCACTGTCTCTAGGATAATACTGTAAAGTCTGGAAGCCAAATAAGGATTCTTCTCCGGATTCGTATACTGAAAGAAATCAAATCTGTCATAATAAATTTCCAGAATCGCATCCAACATATTTACATATCCCGCCGCCAGCTTTCCGGTCGGATTATACTCTCTCTGCCGTCGATAATAGTCCTCTGTTCCTATCCGGAGCATATCTTCAAATATATCATCTAGCAAAGCATATTTATCATTATAGTGAGAGTAAAATGTAATCCTGCTGACATCCGCCTTTCGGCACAGTTCTGTAATAGAAATATGCTCAAAATCTTCCTTGGCAAGCATCTCGATCAGCGTAGTTTTCAGACTTCTTTTTGTTTTTATGATGCGTCTGTCTTCCATTTCTTATCATTTTTCCTTTTCTGTATAATTAACTTACATTTTTCAATTATTGTTCATTGTTATTGAATATGCGTTTTGCTATAATTTTAACACCTGTTATAATAACGGTCAATCAAATTAAAATATGAAAAATAAGGTTTCAGGAGGGGATAATATGCCGCGGACCGCGATCATGGCAGACAGCAACTGCGGGATCATGCCTGCAGAAGAATCCAATTACGGAATTCATATTCTGCCCATGCCCATCATCATTGATGGCAAAACATATTTTGAAGGAATCGATATCACTTCAGAGGAATTCTATCGAAAACAGACCTCCGGTTCTGTCATTACGACATCCCAGCCGTCTCCAGGGGATGTGGCTGACATGTGGTCTCATCTTCTCGCAACATATGATGAGATTGTATTCATCCCTATGTCCTCCGGGCTGAGCAACACATGCCAGACCGCGCTTCTGCTTGCCGAAGAAGAGCCTTATAAAGACCGAGTGTACGTAGTTGACAATCATCGTATCTCCGTTACCCAGGCATTATCAGTACTGGATGCAAAAACATTAGCTGATGAGGGAAAGACTGCATGTGAAATCAAAAATATCCTCGAAAAGGAAGCCATGGATGCTACTATCTATATTGCAGTAGATACATTAGAATACCTGAAAAAGGGAGGACGTATCACAGCAGCTGCCGCTGCTCTTGGAACAATTCTTAAATTGAAACCGGTTCTCACCATACAGGGTGACAAGTTAGATTCTTACGCCAAGGCAAGAGGAATGAAATCTGCATTCCGCGTCATGCTGGAAGCCGTAAAATCAGACATTGCCTCCAGACTTTCCTACTTGCGGAAACAAGGCCTTCTAAAAGTCGGTATCGCCAATACGATGATGGATCCTGATAAGCTGGAAGAATTTAAAGATGAAATGAGAAAGAACTTTCCTGATATGGAACTTGTATACTTTCCGCTCACAATGAGTATCGGAACACATGTGGGGCCGGGCGGTCTGGGAATCGGAGCGGTCCGGAGCAGATAAATCCCGATTTCTCGTGTTGACAAAGTATCCGCCGGGAGACAGGTATTGCTAGCGCACCCGCTTTCGCTCGGGTCGTAACGCAGCGGTACATAGGAGCGCAAAAAGTGCGCTCCAAGTGCCGGCGTTACTCTACGGTGCGTACACAATATCTGTCTCCCGGCTGCTTTCTTGCCTGGCCCGAAAATAGAATTTAAACGTAAGGATTAAAATCGGAACGTTTACGACTAAAATTTATATGGATTCTGATTGGGTAAAGAATTAGTTAAGCCATAACCGGAAGCGGTTCTCTGCTTGACATATAAATAAGCTCTACTCGATTACTTCCCCCTTCAACCGGTTTCTTTTACATTCCGATTTGTCGGAGTGACTGCGGCATTCAGTCCGGCGAACACGAATTTCATTTTATATATAGTACCCGCCGCCATATCCGCCACAGCACAGTCCGCTGCCTCCGCAGCAGAGATTGCACAGTAGATTCGCTATACAAAGCTTCGCACAACAGCTCGTATCAAATGAACCCGGATAGCCATATGTACTCTGCCGCTGCTGATACCATGATCCGCCGTTCTGCAGCCGCTGGAACAGCATTTGATACTGCGTATTATCTGGTTCAAGTCTGACGGCTTCTTTCGCCTGTTCCAGAGCTGTCACATTATTTCCCAGCCCGGAATTGGCGGATGCACTGTAGAAATACCAGAGCGCACTCCTTTCCTTTATTCCGTCAAGGACATTGAGCGCTTCTCTGTAGTGCCCGCTGCGTATATAATTTGCGGCGGCACGCAGATGAATATCTTCTTCTGACTGACTGCTGTTCTGCTGTCTTCCCTGACCATATGAACCGGAGTTTCCAAACGGATCTCCTTCTCCGAAACCACCGAACGGTCCATATCCTCCGAAGCCTCCAAAGGGGCCGTAATCATCATATGAATTTCCTCCGTATGAATTTCCACTATGCCCGCTTCCAGAACTGCTCTGACCGTATCCGCCCGAAGTGTACCCGCGCTCGCGCTCATCCATAATCTGCTGGTAAGCCTGCTGTACTTCTTTGAACTTTGCTTCAGCCTCATCTTTATGAGGATTGTTGATATTTGCATCCGGATGATACTTTCGGCTTAATTTACGATATGCCTTTTTAATCTCCTCGTCTGATACATTTCTGTCCACACCTAGTATACTGTATGGATCTGACATTTCTTTTCTCCCTTCGACACATAGTCCGCTGTCGCAGCACCATCTGTAACTGTTATGACAGATGACAACCACTGCCCTGTGCAATCAGTATTTTTTCTGATCAACTTTTCTTTATAAATGTAGTGCCACATTTCGGACACCTGACCTCTATCTTTCCTTTCCCTTTCGGTATACGGATTTTCTGTTTGCATGACGGGCATGTATAGATATGGTATACTTTCCTCTGCTGCCATATATTTTTCTGCTTCTGAAAAAATTTCCTGATTCCGTATGTCTTTGCAAGGAATGTCTGATTCTCCGAATACCTTTTACTTACATTTCGCGAAAATGCTCGGAAATAGCAGTAAATTACAAAAAACCATCCAATAAAATACAAAATCAATGCAATCGGCCGATTTCCCAAAAAAGCCGACACAAGCACAATTATCAATCCCACAACCAGAATAGTTTTGGATAACTGATCAATCCCATATCTTCCCTGCATAAAACGTATAAATCTCTCTTTCATTTTCACCAGCCCTTTTCACTTACCTGAATGACTCTTATAATTTCTTTTTACCTATACATAAATATTCAATCTGTCATGAAGGAACCGGCTGCATTCAGCCTGTTTTCAAAGTTAAATATGAAATTTATTTTCCTCTCTTTATCCGGAAAAGTCAATTAAAATCCTATAAATTTTATACAACCGTTCAGCCATCTGTTATCAGAAGACAGATTTATACTTGCATAAAAATCCGGCTGCTGATAAGCAGATGAACTGAGCGACTTGCTATAAGTAAAGCAGTGGCGGCAGCCACGATCAGCACGTAGTGCGGTTTTACGAATGGCGCTCGCTGAACTGTCAGACATTCAGAATGTTATCACATATCTCATCTGAGATTAGATAGACGATCCGTGAGTCATTTAACATCACATATCGATTTCCGTTTCCGTCTTCATTTCCGATATACAAGGTAAGCAGCTGCTCTTCATCATTCTGTGTATAGGTGGCCTCGACTGTGATCCGTGAACCTTCATCCAGCCCGTACATATCCAGATCCTCATCCTCCACGGAATAATCCGCCGCCTCGGAAAGTGTCACTGCACCTAAACCTCCCGCCACGGCTGCAATATCTTCCGCCTGGTCTTCATCCTCACTGTCATAGGTCGTCGTCTCGCCATTCTGAGTAATGACTTCTTTAACAAGATTTCCGCTTCCGATACTCGGGTAATCGTCAAGCCGCGCCATATCGTCCAGAGTGTAATTGAACGGATCGATCACACTGCTGTTCACGGTATATACTGTATCGTTTCCATTCAGCATCACGTAATAATCATCCCCGGTCATATCTCCGAAAAGGAGCTCGGTCGTATTACCGTCCGCGTCTGTGTACTCTATCGTGTAAGCCGGTTCATCCAGTCCGTAGGCGTCAATGGAATCTCCGTCCGTCAGCTCCCGGCCTGCGGTAATGCTGCCCACTGTCTCTGCCATATCTTCCGGATAGCTATGCTGCAGCGGAAAATCTTTATCCGGGGTGTAGTACCACTGATCATCTTCTTTGCTGAACTCAAGGTCACCGTTTCCTACATTAAATTTCAGTGACACGATATCTTCAGCAGAGGTGTCTGTCACGTGGACTGTCGCTGCCTCCTGTTCCTCTTGTGCTTTTTCTTCCTGCTGTGCATTCCATGTCCTCAGGCCGAAATACACTGCAACCAGCAGGATCAGGACGGCCAGAAGGATCAGTATGCCTTTGTTCTTCTTTCTCATGCTCTTCTCCTCCTGAACCATACAACGAAGCCTCCGGTCAGGATCACGGCCGGTATGCCGAATATTACAAGGAAGCTGAGCAGGCCGGTATGCTGCATTGTATTATACTCTGTGCCAAGGCTCTTTGCCTCAATGGAAAGATTATGCACTCCCTCAAAATTGGCTGTCACCGCATTCATAAAGATCTGCGTATTCTCAAGCTGTGGGAATGTATCTGTGATCGACTGGTCGATCAGGCTGCCTGCCGAGATCACAGTAAGTCTGCTCTCTGTTGACTCTGTGCTCTCGATCGTCTCGGTGGCAACTGCACCAAGTGTATAACTTCCCTGCTCCTGTGTCTCTTCCGTTACTGCATAAGCCTGATCAGACGATGACATAAATGCGGTCGTGGAGATCGTATCGCGCTCCGGGTCGGTCAGATTCATGCCGTGTGCATTGGTGAGCAGTACCATCTCTGAAGAAATACTGTCTGCCATATCACCTGATACCGAAAGTTCCGGAAAGATATAGTAATAATTTCCCTGATAACACCTTGCCGGATCTGCAATATATCCGTCTGCTGCCACTATGCCGTATTCACTTAAAACGCTCGAAAGATTTGGGAGCTCTGCCGAGCTTGTGTCTCCAAACAGGACCATGGCCTTTCCGCCGCCGGCCAAGTAACTGCGCAGCATCCCGGCTTCATCCTCCGAGAGATCGGTCGTGGGTGCATACATCAGAAGCAGGTCACAGTCGTCCGGAATCGAAGTTGTCATCAGAAGATTCACTTCCGAGAGTGTATAGCTGTTCTTTTCCATCAGATCGGTGATCGTTGTGGAAAGGGAACTCTCTCCATGTCCTGTTGTCTGATAGATAGTATGGTCCGTATCATTTGTGACGTAGTTTACCGCGCCTGTGAGCTGTCCTTCTCCGTCAAATTCTGTGTATGATTCGGTTCCGTAATAATAGTAGGAATATTCATCCAGCACGAGGATATCGTTAAAGGAAACGGTTGTCGTTTTTCCGGTATCTTCACAGGATACAACAATTGTATCCTCCGTCGTGTCATAGTCTGTCAGCGCAGACGGATGAAGCACCGGATCGATCCATTCTACATTGATCTTGTCTGACAGCGCCGCATACCGGCTGAGGAATGTAGTGATCCTTTCGTCCGTGCTGTCTTTTACCGCCAGCACTGTCATATCCACTTCACTGTCCAGGCTGTCTAAAAGCTCTGTCGTCGTGTCCGAAATGTCGTAAATCTTCGTGCTGCTCACGTCCAGATTGCGGTAAGCTTCCGGAATCTGTCCGACGATCAGATTAAATACGATCACCACAGCGAGCACCAGCACGGTCAGGCCCACGCTGTACGCTCCATGTCTCGTGCCTGATGTACGAAATATATTTTTCAATGATTTTATCTTATTCATGATCCGGCCCTCCTAACTCCAGCGTCTTTTCTGGATCGGCTGTATTGTCAGAAAGACAAATACCGCTATGAGCGACAGATACAGAGCGATCCCAGTCACGTCCACAATGCTGTTTTCCGTGATACCCGTGAACACATTTGCAAGGGCCAGCCTTCCCAGCAGGTTTGTGAGGAGATTCTCATATAATTCCTGCTTTACAATAAATGTAACAATTGCCACAGCAGCACCGACTACTTCGATCCCGCCGGATAAAACAATATTTCCTGTCATGTGCCACACATAAAACGCCACGATCGTCAGGGCGATCAGAACCCCTACAAGTCCGCTGACCGCAGAGCTGGGCAGCATGGAGAGGATGCCGTCCCACAGATAGAGAACGAGCAGGATGCCGAAAGTGCTGATAAACGCAATGATCTGGCTCTCAGTCAGAGAGGACAGGAACATTCCGATGGCCGCATAGACGCATCCCAGCAGGAAAAATACAACGATTGAAATATAATCTACTGTAAGATACGCGGTTCCCTGAGATTTAATGATCAATGGAAAAATGCAGAATATCACATTCGGGATCGCGATCACAGTTACCATGGCAAGATATTTCCCCATAACGACTTTTCCAAGACTCACCGGGGCTGTCAGAAGAAGCTGGTCCGTCTTGTTTTTCCTTTCCTCTGAAAAGCTTCGCATCGTGATCAGCGGTATCCCGACGATAAAAACGATCAGCGAACCCGACAATGTATAGGAAAAATACGGATATCCAGACATCAGGTTGTAAGCCATAAAGTAGATTCCCGTAAAAGCGATAAGAAACGCTATAAATACGCATCCTACCATAGACTGGAAATATGATCTCAGTTCTCTTTTATAAATCGCCAGCATCTGTTCCGACCTCCTCCCATTTTGTCCTGGCAATAAACGCATCCGGAACGGCATCGCTCTGGGTCAGTTCCATAAATACATCCTCCAGCGTCATTCCGGCTGCTTTCAGGGTCAGAAGCGGAGTCTTTGCAGATGCAAATGCCATAAATACCCGTTCCCTTATATCCTCTCCCTTCTTTTCCGTGATCTTTGCCCATGTCACGCTGTCTCCCTTTTCCTGCGTCTCTATCATTTCGATTCCCGGCACGTTCTTCAGGATCAGCCGCACTTCGGACGGTGACGCCCCGGTCTCGATTTCGACGGAATTATGTTCGCCCAGCATCTTCTCCAGATTTTCCGGTGTATCGCTGGCTACCAGTCTGCCTTTGGATATGATCAGTATATAATCACAGACTTCCCTTACTTCCGCAAGGATATGAGAACTTAAGATGACCGTATGTTTCTTCGCCAGTTTCCGGATCAGCTCACGGATCTCAATAATCTGCTTGGGATCGAGGCCCACGCTTGGTTCATCCAGTATGATGATCTCCGGGAAGCCAAGGACTGCCTGTGCAAGCCCCACTCTCTGACGGTACCCCTTGGACAGATTTTTGATGAGCCGGTACTCCACATCCTTGATCCGGACCATCTTTTCTATCTCCGTGATCTCTTCCTCTCTTTTTGCTTTCGGGATTCCTTTTAATTCCGCGGCAAATTCAAGATATTCGCGGACTGTCATGTCCACATAGAGCGGCGGCTGTTCCGGCAGATAACCGATATGCTTCTTTGCCTCTTCAGGTTCTTTCAGGATATCGTGTCCGTCAATGAGCACCTCACCCTCTGTCGCGCCGAGATATCCTGTCATAATGTTCATAGTCGTCGATTTGCCGGCGCCGTTAGGACCTAAAAAGCCATAGATCCGTCCGGATTCAATCTTAAAATCCAGATGGTCTACGGCTAAATGAGATCCATATTTTTTTACCAGATTCCTCACTTCGATCAAAGCTTTACCCTCCTGAACATATACTTAAATACGTTTAAAAGGGTACCAGTATTGTGTGAAAGTTCTGTGTTGTAAATGTGATAAAGAGATGGTCGGAACAGTTCATACCTAATCGCCGCTCCGCATGCACACTCGTCACGCTTAAAGCATGCACTCATGCAGGTCCTCCTGCTCGATTCCTCGTTCTACCATCACTCCGGCGAGGCGTTCTCTCTCTGTAAGAGGCGCGCACCATGCAAGCCCGCACCCTGCGGATATCTCTCTCGGCACAGGAATCAGCCTGCCCGGAACATCCAGTTCCCGGCAGGCTTTCTCCATAGCCATAGCATCCGCTGTCGTATGAAATGTAACTACAAGTTTTAATTCTTTCTTTCTCATATGCTTTACTTCTGCGGCTCGATCACAACGACAAATCCGTCCTCTGTCTCTGTCGATGTATACTCTCTTCCGTGATCTCTCGCACATTTCTCCACATTCATCCTCTGATGGGGTTCTGTCACAAGAATTCTTATGGCTCCTTTTTCGCTTTTGACCGCCTCTTCCGTAAGCATCATCGGCTCCGGGCAGGAAAGTCCTCTTGCATCTACTTCCTTCATCTTTATTCCTTCTTTCTCTTATTATTTCCAGTTGTAACAGTTCATTTATTTTCGCTTCTTTTATTGAAAAAGCCGATTACAAAACATACCGCAATGCAGATGATGACCGCCACTTTTCCATTCAGCGGCACGCTTCCCGCTGCGACTTCCTGAGTCTCTGCATTGAGAGCTGTTGCACTCGCCGCAAGCCCTAGGTTGTGAGCCAGCGCCGCTCCGATAAACATGCCGGTCACAGTCATGGCAGAATCCGACGATCCCTGACCTGCAAGGATGAGCTGACGCAGCGGGCAGCCGCCTGCAAGCACCGCGGCAAATCCTACCGCATACATACCGAGAATATTCCATAGGTGTTCAGAGTGAGCGATCACCCCCGGAGTATCGAATGCAGGAGTAAAATTGCCTGTAGCGATATTATAGATCAGCATGACAACAAAAAAGCTTCCGATGATCGTCAGCAGATCAAAGTTTCTCATCAGGATCACGTCACGGATACTTCCCGCAAAGCACATCCTCGACTTCTGGGCAAACGCCCCGAAGATCAGTCCGCCGATCAGAGAAAGAATGATCGGCGCGTGCATGCTTCCCGGACCGCTCTGACTGCTCTTTAACAGAGTTGTTGCAAGAGCCAGCACAAGGATTCCCAACATCAGCACCGGCAGCACGCCTCCGCTCATACGGTTCGTCAGATGTGCACGTCCGAGGCTGAAGCCTTTCTTAAGAGCGATAACGCCTGTTCCCACTCCGAGGACGAAGCCGATCAATGCGATCCATGCGTTCAGATCTCCTGCGGACATGCGGATGATCATACGGAGCGGACATCCCAGAAATACAAGAGAACCGATGGCGAGGATCATCCCCAGGACAAAACGTACCATAGGCGACGATCCGGCCGTGGAGCGATACTCTTTTGTCGCCACAGAGATGATAAATGAACCCAGCACAAGACCGATAATCTCCGGTCTTGCATACTGTACGGTCTCTGTGGAATGAAGTCCCAGAGCTCCCGCCGTGTCACGGATAAAACATGCGATACAGAACGCCATGTTTGCCGGATTTCCGAAATATCCCAGGCACGCCGCTACAATTCCGCAGACGACACCTGCCAGCGCAAGTTTCTTCTTTGAATCAGATAAATTCATGTTTCTTTTCCCTCCTGCTTATCCCCGGCACAGTCTCTCATTCCCATGCCGTTTTTCCGGCACGTATTTTCATTCCTGTGCCAGTTCTTCCACCGCCCGGATGGCGGTATCGACCTCTTCTTCCGTATTGTAGTGGCAAAAGCTGAACCTGACGGCTCCCTGTTCCACGGTTCCAAGTGCTCTGTGCATGAGCGGCGCACAGTGGGCTCCCGGACGCGTCACGATCCCGTACTCCATATTCAGCTCATCACTGACTTCCGAAGAGTCATAATCTCCGATATTAAACGATACGATAGCCGCACGTTTCCGTGTGCTGAAATCACCATACACTTTAATACCGGATATACGGGAAATACCTTTATAAAAGCGCCACATCAAAGACTGTTCCTTCTCCCGGATCACATCCAGTCCGGTCTCTTCCAGATACGAGACTGCTGCCCTGAGACCTTCGATCCCGTGCCCGTTCAGCGTTCCGGCTTCCAGAGCCGTCGGCATCTGTGACGGATGATGCGGATTGTAAGTATCGATCCCGCTCCCTCCGGAGAGAAGTGGACGGATCTCGACATCTGTCCTCACATACATCCCGCCGGTCCCCTGGGGTCCGAGCAGGCCTTTGTGTCCGGTGAAACAAAGAACATCGATCCCTGTTTTCTGAACATCGATGGGCCATACACCCGCAGTCTGAGACGCATCCACAATGAGAAGCAGCCCGTGCTCCTTTGTGATCTTCGCCACTCTGTCCAGGTCGATCATATTGCCCGTCAGATTCGACGCATGCGTACAGACAACCGCCTTCGTATTGTCCTTTACTGCATTCTCCATCTCGTCATATGAGATATTTCCCTTTTCATCGCATCCAAGGATTGAGACTTCTACCCCATGTTCCTGACATTCATATAAGGGCCTCAAAACAGAATTATGTTCCAGTACGGTCGTGATCACATGGTCTCCGGAACAGAACAGCCCTTTTATGGCAATGTTTAGACTCTCTGTCGAATTTGCCGTAAATACGATACGGGATGCCGATTCGGCATTGAAAAAATGCGCCAGCTTTTCCCTTGTGGCGTAGATTACTCTCGATGCGTCCAAAGCCGGCTCTGACGCTCCTCTTCCGGCATTTCCCATTGTATCAAATGCGGCGAGGACAGCCTCTTTGACAGCGTCCGGTTTATGTAATGTAGTTGCCGCGTTATCCATGTAGATCATAGGTCTTCAACTCCTTTTGTGTGCGATGTACACTTTAAGTATAGATTTCTTTATCAATTACGTCTAATCGAAAACAAAAATAAAAAATCGCCACTTATAGAATTCATCTATAAGTGGCATTCCTGTACAATATACTTCAGTGATCCTGTCAAAATACACTTTTACAGATACATCTGCTTCACTGTTTTTATAAATCTGTCTGCCGCGGGAAGGCTCGGATATCCCGCATCATAAACTACATTGATATTCCGCTTCCCGCCCGTCTCTCCCAGAGGAAACGCGAGAAGCTTTCCGCTGTTGATCTCTTCTCTTGCGGCCAGCTTTGAGAGAATAGATATCCCCATGCCGCTCCCAACTGACCGTTTGATCGTCTCCTGATTTTCCATCATCGCAGCCACATTCAGTTTCGTTATATCAATCCCTGTCTGAGCAAGGAGCCGGAGCGCCTCTTTTCTTGTACCAGATCCTTCTTCTCTTAAGATGACCGGCTCCTCCAGTATCCACGATGCAATGTCAGCGTCTTTTCTCGCTCTGTATTTTTCCGCTGCAGGCGTCAGGATGACCAGTTCATCCTGATAAAAGGGAATATAAGTGCAGCTGCCTTTCTCAAGCACAGTACCGGTAAATCCCACATCCGCCTTATGCGACCGGATCATATCTACGACTCCGCTGCTGTCTGTCTCAAAAAGCTTCAGCTGTTCTTCCGGATATTCTTTCCGGAACCGTGCCATGATATCCGGCAGCAGATATTGGGCGGGTATTGTGGAAGCAGCGATCCTGAGCACACTGCCGGACTGTCTGCCCGTAAGTCCGAACCGCTCCCGTATCTTCTGTTCCAGTTCCAGCATCTGTTCCGCATAAGCGTACAATTCTTTTCCTGCCTCCGACAGGGCGACCCCTTTTGTATTCCGAACCAGCAGGCAGGTATTAAGCTCCCGCTCAAGCGATGAGATATGGGCACTGACCGTGGGCTGTGTAAGGAAGAGCATCTTTGCAGCTGTCGAAAAACTCTTTGTCTCCGCTACCCGTACAAAAGCTTCCAATTGTTTCAGATTCATCGCATTTCCGCCTTATTACGCAGCCGTATGCACGGCTTATCCACACCACTCTCAAGCACCCTTCCGACAACTGAGACTTTTGTTCCAAGATCTGCCTGTTCGAATGCCTGCAGCATGCGCTCTGCCTCGTCTTCCGGCACAGCAAACAATAATCCGCCTGAAGTCTGCGGATCACTGAGCAGATCCACATACACCTCCTCCACATCGCCGGCATCCAGAAGGCCGCTTACATGCTCCTGATTTCTGTATGCCCCGCCCGGGATCAGGCCCATCCCGGCATATTCTTCTGCATTCTGCATAAAAGCAATTCCTCCTGCTCCGAGCTCGATCACTGCTTTGCTGGCGTCCGCCATCTCCGCGCAGTGTCCCAGCAGCCCGAAACCGGTCACATCCGTACATGCGTGTACGGTAAAGTCTGCCGCCGTCTCCTTCGCCTTCTTGTTCAATGTGGTCATAACACGGATCACTTCCTGCTCAGCCTCCGGCGATGCCATCTGCGCTTTTACCGCCGTGTTGATGATTCCGCTGCCAAGCTGTTTTGTAAGGATCAGCACATCGCCCTTCCTGCATCCGAAATTTTTATACACACGATCCGGGTGCACAAGCCCGGTCACGGACAATCCGTATTTCGGCACATCGTCCTGGATCGAGTGACCGCCTACAAGGACAGCTCCTGCTTCTCTTACTTTGTCAGCACCGCCTCTTAATATCTCTCCTAAGATATCCGGATCAAGATCTCCCGGAAAACATACGATATTCAATGCGATCCTGGGATCCCCGCCCATGGCGTATACATCGCTTAATGCATTAGTGGCCGCCACCTGGCCGAACGTATAGGGATCATCGACCACCGGAGTGAAAAAATCAAGTGTCTGGATCACTGCCACATCATCTGTGATCTTATATACCGCCGCATCGTCCGACGTCTCAAATCCGACGATCAGGTCCGGATCGCTGAACTTCGGCAGCCGTCCGAGTACGCGGGAAAGTGTGTCCGGCCCGATTTTTGCCGCACATCCTCCATGTTTTGCAAATTGTGTCAGACGGATTTCTTCCTTCATATTTCTGCACCTCTTACAGTCTGTTTCTAAAGCTGTTGTCCACCACGGCAACCTGTTTTTTCCGACACCAAAAACAGGAATCGTTCTACGGGCGGATCACGTTCATTGCACTCTGAAGCGTCTCTACAATGCTGTACATATTTGTCACGCTGCCGATCGCAAGCTTATCTTTAATCCCGTAATAATCAAGACAGGTCCCACATGTCATGATCTCAACTCCCTGTTCCTCCAGTGTTTTAAGATCTTCAAGGCTCTCGGAACCCTCAATGGTGATCTTTGCCCCGCCGTTATAGAAAAGGATCTTATCCGGCAGATCATCCAGCTGGGTCAAGGCAAAAATAAAACTCTTCATGAGGATATGCCCCAGTTCTTCACTGCCTTCTCCCATCATGTCAGAACCGACAGCCACCACTGTGCCCACACACGTCCTGCATCCGGCATCTGTATCCGGCCGGGCCTTCGTCTGCGCGTCTGATTTATGTGCGCTCTTAAGCTGCTCTGCCGCTGCTTCTCCCACCGTGATCAGCACCCTGTACTGCTTTTCGCCCAGCTGTTCTGACTCTGCTGAAGCTCCGGAACTCTTCGCCATCTTTGTCACGTTCTTTACTGCTGTTTCATTATCCACTAAAACCTCGATCTCTCCCGGCCCGCTCAGTTCTCCAAGAGCTTTTTTCGTCTTCACCACCGGGATCGGGCAGATATCGCCCATTGCATCTACTGTGATCATCCTTACCACGCTCCTTGTGTTTCATTTAGCTCACGCCATCAGCTTTTCCAGACGAGAAATTCTCTGACCATGATCTGCAATTGTCTTTAACAGGATCTCAATCGTATCCGCCTCGGTCTTTGCCGGGCGGTATAGCTGTTCCAGTACGTCCAGCCGGCTGTTGACCTTGTCAAACTGGCGCTCATACTTTCTATCGTAGCGGTCTAACTCATCAAGAAGAAATTCCTCTGAGCGGTCGATTGCCTTCCCGATCATATCTTCCATCTGGTCGAACCGGCTGTCAATCTGCTCAAATCGGCTATCCATCTGATCTAATCGGACTTCCATCTGCTCGAACCGGTTGTCCATCTGATCTAATCGGACTTCCATCTGCTCAAACCGGTTGTCCATCTGATCAAGGCGCTTATCAAGCTGATCAAAACGTCCATCAAACAACTGTGCGATCGCCTCCAGATCTCTTTTATCTAACATATCTCTCTATCGCCTCCTTCCTCCCTCAGAGTTATCCCTTTATGTTTATATCGGCTGTTCAGTCAAGTATACCACATACTTTTCCTGCCGTCCATTGCGCTTTCTGTCTCATCTGTGCTATAATCACTTGACAGTTACAGTTTGTTCCTGAATATATGGATAAACTGCATCGCTCGACAAATTTGCATATTTAATTGGAAAGGAAATATTTATGTGGATCGCTGATAACTGGAAAGATTATGAAGTCATTGACTGTTCAAAAGGAGAGAAGCTGGAGCGCTGGGGTGATTATATCCTTGTGCGGCCGGATCCCCAGGTCATCTGGGACACGCCCAGAAACGACAGAGGATGGAAGCACATGAACGGTCATTATCACCGCAGCAGAAAAGGCGGCGGTGAATGGGAGTTCTTCAGTCTTCCGAAACAGTGGCAGATTCATTACGGCTCGCTTACTTTTAATCTGAAACCATTCAGTTTCAAGCATACAGGCCTCTTTCCCGAACAGGCGACAAACTGGGACTGGTTCTCTGAAAAGATCCGTAATGCCGGACGTCCGGTCAAAGTCCTGAACCTGTTTGCCTACACCGGAGGAGCAACCCTTGCGGCAGCTGCTGCGGGAGCGCATGTCACTCATGTAGACGCCTCAAAAGGCATGGTAACATGGGCAAAGGAAAATGCGGTTTCTTCCGGGCTGAAAGACGCACCGATCCGCTGGCTGGTAGATGACTGTGTAAAATTCGTAGAGCGGGAAATACGCCGGGGAAACACTTATGACGCCATTATCATGGATCCGCCTTCCTATGGGAGAGGCCCGAAAGGCGAAATCTGGAAGATCGAGGATATGATCCATCCACTCATTAAGCTGTGTACAAAAATTCTGTCAAAAGACGCCCTGTTCTTTCTGGTAAACTCATACACCACCGGGCTTGCACCGGCGGTGCTCACTTACATGATAGCCACTGAGTTAAAGCCATGGCACGGGCAGGTAGAGTCTCAGGAAATCGGGCTTCCAGTAACTGAATCCGGTCTGGTACTGCCCTGCGGCGCTTCCGGCCGCTGGGAATGCTGATATCTTTCCGCACGATCTGCACCGCATTGTTAAAAACAGGAATCAAAGAGGAGGGAAATATGAAACTGAATATACAAAAGAAATTTGCAGAATACTATCTCTATTTTATGATGTACTCCATTATCGGATGGATCTACGAAGTGTTTCTGGAAGTTGTCGTATACCGCTGGGGATTTTCAAACCGGGGTGTGCTGTTCGGTCCTTACTGTATCATCTACGGAGTGGGGGCGCTCGTCCTGATCTTTTCTCTTGGCGGTCTGCAAAAGAAACGTCTGTATCTTGGGAAAATATTGATAACGCCGGTGCTCGTTTTTATCGGTATCGTAGTCATTACGACCGTCCTGGAGCTTATGGCCAGTTACATCATGGAGTTCACACAGGGAGGCTGGCTCTGGGATTACACCCGGTTTTCGTTTAATTTTGAAGGCCGGATCGCACTGAACCCCAGCATCCGTTTCGGCATCGGCGGCATGGTCTTCCTTTATCTGCTGCAGCCGTTATTCAAAAAGCTGACCGGCAAAATGTCCGACCGGGTATTATATACTGTAAGTCTGGTCTTACTGATACTGTTTATCACAGATATTATTTACACATACTGCTTCTGAGGGAAATCCCGGCAGAGTCCGTAAGCTCTGCCGGAACTTTTTTCTGTATTCCCTGATGTTTCCGTCCGGCTACCGCACCCTGATCTTCTCCATGATCTCTCCGATCGGTGCGGAGATGGAAAGTTCTGCACGGACAGCCCTTCCTGTGGATGACTTGTTGATCACTACGAGATGTTTTCCCCGGAAGTAGTCGATAAAACCTGCTGCCGGATATACCACCAGCGATGTTCCTCCGATAATAAGTGTATCGGCAGACGCGATCGCTTCGACAGCCCCCTGTATCACATTCTGGTCAAGACCTTCTTCATACAGAACAACATCCGGCTTTATAAGCCCGCCGCACTCGCAGCGCGGCACCCCCTCTGATTCTTTCACGTAGCGTGCATCGTAAAATTTCCCACACTTCATACAGTAATTCCTGTGGATGCTTCCATGCAGCTCGTAAACAGTCTTACTGCCTGCCGCCTGATGAAGCCCGTCGATATTCTGCGTCACTACCCCGGTAAGCTTTCCCGCTTTTTCAAGGTCTGCAAGTTTCCGATGCGCGGGATTCGGCTTTGCATCCAGCGCCATCATCTTATCCTTATAAAAGTCATAAAAGGCTTCCGGATATTTCATAAAGAAGCTGTGGCTTACCACCTGCTCCGGCGAGTATTTATATTTCTGATGGTAAATTCCGTCCGCACTCCGAAAATCTGGTATCCCGCTTTCTGTTGACACTCCCGCCCCGCCAAAGAAGACGATCCTGCTGCTGTCGTCTATGATCTTCTGAAGCTGTTCGATTTCTTTTTCATACATAATGATCTGCCCCTTTCCTGATTGATGATCCTCTGCATTTTCATAACAATCGAGCTGCCAGATTTCAGTCTGCTTTCAGATGTCCTTCCTCAATATGGTTATCCATGATCTCCAGCATCTTCTCCCAGACGATCTCCGACGTCTCAGGAATCCTTTCATTCCTCTTGCACACCTGGAACTTGTGGACCCCGTGCTCTGTCCAGCTTCTGCCGTCTGATGCGTCATTCAGCAAAAGAGGCTGGAAGTTGTCCAGCAGATGAGCAAACTTCGCATCTGGACTCTCATACTCTTCAAATTCATCCCAGAGTCTGCGGAAATATATGCCCTGGTCTTCCGGAAGAAGTCCGAAAATACGATCGGCAGCCTTCACTTCCCGCTCCCGCTTTGTGGCTGCGCCTTCCGCATCATATGCATAAGTATCCCCGGCGTCAATTTCCACCAGATCATGAATGAGCACCATGATCATCACTTTCGTCAGATCCACGTCTTCTTTCATATGTTCCTTTAAAAGCACGGCGGACAGCGCAAGATGCCACGAATGCTCGGCATCATTCTCCTTGCGCTGTCCGTCTGCCAGATAAGTCTGGCGGAAAATATTTTTTACTTTATCTGCTTCGATGATAAATCTGATCTGCTGCTCCAGTCGCTGTTTCTGCATATCATTCTGTTTTGTTTCCATACCGGTCATCTCCATTCCCTTTCTGCAATAAGCACTCTTCTGCTTTTTATTGTAGCACGCCCGAAAAGATTTTCCCATTAAAAAATCCCCTGTTTACCGCAGATATTGCAGTAAGCAGAGGAATTATATACATTTTTGTTACAGGACTACCTTTCCGCTCTCTACACCGTTCACGACATAATATGCAGCGGATTCTTCCGGCTTCAGATAAAGCTGTACATCTTTGATATCATCTACATTCTGATGCAGATCATATGTCCAGATATCTTTTACCTTCTGAAGGATCTCTTCCTGAGAGTACTCTTTTCCAGAGAACTGCAGATACATCTCTGTCTTGATCTCAGCCTTCTTAGCTGCTGCTTTCTTTGTTGCTGTTGTCTTCTTTGCTGCCGTCTTCTTAGCCGCAGTTGTCTTAGCTGCTGCCTTCTTTGCAGTAGTCTTCTTTGCTGCTGTCTTCGCTGTTGCAGCTTTCTTTTCTTCTGCTGCCGGTGTATCTACTAAAACTCCTGCTTTTGTCTCAAGTTTTTTCGTCGTGTCCTTCTTTGTCTCGATCGCTTTCGCGCTCTCTGCCTTTACAGTCTTGGCTGCTGCTTTTGCCGGTTCTGCTTTCGCTGTTTCTTTCGCCGGCTCCGCTTTTACTGCTTTTGTCTCAGCCTTTACAGGTTCTGCCTTTACTGTCTTCGCTGTTGTCTTTGCTGCCCCAGTTGATTTCTTTACTGCCATAATACTTGTCCCTCCTAAAATAACTTACCAAGTATTTCCGACTACGGCCTCATTCCGGTCGTGCCATTAAATATTCAACTCAATCCTCAAGTTCCATAGGGGATTGTACCTCATTTTTGGAAAAAGGTCAAATTTTTTTATTTCTTTCACATCAATTATTCATCTGATCGTTATATCCCCTGAAAAAGTCTGACAATCCGGTGAGCGTCTTTATTAAGACTGGCACTTCATTTTCATCGAGCCTGCTGATCACTGCTTCTGTCATCTGGCGATGATACTCACGATGATGTTCGTACGCGCGCTTTCCTTTTTCAGTCAGCTTTATAAATACAACACGTCTGTCCTCTTCACTTCTCTGCCTTTTTACATATTTTTTATTGACAAGACTGTTGACAGACGTTGTGAGCGAACCCGCTGTGATACCCAGCTTTTTCGCCACCACAGACATGGTATTTTCACCGGACAGCCCGACTGCCTCTATGATGTGCATATCATTATTTGTGATGTCCTTAAACTCATCCGTAATGATCGCTTCTTCTTCCAGCTTCAATATTTCATTGAACAGATTTACCAGAATATCATTGATGGTTTCATGTGGATCCATCCGGTTTCTCCTTTCTGTCAGGCAAACAATTCCTGAACCGCTTCTCTTACAGTATCGATCTTCTGCGCTTTCCATGCTTTTGCCCCGCAGAAGAGCAGACCTTCTTCAATATTTCCTTTCACTGCGTTGATCAGTCCGTCCGTGATGCAATACGGAATGTCTGCAGGACTACATTTTGCCAGACATCTGTGACATGGACTGTGGGGAATCTGCTCACCATCCGCCACCCGTCTCATGAGTGGATTGATGATCGCACGTCCGGGCATTCCCACCGGACTTTTCACAATTGCAATAGCCTTTTCAGACGCATGGATATATGCTTCTTTATATCGGATATCGGCATCACACTCTTCTGTCGTGACAAAACGGGTCGCCACCTGTACACCGTCAGCTCCCAGATCCATGACCCGTTTTACGTCGGTGCTGTCATAGATACCGCCTGCGACCACAACAGGGATATCTACGCCATACTTCTCACCGTATTTCTTCACAGTGCGGATAATACGCTGTATTTCCTCACCGTAGGTTTCCAGTGTATATTCCGAGAGTTCTTCTTTCCTGAAACCCAGATGTCCTCCGGCCTGCGGTCCCTCGATCACTACAAGATCTGCCGTCCTCCTATATTTTCTGTCCCAGTATTTCAGGATCACATTCGCTGATTTATCAGTGGATACGATCGGAGCAATCTTTGTATTGCTTCCCTCTGTGAGCGCAGGAAGGTCTGTAGGCAGCCCGGCACCTGATATGATGATATCCGCGCCCGCTTTAACAGCCGCCTTTATGTGTGCGGCATGTTCTTTCAGTGCCGTCATCACATTGTATCCTATGATCCCGTCCGGCGAAATCGTGCGCGCCTTGCTCATCTCACTCTCTATCGCCCTCAGATTGGCTCCCGCCGGATCTTTATCAAAATCCGGTTCCCTGTAGCCGATCTGGGCCGTAGAAATGATTCCGATGCCGCCCTCTTTTGCAACTGCCCCTGCCAGTCTGCCAAGGCTTATACCTACGCCCATGCCGCCCTGGATCAGTGGGATACGAGTCAGTTTTTCACCAATCTTCATATTATACCTCTCTTCCGCAACAGTTCAGCCCGCGCCATTCGCAAAGCCGCACTAACGTGCTTACTGCGGCTGAACTATTACTCACATCTTTCGGAATCTGTCATAACGCCTTTCAATCAGCTCATCTGCGCTATACTCTGTATAATTCTCCAAAAATGCAGCAATCCGTCCGTCCAGATCCACACACACGCCTTCCATATTTTCATCCGTGAACCCTTCCGGCTCCGGGATGACCTGCTCAATAATGCCGAGGCGTTTCAGATCCCCTGCCGTCAGTTTCATTACTTCCGCAGCCTCACTGGCTCTCTTGCTGTCTTTCCAGAGAATACTTGCAAATCCCTCCGGTGAAAGCACTGAGTAGACAGCATTCTCAAGCATCCATACTTCATCTGCGACCGCCATGGCGAGCGCGCCGCCGCTTCCGCCTTCCCCGATCACGACAGAGAGTACCGGAACTCTCAGTCCAGAAAGTTCAAACAGGTTTCTGGCGATGGCCTCTCCCTGCCCTCTTTCTTCCGCTTCCAGTCCACAGAACGCACCCGGCGTATCTACGAAACATATGACCGGACGGCTGAATTTTTCAGCCTGTTTCATGAGACGGAGTGCCTTGCGGTATCCGTCCGGCGACGGCATGGAGAAATTGCGGTCCAGATTCTCTTTTGTCGTCTTCCCCTTTGCCTGAGCGATCACAGTCACGGGGATTCCATGGAAATACGCGATTCCCCCGACAATGGCATGGTCATCCTTAAAATAGCGGTCTCCGTGAAGCTCCATAAAGTCCGTAAAGAGAGCGTCAATATAGTCTGTTCCCACAGGACGGTCTTTCTTTCTGGAAATCTGCACACGCTCCCATGCGTCCAGTGAATCCTTGATCTGTTCTTTTACCGTTTCAGACTGATCGTCCGCATTCTGTTTTGCCTCATCCTTAAGGGCAGCTTTTACTTCTGAAGCGTCAGCTAAGCGATGCATCTCAAGGATTTGCGCGAGCACATCTTTTAACTCTTCTCTCTCTACAATACGGTCCACGAATCCGTGATCCAGAAGGAACTCAGAACGCTGAAAGCCTTTCGGCAGTTTCTGGCCGATAGTCTGCTCAATGACACGGGGGCCTGCGAATCCGATCAGCGCCTTCGGTTCTGCCAGAATAATATCTCCCAGCATGGCAAAACTTGCTGTTACACCGCCTGTCGTAGGGTCTGTCAGCACAGAGACATAGAGCTGTCCTGCATCACTGTGTTTCTTAAGAGCCGCCGACGTCTTCGCCATCTGCATCAGAGACACGATTCCTTCCTGCATGCGCGCGCCTCCGGAACATGTAAAGATAATTACCGGAAGCTTCTCCTGTGTCGCACGTTCTACAGCCCGGGCGATCTTTTCGCCAACGATCCAGCCCATGCTTGCCATCATAAACCGTCCGTCGCATACTCCCACTACTGCGGGATTTCCGTTTATCAGCACCTTTCCCGTCACGACTGCCTCATTCAGATTCGTACGCTCCTTCAGATGCCCAATCTTTTCCTCATATCCTTTGAAATCCAGTGGATTGACGAAAGCCATCTCTTTATCCCACTCTTCAAAAGAGCCTTCGTCCGCGATCATCTCAATCCTTCTGTATGCGTGTACCCGGAAATATCCGTGACATTTCGGACAAATATAGTATCCGTTCTTCACATCCTCGGCAATGATAGCCGCCCCGCACTTATTACATTTGCGTAGAAGGCCTGTCGGCACTTCCGGGCGGGAATTGCGCAGAGAAATATAATGAGACCTGCCGCTTGTCTTCTTAAACATATCTTTCAGATTCATCTGAGATTACCTCCTGATATTCTGACAAATAGTTGCAGTTCAGCCGCGCCATTCGCAAAGCCGCACTGTTACCCCAAATTCTCAATAAATTCGATATCAATATTTCCTGATATAAAATCCGGATGATTCAGTATCTCATACTGATAATCTACATTCGTGTCGATCCCCTCAATGATCACTTCTCCGAGAGCACTGCGCATCTTGCGGATTGCCTCATTTCTGTTCTTGGCGTGTACGATCAGCTTCGCCAGCATGGAATCATAATACGGCGGAACAGTATAACCGCTGTAAATAGCAGCGTCAATACGCACGCCCTTTCCTCCAGGCAGATACATATCTGTGATCGTTCCCGGTGACGGGCGGAAGTTCTTTGCCGGATTCTCAGCGTTGATACGGCATTCAATGGCGTGTCCTGTAATATGCACGTCCTCCTGTTTATAGCTCAGAGGTCTTCCGTCCGCGATGCGGATCTGCTCTTTGATCAGGTCAATTCCCGTCACCCACTCTGTAACAGGATGCTCTACCTGAATTCTTGTGTTCATCTCCATAAAGTAGAAATTGTTATTCTTCTCGAGCAAAAATTCTATCGTTCCTGCATTTGTATAATGTGCAGCTTTTGCCGCTTTCACCGCTGCATTTCCCATTTTCTCGCGAAGCTCCGGAGTAAGAGCGATAGACGGTGATTCTTCGATCATCTTCTGGTGATTTCTCTGGATCGAACAGTCACGTTCTCCGAGATGGATCACATTTCCATGCTCATCGGCAAGTATCTGAAATTCGATATGGCGAGGATGCTGTACAAAATGTTCAATGTACATCGTATTATCGCCGAATGCCATCTGGGCTTCCTTCTGGGCTGTATTAAAGCTGCTTACAAACTCTTCCGGCGTCTGTGCCACACGCATGCCTTTTCCACCGCCGCCAAGCGCCGCTTTTACAATGACCGGATAGCCGATCTCATCTGCTATCTTCGCACCCTCTTCAGCGTCATAGATCGGATCTTTGCTTCCCGGTATAACCGGAACACCTGCATTGATCATCGTATTTCTTGCCTCGGATTTATTTCCCAGACTCTGGATGACCTGAGATTTCGGTCCGATAAACGTAATGTTACACTGTTCACACAGCTCTGCGAACCTGCTGTTTTCTGAGAGGAATCCGAATCCCGGATGAATGGCATCCGCCCCGGAGATCACTGTGGCACTGATAATATTCTGCATATTCAGGTAACTCTCGGAAGAGGGGGCCGGCCCGATACATACCGCCTCATCGGCAAGCTGCGTATGCAGTGCATCGCGGTCTGCTTCCGAGTATACGGCGACAGTCTCAATCCCCATCTCACGACACGCGCGGATGATACGCACAGCGATCTCACCGCGGTTTGCGATCAATACTTTTCCAATCATCTCTTATTTACTCCCCTACCATAAATGTCAGTTCCGCACTGACAACTACCTTTCCGTCTACATAAGCGGTCGCCTGCCCGACTCCGACAGGTCCTTTGCTTTTTATGATCTTTGTCTCAAGCTTCAGTGTATCTCCCGGCATTACCATGCCCTTGAAACGGCATTTCTGAACTCCGCCGAAAAATGCGATCTTCCCCTGGTTCTCCGGCATGCTTAAGATAGCGACTGCTCCTGTCTGGGCCAGCGCCTCAAGAATCAGGACTCCCGGCATTACCGCCTTCTGCGGGAAATGTCCGCGGAAAAAGTCTTCTCTGTATGTTACCGCTTTAAATCCTACCGCGTACTGTCCCGGTTCGTAGTCCTCGATTTTGTCGAGAAGGAGAAACGGGTGTCTGTGGGGGATGATCTCCTGGATCTGTTCAACTGTTAAACTGTTCATGATATCTGTTTCCTTTCTACCGCGCCCTGCGTGCGCGGTGCATTGCTGCGCTCGATTCCGCCGCTTCGCTGCTTCATCTCGCTGTATGGCTGTCGCCATATGCCGGGAAACAGCCGCCGCTGTCAGCAGGCGAGCCTGCACAGCGCCGGCTGTTTCCCAGCGCATGCGGACTAGCTTATTACAAAGAGTGGCTGGCCGAATTCTACGCCCTGACCGTTTTCTACAAGAATCTCTTTTACAGTTCCTGTAAAGTCGCTTTCAATCTCGTTCATCAGCTTCATTGCTTCTACAATTGCCAGTACCTGGCCTTCTTTTACGCTGTCGCCAACTTTTACATAAGGTTCTGCGTCCTCTGCCGGTGCGGCATAAAATGTTCCTACAAGAGGTGATTTCACAACATTACCTGCCGACTTATCGTTCTCGCCTTCTGCAGGTGCGGCTGCCTCTGCTGCCTGAGCCTCTGCTCCTGCCGGCATAACTGCTGGTGCGATCACCGGCGCTGCCATCGGTGCGGCCGGAGCCGGAACCTGGACAATTTTATCGCTCGTTTTCTTAAGCGAAAGCTTCACTCCGTCTTCCTCATATTTAAACTCTGTAAGCTCAGAATCTGAAACAGCTTTTACTAATTCCAATACCTGTTCAACTTTCATTACACGCACCTCTTAACCTTCATATTTTTTCAACAGCAGTGTCGCGTTATGTCCTCCAAATCCTAGAGAATTCGTCAGAACATAATTTACATCTTTCTCTACCGGAGCGCCTACCGTATAGTCAAGATCACACTCCGGATCTACATTTTCTGTTCCCACTGTCTGATGAATAAATCCGTCCAGAATACTCTTTACACAGACTACGAACTCTACCCCGCCTGCCGCGCCGAGCAGATGACCGATCATAGACTTTGTAGAGTTGATGGAAACATTTTTTGCCGCGTCGCCAAGCGCGAATTTGATGGCTTTCGTCTCAAACAAATCGTTATGGTGTGTGCTTGTTCCGTGAGCGTTGATGTAGTCGATCTGCTCCGGCGCCACGCCCGCTTCCTGCATTGCAAGCTTCATTGCCATTCCCGCGCCTTCACCGTCCTCAGCCGGAGAAGTGATGTGATATGCGTCGCCTGTCGCGCCATAGCCGACAAGTTCAGCGTAGATCTTTGCTCCTCTTGCCTTTGCGTGCTCCAGTTCCTCCAGCACTACAATTCCGGAGCCCTCGCCAAGGACAAATCCATCCCTGTCTTTATCGAACGGGCGTGACGCATGCTCCGGATCGTTAGTTGTAGACAGTGCCGTCAGCGCTGTAAATCCGGCGATTCCCGTCGGACACACCGAAGCCTCTGTACCTCCTGCAACCATCACGTCCGTATCCCCGTACTGGATCGCACGGAGCGCATCTCCGATGCAGTGTGTACCTGACGCACACGCTGTCACAACGTTTGTACATTTTCCTTTCAGTCCGAGCTGGATGGAAATGTTACCTGCCGCCATATTGGAAATCATAAGAGGAACCATAAGTGGATTCACTTTGTTCGGCCCTTTTGTCATGATCTTTTCATAATTGGTTTCTACGCACTGCAGACTTCCGATACCGGAGCCTACGATCACTCCCACTCTGTACGGATCTTCCTTCTCCATATCAATGCCGGAATCCTCGAATGCCTCTTTTGCAGCTGCGACCGCATACTGGGAAAAAGGCTCCATTCTCTTTGCTGCCTTAAAATCCATACGCTCCTTCGCAACAAAATCCTTCACCTCAGCCGCAATCTGCACCTTGAATTCAGAAGCATCAAACTTCGTGATCGGTCCGATCCCGACCTTGCCTTCCTTAATACCGGCCCAGAACTCATCCACCGTATTTCCGATCGGCGTCACGGCACCAAGCCCCGTCACTACAACTCTTCTCTTCTCCATATCCAAATCTATCCCTTTCCGAGACAGAGATTTCCATCCGTCTCTTCCAAACCATACTATCTCACACGTTCCTGCTTTTCACAGGATCACGCTCCCTTTTCCGCATCACATTCAACTAAAACCAAGTTCCCTTTTTCGACTGTTTAGCAGGTAACCGTATATGTCGTTTCTAAGGACCGTAGAGGAACGCCGGCACTTAGGCCGCGTCCTTTGCGGCCTTATGTACCGCTGCGTTCCGGCCCGAGCGAAAGCGCGTCCGCAGAAATGATATATGCGGTTACCTGCGGATCTGTCGATAAAAGGAGTTGGTTTTAGATAGCCATTCCGCCGTCTACATTGAGCACCTGTCCTGTTATATACCGTGCCCCGTCGCCTGCCAGAAATGCTGCCGCATTTGCAATATCTTCTGTCTCGCCGAATTTACCCAGCGGAATCTGTGCCACAGCTCCCTCTTTTACTTTATCGGAGAGCACTTCTGTCATCTCTGTATTGATGAATCCCGGTGCAATTGCATTTACCGTAATTCCGCGGCTTGCAAGTTCTCTTGCCGCAGACTTTGTAAGTCCGATCACGCCCGCCTTTGACGCAGAGTAGTTTGCCTGTCCCGCATTTCCGAGCACTCCGGATACAGACGCCATATTGATGATACGTCCGCCGCGCTGTTTGATCATCTGGCGCGCTACGAAACGGATACAGTTGAATGTTCCTTTCAGGTTTGTATCGAGAACTGCGTCATAATCTTCCTCTGTCATCTTCATGAGCAGCCCGTCTCTCGTAATACCTGCGTTATTTACGAGGATATCCACTCTGCCGAATGTTGCGATGATCTCTTTGAACATTTCTTCGCAGGCATGGAAATCAGATACATTGCACTGTCTGATGTCGGCCTTTCCGCCGTTCTCCTCAATCTCCTTTTTCACTTCCTCAGCGCGCTCTTTAGAACCGTTGTAATTGATCACAACTGCAGCACCCTCGGATGCAAGTTTTATGGCGATCGCTCTTCCGATTCCTCTGGAAGCGCCTGTTACTACAGCAACTTTTCCATTTAACATAATTCACTTACCACCTTGTCTACATCTTCCCATGTACCGACATTGTACACTTTCACGTCACGGCTGATCTTGCGCATGAATCCTGCCAGTGTCCTGCCCGGCCCGATCTCTACGAATGTATCCACTCCGTCAGCGATCATATTCTCCACACTCTGCTGCCAGCGCACAGATGATGCCACCTGTGTTGCAAGGAGCGCTTTTGTCTCAGAGATATCTGTCACATACTCTGCCGTTACATTTGTCACATAAGGAATCTCAAGCTTGGAGAGCTGTACACCTGCAAGCACTTGGCCGAGCTCTCTTCCTGCCTCTTCAAGCATTGGTGAATGAAACGGTCCGCTTACATTCAGCGGCATAACCCTCTTTGCCCCGGCAGCTTTCAGTTCCTCCGAAGCCTTCTCAACACTCTCTTTCCATCCTGTGATAACAATCTGGCCCGGGCAGTTGTAATTGGCGATCGTAACGCCGTCGATCGAATCAACGACTTTCTCGATATCCTCGCCTTTCATGCCCAGCACTGCCGCCATTGTACCTTTTCCGCCCGGCACTGCATTCTGCATAAGGATACCTCGCTTTCTCACTGTGGTGATGGCGTCCTCGGTGCTCATACCGCCTGCAGATGCAATTGCGCAGTACTCGCCGAGGCTTAATCCCGCCGTCACATCAGCTTTCAGTCCGCGCTCTCTTAACACATGTTCCATTGCCAGACAGACAGTCACAAGCGCTGCCTGTGTATATTCTGTCTGATCCAGTTTGTCATTTTCTTCAAAGCATAATGCTTTCATATCTATATCCAGCAATTCGGTCGCCTTGTCGATGACTTTCCTTGCTGTTTCACTCTGTTCATAAAAATCTTTGCCCATTCCGGCTTTCTGTGCTCCCTGGCCCGGGAACATAAATGCGATCTTACTCATAGAAACCTTTGCCTCCGATCAGGTCATCTGTCTCTTTTACAAGTTTCTGGATCAGGTCATGGCATGACATCTTCTCTTTGACCATACCTGCGATCTGTCCTGCCATCACGCTTCCTGTCTTCACATCACCGTCTACGACAGCACGTCTTAAGCCTCCGAGAGTCAGATGCTCAAGTTCTTCAAACGAAGCGCCTTCCTGTTCTTTCTGTAAGTATTCTTTTGTCATCTGGTTTCTCAGGGCACGTACCGGATGTCCTGTCGAACGTCCTGTTACTCTTGAGTCGATATCTCTTGCCTTGATGATCATGTCTTTATAATTTTCATGAACCTGAGATTCATTCGTAACCACAAAGTGAGTTCCCATCTGTACACCCTGGGCGCCAAGCATAAATGCCGCCGCGATTCCTCTTCCGTCGGCAATACCGCCCGCTGCGATGACCGGGATATTCACTGCATCTACGACCTGCGGTACAAGTACCATTGTCGTATTCTCACCGATGTGTCCGCCCGCCTCTGTACCCTCTGCAACAAGTGCGTCGGCTCCGCATCTCTCCATACGCTTTGCAAGCGCAACAGATGCGATGACCGGGATAACCTTGACTCCGGCTTCTTTCCACATCTTCATGTATTTCTCCGGAGAACCCGCGCCTGTCGTAACGACTTTCACGCCTTCCTCCACGATAACTTTTGCCACATCGTCCGCATACGGACTCATAAGCATGATATTCACTCCAAATGGCTTGTCAGTGAGTTTCTTCGCCTCTCTGACCTGTTCACGCACCCAGTCAGCCGGCGCACTCGCAGCACCGATCAGTCCCAAGCCGCCGGCTTCGGATACGGCGGCTGCAAGATGATACTCAGCAACCCAGGCCATTCCTCCCTGAATGATCGGATATTCAATTCCTAATAATTCGGTTACTTTTGTTTTCATACTCTACAACCTTTCTTTAAAATAATTTTGTTGACAGTTCAACCATCTGCTGACAGTCTGAACAGATACAAATTTCTTATTTGTGTGCCTCAAGATATTTTACAACATCGCCGATCGTGTTGATCTGCTCCAGATCCTCAGACGGGATCTCAACTTCAAACTCTTCCTCAAATGCCATTACCATTTCAAACAGATCGAGGGAGTCAGCTCCAAGATCGTCTTTGAAAGATGTCTCCTCTGTAAGTGTCTCAACGTCTGCATTTAATGACTCTGCTACGATTTCTTTGATCTTCTCTAACATGGTTTCTCTTTTCCTTTCTTTTTTGAAAATATTTTCCCTTGGGGAATTATATCGCTCCGTCATACGGAGAGAATGTATTGTAATCCGGCATTGCCGGAAATTACCACTCAAACAGGCTGGCCGCCCATGTAAGCCCGGCCCCGAATCCTGCCATCATGATCTTCTGTCCTTTTTCGAACATTCTCTTTCTGTTCATCTCATCAATGAGAATCGGAACTGTAGCTGCAGAAGTATTTGCATACTCCTCGAGATTCATCGGAAACTTCGAGATGTCTGTCTTCAGCCTCTTCGCCACCGCCTCAATGATCCTCCTGTTTGCCTGATGGAGGACAAAATAATCAATGTCGTCTAGCGAGTTTCCTGCTTCTTCCAGAACTTCTTCTATAATTTCTGGTACTTTTCGGACAGCAAATTTAAATACGCCCTGTCCGTCCATATGGATGTAAGATTCTTTCACCGCGCCGGGTTCCAATTCTTTCTCCCAGTCTTTGCGGTGCCTGCTCAGCCCTGTCAACGCCGGCCCCTTTACACCATCTGAATGGGCTGCCATATATACCGGCGCGCCTTCCTCTGCTCTTAGAATAACTGCGCCCGCTCCGTCTCCGAACAGAATACAGGTGCTCCTGTCCTTCCAGTCTACCATATTGCTCATGCTGTCGGCGCCGATCACCATGACTGTCCGGCAGAATCCGGAACTTATGTATGCCTGGGCTGTATTAAATCCGAGTACAAATCCTGTACAGGCTGCATTCAGATCATATCCTACCGCACGTTTTGCGCCGATCATTCTCTGAACTTCGCACGCGGCACAGGGAAATACTGTCTCTGACGATGATGTTCCGACAAGGATCATATCAATCTCTTCCGGATCGATCCCGCTCTGTTCTATGGCGCGCAGCGCTGCCTGCCCTGCCATGTAGGAGGTCGTCTCTTCATCGATAATATGGCGCTTTCCAATCCCGGTCCTCTCCCTTATCCATTCGTCATTGGTATCCACGATTTTTGACAAATCATTATTATCCATTACCCGCGGCGGTACATAGGATCCGGTTCCACATATTTTTCCAACCATTTCTGTTCTCCAAATCTCTCAGATTGCAGCAGTTCAGCCATCTGTTCATCAGAATAGTGAACTGTTACATTAAATTACTTTGAGTCTTAAATACTTTGACTTTCAAAGTATATCACACCAAATATATTTGTCAATATATTTTTGTAATAATTATGTAACAAAATCAATGGGCCAGAACTGGATAAAACAGACATCCTGGAAACTTTCCCCAAACAAAAAGGGCGGCTTCCTAAAGAAGTTCCGCCCGCCGGCTCCCGCTAAAAAGCCACACCAAATTTAACAGCATTATAAACATTAATTCCGACAATAACAACCATCAGAGCAATAAAAAGTTTATTGACTCCACTCTCATCTATCTTCTTATTCACCCTGCTTCCCAATGTTCCTCCGAGTATGCCGCCTAATACCATCGCGATCAGATAGGATGCCTCCACTTCCGGAACAGTTCCTGTCACACATGTTTGGATCAGACTGGTGATCTGCGAAAACATAATAATGTAGAGAGAGCTCAAAGCCGCCTCTTTCGTGCTCAACGAAAAGAAATAAGCAAGGACCACCAGATTGATCGGTCCTCCTCCGATACCCAGAAAGCTCGACATAACCCCAAGCAGCACACCTATTATAAAGCACAACCACAGCTGTGTGTATTCTTTCGTTTGAATTTTATTTTTATATATAGTATAGATCAACGTTCCAAGCGTAATGATTATAAGAACAATGGCCTGTGTCATCCCCACCGCATCTTCGTTTCCAACAGCACTTTTGAGCATCTGAAACATACTCTTCCCGACAACACCACCCAGCGCAGCTCCGATAGCCAGCCCGGTAGCTATGCGCACATTCAGCTTTGCTGTTTTAGCGCGTACATTTTTATAAACAGAGACTATCGACATGGCAAGAACTGTACACCCTGACAAAAAACTGATATTACTCACGCTCATTATTCCCGTTGCATCCAACACCGGCTTGATAATAACGCCTCCTCCTATGCCGCATATCGATCCTGCTATAGACGATAAAATACTGACCATAAAAAAAATAATTGTCATTAACATATTTTACTCCTCATTATCCTTTATTTTTAATACCGATATCACCAATATAATCATGAAAAAGGGAAGCCCGTCAGGCAGGCTTCCCGCATTATTCTACAATATATCAATAAATTGCAGCAAATCAGCCAGTGTTCCTGTATACTCTGATTGAATCGGAAGATTCTTTTTATTCTCCATCGTATCCGTCACGAGATAGGTCTTAACGCCAAGCTTTCTGACCACCAGGTCTTCTTCAACGTCATTTCCTACCATCAGGCACTCCGCCGGCTTCAGGCTGAACTCATCAAGGATATTTTTAAAATATTCCAGATTCGGCTTACAATATTTGTATGTCTCATAAGTCGTGATCACTTTAAAATCCTCTGCGTTAAGGCCGGCCCACCGGATACGGTTCATTGTCGCGCACCACGGGAACACCGGATTCGTAGCAAGGTAAGTTTCCAGCCCTTTTTTCTTTGCTTTTTTCACAATCTGATCTGACACAGGTGTCGGCCGGGTTGTACATACCGCCTGGTTAAATTCATTTCCGTAAAAATCCAGGGCTATATTTTCGGATTCCTCTGCTGAAACCGGAAGTTCCGGTTCGATATAGCTCCAGAACGCCTCACGGTTCGTACGGCTCCCATTGTTTTTCACCATCGCTTCATAACCAGCCCACACAGCACTGATAAACTTTTTCGGATCAATCATAACCCCGGCATTTATGTAAGCCTTCGCGAGAAGCGGCATATAATATCTGACAAACTCATCCTGTACCATTGGCAGGAGCGTGCCGTCCAGATCAAATAAAATATGTTTTATACTCATATCGCTGCAATTATCCCATCATAATCTCTGAGATAGCATCCATGATCTTATCATGACATCCACCACATCCGGTAGAACAGTGTGTTACTTTCTGAACTTCCTCAAAAGCAGAAAGAACATCGTCAAATTTATCCATATGGTGCAGTGCATTTTCCACGTCTGCATAAGACACCTGTTTGCAATTACAAATCATTCCTGTACTCATTATTTCTTCTCCTTCCTCTTCACTGTTTTACCGGATGATATCTTTAACAAAGCCCGGTATTTTACTGTTCTTATCCATTATATAGTTTTGTCGCATCAATGTCCAGTGTGTATTTATGGCAGTGGTCTGTCGGCATTCCCTGTTTCTGCCGGGCAGTTCAGGGGCTTTTCTGTAGCAAAAAGGCTGAACCGTCAGGATTCAGCCTTCTTGCTTGATGCCGCAGGCCGGGGTCGAACCGGCACGGGTATTGCTACCCACGGGATTTTAAGTCATTTAGTGCCAACCGATTTTCCCAGAACGAATTGGTACGAAATGGAACTTAGAGTCCCGAAAAATGGGGATTTTTTACCAGCTCGAAACAGCCTAAATGATAAATTGCTTGCAAATTCAGTATAAATCAAGAATTTGACTTTGGCAAGGCTTTTTCGATGCAAAAGGGATGATGGAGGGATATTGGCAGGATATCCTCACATCCAGAATTAATAGAAAAAAGGTGACATTCAACCGAACGATTGGCTAGAGGCAGCATCATCATGCTGCCTCTATTTTATTTCAGAAAGAGAGGCTTACTTATGGAATACCAATTAGAACTCAAACAAATTGTAGATTTCCCACGCTGCCGGATCTACCGCAACTTCATACAGACCTTAATAAATGACAGGAGCATCCGAACCACCGGAGGCTCTTTTCTTTTCTGGTATCTGATTCTCTGCTCCTACGCCAATTACAGCAATTCAAACCGACGCATGGAGCAGCTCACTTATACGCTCTCACCAGGAGAATGGATCTGCAGCATCTCAGAACTGCAGGATTGGTTTCGCTGCCGGTTCCAGCATCAAGCCATTTCCATCCTGAAGCATCTCCAGGAGGAAGGCTGCATTACCTATTCCCTGCTGGAAAAGAACCGCCTGGTCAAATTCCGGATCACTGACTGGCAGAATGATAATACTGCCCTGAAATACAATTATCCCTGCAAAAAGGATACTGGTTTCTTCTTTTTTCCTATTGCTAAAGCGCACAAGCTGGTTCAGACAGGTAAATGCTCGGAAATGGACATCCTGCTCGATCTCTGGATCCACGCTGTATATAATGATCCGTCTGTCCTCTGCTCTGACACCGGCCCTGTCGTCTACTACCGAAATAATACCGGTTCCCCACTGACCAGCTTCCAGACGCTGGGAGAACGGTGGGGACATTCCAAGCCTACTGTCTCCAGGCTATTAAAAAAGCTGGAGAAGATGAACCTGATCACCCTGGTATCCTTCCGTGGAAATCACGGGAGCATGATATACCTGAACAATTACCTTTCCATTATGTTTAACATCAGCGACGTGCTGATTGACAAGGAGGAGATAGCCATGAAAATGAAACTGCCGATTTACATTCCCAAAGAGACACCTGCAGAGGAAACTGAAGAACCAGAGACTGTGTGCGTACCAGAAACAGTGACGGATGAGCAGATTACTGTTTCAAAACCGATTCCCTGCGTTCCAATTTCGCACATCCGCTACATGGTCAAAAAAGTCGCAAAACTCCTGGATACACAAGGGATTTCCTGCTGTCATTGCCCCCGGACCAGGTATATATTATCTCCCTTATCAGACTGCAAGGATAGTATACCTGTAATTGGTCTAAATATTATCTGCCCCTTTGGAGCCGCAAACTACCGGTTTGAGCTGACCATAGAACCCAGGCCGGAGTCTGCAAAGCTGGAGCCTGAGAAGAAGGCTGGACAGCAGAGCCGAACCGTACTGGCGAACACTGCCCTTCCGAAAGAGGGCAGGACAGGCCAGCGGGCTAAGAGGATGCGCAGAATGGAACCGCCGGAAATCTTACTGCCGGATCTTCCCCCGCAAATACCGGAAAATGCGGGAGCCGTAAGCCAGGAAGGAGGGGATCTGTATGCCAAAGCGTAAAGGACAGGATTTCCCAGCACCGGAAGAAAATCCCCGGTTTCATGATACGTACCAGTTCCTGCGCCGTTACCGGGATGCCACATACAGCCTGAAAGTGGTCGTTCACCAGATGGAGAACCAGTTCAAGGTGCAGTACGGTTCCAGCATTGATGAGTTCCTGGACTCCATTTATGCGGCTGGGGCAGACCTGGCAGGAAGTGATATTGCGGAACGTGCCAAAAGCATTGAGCGGAGCAACCGGATGCTGAAGCTGCTGGAGTCTTCCGTAGATCTTCTGCGGAATAACCACAAATACGGGGAGCAGTATTACTGGATCCTCTACTATGCCTTTCTCTCGCCACAGCAGCTGAAGAACACGGAAGAGATCCTGGAAAAGCTGGAGCAGCACATTCCCAATATCTCCTACCGTACATACTACCGGAAACGCCATCTGGCGATAGAAGCTCTGAGCAGCATCCTCTGGGGTTATACGGCAAAAGAAACCATAGACACCCTGAACAAATTCTTCCCAGAGTAGGAAGTGGCACAGCTCCGGCATAGGATTGTCCCGGTTCTGCGATTGCAGGGTAAATTTACCCATGCTACAATAGGTATTGCTTATAGTTTTCTTTTTACAGCACCCTCGGCGGTGCTTTTTTTGTACCCATAAACCAACGCTGACTGCTGTACGTACAGCCTACATATATAATAAGTAGAAATTTCTACGTATGCTCTACGTACAGCACACGCACATTCTATTGAACGGAGGAAATCCGGCATGAAAACAAGAGATCAGATATACCACAGGGAAGGAGAAAAGCTCCTGCGCTTCCTGACCACCTACCATGCCCTCAAGTATGAGCAGGTAATGAAGATGTTTGGTAATCAGGACTCCATCAAGTCGCTGATCACCAGCCTGGTCAAGCAGGGAAGGATTTATCATGATAAGGAAGCCAGCCTGCTATGTGACAGCCCGGAGGCTGCCAAAAACCCGGATCGAGGCACGATTGCCGCCTTCTGGGTTTTACTGGATTTTGAAAAGCCCATCGTATTCCATACCAGCGGGGATTTTCCAGTGAAACTCCACTTCTTTTCAGAAAATGAGGAGTACGAAATCCTCTATGTTCCGCTGGAACAGGAAATATTGGTGGATCATGTGATGAAATCCATTCCCCGCCACGATGTGTTGCGTCTTGTGGTGCTGGAAAATATTCAGCAGGCTGCCAAACTCTCGATTGAAGGAGTGCTTGCTTTCTGTGTCGTGGATGACTCCGGCTCTGTCAGCTACTACGGAAGGAGGTAATACACCATCTCAAACCAGAAAATTCTCTATGAACGGCTTGCGAAGCTGGAAGGAGAGATCCAGAAACTTAACAACACGGTTTTTGCACTGAAAACCACCGATATCCGTGCATATCCGGAAAACTACGGGGATCTGAGTATGAATGCTGCATTGCGGGCGGAACGGATCGCCTGCCAGATGCGGAACCTGGTCTGTCTGGCCGCCCCGGAAAAACGGAGCGGATACTTAAAAGAAGCGGCAGATGCCCAGGGGATTGAGATCCGGCAGGACGAAGATCTGATCTCCATTACGCTTCCGGGCCTGCTTCCCAAAAGAAAGCAGCACGTCAACGCTGCCTTTCTCCATGAGCCGCTAAACTATGCACTGCAGAACTACCTGACGGTCCATTCCCTTCCCCTGTACCGGGAATGTGTGGTCTGCTTCAGCCAGATCTATGACCGGAACGGCCCATTTGACCGGGTACGTGATTACGATAACCTGGAGTTCAAACAGCTTCTGGACACGATTGCCACCTATATCATGGTGGATGACAGCGGGCTTTACTGCGACTCCTACCACACCACGGAGCTGGGAGATACGGATCATACTGTCATCTATGTGATGGGAAAATCCCGGTTTCCCCAGTGGCTGAAAGGACGAAAAAACGAGATTGAAACCATATCGGAAATTTCATGATTTTTCCGTCATTTTATCCGACATTGGTAAAACATCCTTTGAAAGCAGGAAATCCCTGCTTTTTTTGTTTGCCGGGAAGCACAACTTTTTACCCAAGTACAGACTTACATGGGTAACTACCGGAAGGAGGGGTGACTGATTTTGTATCCTTCTACCTCCCAGAAATACAGGCTCCTGGAAATGGTCGCTCTTTGCGGGGAATTTCCTGCTGACCAGCTTACCCGTCTGATCCCAAGCCCCTCTTATGGAGAAAAGCTCATTACAGAGTTAAAGGCACAAAAACTGCTGCGGACTCACTATCGGGATCATTTAAGGGGCTATCGCCTGACCGGACGGGCTAAACAGATGCTCCTTGCTCAAAATCCGGAGCGTTTCCGTGACTTCCTCACCGGGAATACCGAAACCAATCAGGTCCGAAGCGAAGTAACCCGTCGGCTGCGTCTGTACCAGAAAGCAGAAACCTATCTGACTCTCCTAAGCGCCGGCATCCCGTTCTTTGCTGACCAGAAACCGGATATTTTCAGGGAAGGCCGCGAAGCCGGTATCCTCACTATGGGGAACCTGCCCCTTTTTTACTCATCACGGGAGTTTAAGCACATCGGTTCAGAGGCAACCAAGATCAGAAATTCTCGGAGCATGGGGGTGCTACTTGCTCCCCACTGTGCCTATGCACTGTATAACACCGGTGACCATGTACTCAAGTGGGAATACCGGACAGAGGTACGGCTGAACGCCTTCCTGCAGCATTACCTGCAGGATTTCCCCTATACGGGACATCCGAAAGTCCGGGCGATCCTGACCGGGAAGGACATGGACACCGCTTACCAGCTCCTGACCAGTACCGGCGGATACAAAAAGAGTCTGTTTGTAGCGGATACATCCTATGAACACTTTCACTATCTGCCAAACACACCGGAAGGTGAAACGCTTTTGAAACTGCTGGTCCGGCCACGGCTCATGAAACAGCTGGACCAGTTACTGTTATCCGATTTAGGTTCCCGGCAGCCAGGCCTTCCCATCGACCATGATGGGGTGGACGCTTCCGGGAACCCTGCGGTTCTTGCATATGATTTTGACTTGCACCGAATTAACCGATTCAATACCGGGCTGAATGTATATGGCAGAAAGGGGGTGATGATCTGCTTTGATTTCCAAATCCCCTGTCTAAAACGGTATCTGACCGCCGACATTCGGTTCTCCAGTATTGACCTCTCTAAGTTTAGAAAGGGGTTTTTGCATGAACCGTAAATGGTGGAAGCTCATTTATCTGCTTCCCATCAGCCTCTGCACCTTATATGCAGGCGGCTATATCGCTCAGTTTATCCGAAACTATCGCATCTGGACTGCCGCTGGTAACACGCCGGGCAATGGCAGTTCCCCACAGATGCCATCCCCGCATCCGGCAGCCTGTTTCCAGGCAGTCACCGATTTTCCGTATAACCTGTATGGGATTGGGATCTGCCTTGTGGTATTTGGGCTGCTGATTTTTTTGCTCATGCGGATGGGTTATGACCGCAACGGCGAAGTCGCAGACCGGGAACGGAACTTGAACTACTCGACCAAAGGAACCTATGGAACCTCCGGTTTCATGACGCCGGAGGAAATGCATAAAGTCCTGGAGCTGACTTCTGATGTAAAGAAGAGCAAAGGCACCATCTTAGGCAAGCTGAACGGCAAAGCCGTCTGCCTGCCCTACCACACCTATATGAATCGGAATGTGGCAGTCTACGGCTCCAGCGGCTCCATGAAGAGCCGTGCCTATGTCCGAAATGCTATCTTCCAAAGTGTTGCCCGCGGAATTGACGGACCAGGAGAAAGTCTCATCATTACCGATCCGAAATCCGAACTCTATGAAAGTATGTCCGTGTATCTGGAGAATGAAGGCTATACCGTCAAATGTTTCAACCTGGTCAACCCGGAAAACTCCGACAGCTGGAACTGTCTTATGGAGATTAACGGGTCTGAGACAATGGCTCAGGTCTTGGCGGATGTCATCATCCAGAATACCGGCTCTGCTAAAGGGGATCATTTCTGGGATAATGCGGAGATGAACCTGCTGAAAGCCCTGGTTCTGTATGTAGACCAGGGTTTCCCGCCGGAAGTCAAAAATATCGGACAAGTGTACAAGCTGCTGACTATGAGTTCCGAGAAAGAACTGAACAGCCTGTTTGACTTGCTCCCGGTATCCCATCCGGCCAAAGTACCTTACTGCATCTATAAACAGGCCAGCGACACAGTGCGCTCCGGTGTCATCATCGGGTTAGGTGCCAGGCTGCAGGTGTTCCAGAACAAGATGATCCGGCAGATCACCTCTTATGACGAGATTGACCTGACACTGCCGGGCAAACAGAAATGTGCGTATTTCTGCATCACCTCAGACCAGGACAGCACCTTTGATTTCCTCTCTTCCCTGTTCATGACCTTTGTTTTCATTAAACTGGTTCGCTTTGCGGATAAAGAAGGCGTGGACGGAAAGCTGCCGGTTCCGGTACATATTCTGGCGGACGAGCTGGCCAATACCGGCGCTATTTTGGAGCTGAATAAAAAGATTTCTGTTATCCGAAGTCGAAACCTGAGCATTTCCTGTATTTTCCAGAATTTGCCCCAGATGCAAAACCGGTATCCACTAAACCAGTGGCAGGAAATTATCGGGAATTGTGACAGCCAGTTATTCTTAGGCTGTACCGATGAAGTGACCGCCACCTTTATATCCAACCGGTCCGGAGATGTGACGGTTGGAGTCAGCAG
>DWXI01000026.1 GCA_019119265.1 Candidatus Mediterraneibacter intestinigallinarum | reverse complement strand
TAGTTATCAACATTCCAAATATCTTCCCCCTTTTTATCAAGAAAAAATTCCTTTTATCAACTCGAAAATTAAGCGGTGCATTCTCCGTACATGGTATAATTACCGTATAAGGAGGTTCTGCTTATGATGACAAGGGATGCCGATAAAAAAAGAGAGCAAATGATGATGTTCAGTATGGATGACATGGTGCCAAAGGATCACATGCTCCGAAAGATTGACCGGGCAATTGACTGGAACTTTATTTACGATCTTGTAGAAGACAAGTATTGTGCAGATAACGGAAGGCCGAGCATGGATCCGGTGATGCTGATCAAAATCCCTTTTATTCAGTATCTCTATGGGATCAAAAGTATGAGACAGACAATAAAAGAAATCGAAGTAAACGTAGCTTATCGTTGGTTTCTCGGTCTGGATATGCTGGATCCGGTTCCTCACTTTTCTACTTTTGGGAAAAACTATACCCGCCGTTTTAAGGATACGGATCTGTTTGAACAGATCTTTTCTCATATCCTTGAACAATGCATGAAGTTCCATCTGGTAGATACATCTACCGTGTTTGTAGATTCCACTCACGTAAAAGCCTGTGCGAACAGTAAAAAAATGAGAAAGCGGATTGCATCTCAAGAGGCTTTATGGTACGAAGAAGAGTTAAAAAAAGAAATCATGGCAAAGATTCTGGATGTAAGGGAACGAAAAGACAAAAAATCAGGACTCGTATTTGTTTTTTATAAAAAAATATGGGAGTTTGTATTTTTGCAAAAAGAGTGGTGCTGGAGCTAAGATCCAGCACCAACTTTGTCTACAGTCTGAGCCATGCATTCCTGATGCATGGCTTCTTCTATATATAAATATTCTATTGACATTTCCATAATTTCGTTTTATTGTATTAGTTAATTAATACAATAATTCTACAAGGAGAAACTTCAAATGGAACCACTCATCAAGGTCGAGGATATACATAAAATATATAATCCCGGCGAAAATGAGGTCCGGGCTCTTGACGGCGTCTCGCTGGAGATCCAGCGCGGGGAGTTCGTCGCCATTGTAGGGCATTCGGGATCCGGAAAATCTACGCTCATGAACATGCTGGGCTGTCTGGATACCCCCACATCAGGACATTATTTTCTCGAAGGGAAAGACGTCTCCAGCCTGTCGGACGATCAGCTCTCTGAGATCCGGAACAAAAAGATCGGCTTCATCTTCCAGGGTTTTAATCTGATCCCTAATCTGGACGCTGTCGGCAACGTTGAACTTCCGCTGATCTACCGCGGACTGGGAAAACAGAGACGGCGGCGCATCGCCGTACAGGCGTTGACAAAAGTCGGTCTTGGCAGACGGTTAAAACACCGCCCCAGCGAGCTGTCCGGCGGACAGCAGCAGAGAGTTGCAGTGGCCCGGGCCATCGCGGCCCAGCCGCCCATCATCCTGGCCGACGAGCCCACCGGCAATCTGGACAGCCGCTCCACGGTGGAGATCATGAACATCCTGAAGGAGCTCCATAAAAACGGACGTACCGTCATCGTCATCACTCATGACGACGATATTGCGGCCCAGGCACGGAGGGTCATCCGCATCATGGACGGCCAGGTGGAATCTGACGATATCAATTCTGACTATACAAATAAGGAAAGAGAGGACACCAAATGATGTTTTCCAGAAAGAAAAAATCAAAACAGGACGATGCATTTGACACTTTAGAGACATTGGACATAGGACCCGAGGACGACAGCTTCTCAGACAGCGAGACTGACGGGAAAAAGGCGAAGAAAAAACTTCCTGCATGGGTGATCATCCCCGTGATTGTGGTCCTGGCAGGCGGCGCTTTCGGCCTCTCGGTCTTAACAGGCGGGTCAGATAATTCCTCCGGCGGGACTGCCCTCCAGGTCACGGAAGTCACCAGAGGAAGCGTGGAAGAAGTCTACAACGCCACCGGGACCATTGAGAGCGAGAACACAAAGACATACTATTCTCCCGTCACAGCACCCATCAAAGAGTGCAACGCCGTTGTCGGGCAGCCGGTAAAGAAAGGTGATCTCCTCATCAGTTTCGACACCACGAATCTGGAACGGGATAATCAGCAGGCTCAGCTGAACCTCCAGTCCAGCCTCAATTCCTCGAGAGCCGCCAAAGCGCAGAACGCCCAGGCCATCGAAGCCGCAAACGCCGCTTCCGCCCAGGCTGCCGAACAGGCCAATGCACTGGCAGAGGAAGTGAATACACTTGCCGCCCAAGTGGATGCGGCAAACGCACAGTACCAGGCCAATCTGGAAGCTGCTGGGCAGCAGGCCCAGGCAAATGAGACGCTCCGGCAGCAGCTTGAGACAACCATCACTGAGAACGAGAAGATCATTACCGCAAACCAGTCGCTGATCGATTCAACCGACGCCGGATACGCAGGAAAAAGAGCGGATTATGACGCCGCCGTCGCTCTCCCGGAAGATCAGCGCACCGAGGAGCAGAAGAATCTCATCCGGGTCTTTGAAGCTTACGACGCCGCTGTCGCTGCCCGGGATGCGGCACAGGCAGCAGTCAATGACGCGCAGAAACAGCTGGATGCCATCCAGGATCCGGACGTTGACGACGCGGGCTATGCAGAACTCAAAGCCCAGTATGACGCGAAGTACGCAGAATGGCAGGCTGCTTATCAGGCTGCCGGCGCCCCCTCTTCAGCCACCGGTATGACAGATGCAGAGTTTGACAATCTGGCTATCAGCGACAATCTTGCTGAGCTGGCCGCCCTCACCCCGGAAGAGCTTCTGGAAAAGGGAAAAGAAGGGATGAAGGCGGATATGGACGGCGTCATCGCCTCTGTGGATCCTCTTCAGACCAACACCGCCGCTCAGGGAGCCGCACTGTTTACCATCGCCAGCACAGAAAAGACAAGGGTAAAGATCGAGATCTCCCCTGATGACTATGCAGATATGAAGATTGGTGCCACAGCGCAGATCACTGTGGGAGATAATACTTATGAAGGCACACTGACAAACGTAGATAAGATCGCGGTGCAGGACGCAAACGGTTCTCCTGTGATCGGCGCCCAGATCCACATTAACGATCCGGATGAAAACATCTGTATCGGCGCCACAGCCAAGATCCGCATGACCGTATCTGAGGCAGACAACGTCCTCATCGTTCCCACCGAAGTCGTAAACGCTTCCACTGACGGAGATTTCGTCTACATCATTGAGGACGGCGTCGTAAAAGAACGGCCTGTCACACTGGGAACCGCCTCCGCTACACATGTGGAGATCGTAGAAGGTCTTGAGGAAGGTGATATGGTCGTAAACGATATGAGCGCAGATATCCAGGAAGGCATGAGAGCGGTTGCCCAGCCGGAGACTTCCAGTCAGGACTCTGAGTAAAGATCCGGGAAGAGAGGTTACAGTATGGGACAATTTCTTGAATATGTAAAGATGGCGCTGGACAATATCCGCGCCAACAAAGGGCGCTCCTTCCTCACCATGCTCGGTATCATCATCGGCATCACCTCCGTCGTGACCATCGTTTCCATCGGAAACGGCCTCAAAGCCGACGTAATCGATGCCACGAACCAGCAGACAAACACGGTGACCGTACAGGTCAACACGGAGGAAATTACTGACACTGATATCATCACCGGTGATGATATCGCTTTTCTCAAAAGCACACTGAGCGACTCCGTGGAGACGATCACATCCTCTGTCATGTATTCTGGAAAATGCACGACCCGCAAAGGGACATTCGACGCATACCTCACTCTGACCACACCGGATTATGAGAATGCGCAGTATACGTCTCCCATCATAAAAGGCAGTTATTTTACGGAAAATGATCTGTCCGGCGGCAGGCCGGTCTGTGTGATCGACGAGCTGACCGCCTTGTACCTTTTCGGAAACACGAATGTCATCGGCATGAGCTTTGAGCTGGCGGTCGACAGCGGCATCCAGGACGTCACGATTGTCGGGATCCGGGAAACTTCCGATGACATGATGGAAGTAGAACAGACTTATCAGTCCATGGGGATGCCCGAGACCATCTCCATCGAAGTTCCCTACACACTCTCCGAGGCGTTCGGGCTCCCTCTGGATGGATTTTCTTCCATCTCCCTGACCGCAAAGGACGGGGCAGATCCCTCCCAGGCAGCCTCCGCCGCAGTGCGGTTGCTGAACTCCCGTCACCAGGATCTGGGGGACAATGTATTCATGCAGCAGATGCCGCTGAACATCTCCGACATGCTGGGATCCGTCATGGATGGAGTCACTGCTTTTGTAACGCTGGTAGCCGCCATTTCTCTTGTGGTTGGCGGGATCGGCGTCATGAACATCATGCTGGTGTCTGTCACCGAACGGACCCGGGAGATCGGAATCCGCAAAGCTCTTGGAGCCAAGACCGGTTCCATCATCGCGCAGTTCCTGTGTGAATCCGCGATCATCTCCGGTATCGGAGGGATCATCGGTATCCTTTTAGGCGGCGCATTCACAGCCATCATCAGCGCCCTCCAACTTGGCGGGATCACTGCCTCACTGTCACTTCCTGCAGTAACCATCGCAACCGCATTCTCCTGCGGCGTAGGGATCATCTTCGGCATCTATCCTGCCCGCAAAGCGGCCTCACTGAGTCCTATCGAGGCTCTGCGGCGCATGTAGGATGTTTATATATAACAATCTGATCATCATTTATGAGGAGGAAAATTTCTATGAAGAAAAAAAGCAAACTGTTAAACGTGGTATCGATCATTCTCATCGTATTTTCTGTCATTGGCATCCTCAGCGGGATTTTTGCCATCATCATGAAAGATCTAATGGATGCCTCCTATGAAATGCTTGGCATGGAGCCGCTTCCCACATGGTACTACTTCTATTCCCTCGCGGTGGGTATCATAGAGCTTGTGGCCGGCATCATGGGCGTTATGTACAAATCGAGAAAATCCGTACTGATCATCGGTGCAGTCTACTGCCTCGGGATTGTAATTTCCCTCTGTGTGGAAGCAGTTCTGGTAGGCTTCACCTTCCTTTCCCTGTTAAGCCTGATCCTTCCCATCCTCTATATGTGGGGCTGGTACCAGTCTGAATAGAGCATCCGGACAGGTTGCATACAGACAGATCGGACCGACAGGCCGCCTTGCGTGCCCTGCCGGTCCCTTTCTTTTGATTGCGAAATACACAGCTCCAGATTATAATATAGTATTATTGGATTCTACGGGGGATCTGACTATGTGGAAAAGAAAGATACTTAAGAAAAAAGCACGGCTCTCCATGAGACAGAACTACTGGAGGATGATTGCCGTCTGTTTTATCATCACCATGCTCACAACTGCATATCCGACGACCACCACTCTTTTAAGCGCTCAGACTTCCTCACTCTCCCCCGGCCCGCAGTCCAGCATATCATTTACTCCCAATGAAACAAATTCCGAAGTGCTCCGCGAGACCATATCAAACATCGCCCAGGTCGTCGGCGCTTCCAAAAGTTCGGAAGAACTTACCGCTGCGGGGATGAACATTCTGGTAGATCTGTACACGACAAGTACGTCAGCCTTCTTTTCTCTGCTGCGCACTGTCAACACATTTCTGACCGAACACTGGGATCTTTCCATTCTCTTTCTCTTTGTCGGAGTGATCGTTTCGTTTTTATATCAGCTGTTCGTAAACCACATCCTGCTGATCGGTGAGAAGCGCTTTTTCCTGGAAGCACACAACTACTATCAGACCAGGATCTCAAAGATCTTCTTTCTGTATAAACTCCGTTTTCTCACAGGGCCGGCCTGGATCATGTTCTGCCGCACCCTGTTCCAGTCGCTCTGGAACTTCACGATCATAGGCGGTGTCATCAAGTATTACGAATACCGTATGATCCCCTTTATTCTTGCGGAGAACCCGTCGATCGGGCGCAAAGATGCATTTTTCCTTTATCGGATGGCGGATCCTCTCTCTGTTCACATTCGGGCTGCTGGATTTTGTTTATGCAAATCCTTATCTGACGAGCTGCGAGGCTGAGCTTTATCTCACACTGCGCAGGAACTATGTACTCTCCCGCTCTGCTCGTTACGAGGAACTGAACGACTCCTATCTGGAGCATGTGCCTTCCGAGGATGAGCTACTCATCCTGAAAGCGCTCTACGATGATTCACAGGGGCCTTATACACGGATCTCCTACTTTGTCCCGGAACAGAGTGCCACTGAAAACGTGGCACTCTCTAACCTTTTGTTTCATGTTCTAAAAATTCTTCTGAATTTCTTCAACATGTTCTCTTGTTACCCTCATTATTTCGCAGATAGATTCAATGGAGAATCCTTTTCTTAGAGCAGCTTGAATATTCGCATTCTTCTCTGCCGCAGCATACTCTTTTGCGTATTCTTATGCGTATTTTTCCATAACCTCACACATAATACTTATACCACCTTTGTCTGTCCTAGGAGTCAATTTTTCCTTTGCACTATGCTTATAAATGCCATCTAATTAGCTTTCGTAATATAATTATAGTATAATTATGAATGACCTACAACAATAGTAAGGGAAAGTCGTATCGGTATATTATTGCTCTGATAATATAGCTTTTTCATAAAACCTACAGCCTTTTCCCTTATATGGGATACCACATCGGATTTCGTACTTTTTTATAAGATCCCAGTATTCAGGGAGATATTTTATGATATTCTGGATTTCCTTTTGATTTTTATTTGTGCAGCACCAACAAGAGACTCTATCTAAGATATCATATAGTTCATGTCCATTCTCCTGCCAATTCCAACCGCAGCTATAGCAGTAATCCAGACAATCTTGCTCACTCATGCCCCATTCTGCTAACGGATATATCTTGATTGACTGGCTGCGTATTCGGCGGAACTTTTCAATCCGTCCTATTTCGTCAGCAGCTAGCCCGACATATTCGATTATTATGTCATTGTTATATTTATTTCTATAGTGCTGCTTGATCGTTGCTAATTTTCCTGTTGTAGCCCATCGCCTGCAGCCACCACACCAATCGTATCCATATACTAATGTCCCCTCCTTCTTTTGTACAGGTTTTTGAAAAGCTCGGTACTCAAACGATGTCCCATTTTTCAAGATCGTAAACGGAATACAATTATATGCAAGAACTTTAGACAATCTCAGACAATTCTTGTATATCGCCTGAAATTCCATTTCTGTGTCGAAAAATATGACTTCATCTATTGGATAATGTTTTTCAATTAATAATAAAATCATTGCCAGACTATCTTTTCCTAAACTTGTACTTGCTACATATTTCATACCAGCCACAACCTTTACGGTTTATGGCAAACAGCGTGTCTTCCCATGCTACTTGTTGTGACTTTCACGCAATTATCGCTGTTTTTACGTAATAATTGGCAACCTTTAATACAACCGGTTTCACCGGATTAGGTATACTCCTTTCTCTTTACCATAGATATATTACTCCTGTTTATTTCTCTCCATGCTTATTCTCCGCTATTGAAAAAAAGTGCC
>DWXI01000025.1 GCA_019119265.1 Candidatus Mediterraneibacter intestinigallinarum | reverse complement strand
CAGAACCGGCCTCTGCCAGCCGCTCATTTAGGAATTCACCGTTGCTCAGGGAGTCTACCTCGATCTTTCCGATACGCTTTACAGGCTTAAAGATAAGGCTCAGCGCAATATATACTGCGGCTGCAAGTACTATACACAGGATCAGATTCCACCTGAGTATCAGGAGAAGAATGAGAAACAGTGCCAGCGCCAGTATTGCAGACAAGATGATGCTTAATGTTTCTTTCCATTTATTCGGTGTCATTTGCTATAAGATCCTTTCTTTTGAGACCGTCTGTTCATAAGCCGGTCTTTAGTTGTATCCTTTTACGCTTCGGAACGCCTCGGTCAGATCTTTTGTGCCGTCAAAGACACGGGCGTCCGTCAGTGCTGCCAAATCTTCAAGCTGCGAAGGATCAGCATCCCCGAATGTGATGGAGAACACAGGAATGTCGCTGTCACATGCTTCAAGCGCGTCTTCAAATACAGATTCATTGTATACAGACTGGCCGTCAGTCATAAGGATGACGGCCGGGGTATACAGGCTTAAGTCATAGCCGGAAGCCAGACTGTAAGCTTCCGCCGCGGCTGTATAAATATCTGTACCGCCTCCGGGCTGTGCGGCGGCGATTTCGTTGTAAAGTTCTTCCAGTGCGGCGTCGCTGTCATCGGATGCCTGAAGGACATCAACGATTTCATCGTCAAAAAGTACGGCAATATTAACTTCGCCCTCACTTGCCTGGAGCAGATTTTTTTCGGCATTTTCCTGGATCAGGATCTGAGACATAGCCTCTTTGAGCTGGTCTTCCCCTTCTCCTGTCATACTTCCGGAAAAGTCCAGACAGTAGATGTTGAGCGATGGCTTTTTAAATTCTGTCTGATAGATGTTCAGCGCATCCATGAGCACGTCAGCTTCGGGCATCTGGATCGGGGAGAGGATCCGCTCGGTATCAATTCCCCAGTCAGCGTTGAAGATATTTTTATTTTCCTCTGAGACTCCGTTGGCGGTGATCCGTCTTCCAGTCGCTTCGATGGACGACTGGCTGTCTGCTGACATGATCTCTTCCTGAAAGGCAAGGAAAGCCTCTTCTTTCTGATCATCGTCATGGTCCACGTACCCCAGAGGCGAATCGGCAATGGAGAGACCGTCATATGGATATACAACGTAGAGAGGCTCTTTCCCCTCTGCTGTAAGCTGTTCGTTTGCATCGATGACCAGACATTCGTAGTTGACCATGGCGTCATAATCGCCGGCCAGGAACATATCTTTCAGCCAGTCGGAGCTGCCGGAGCTTCTGTCTACCCCGCTTAACAGTTCTCGGATCTGAGTCTTCAGGTCATCGCTCTGCAGATCCTCCGACGTCAGTCCTTCCTGTTTGCCCAGCAGCGCATAGAGGAAACCAATATAAGCGCTTGCGCCGGAGTTGGACTGTGTGGCGCTTGTCATGCAGAACGTCATCTTGCTGTCGCTGATCGCTGTGAGGATATCCGTTACAGACACATCCCCGTCTGTAAACCCCAGCTCCCCGGCAAGACTCTGGCGTATACCGAACACTACGGGAGTCAAAGAGACGGACTGGCTGTGCTTTACCAGGTGCTGTGAGTCGCCGAGAGAGAGCCACATACTGCTTGCAGGCCATACAGCGTCGTAGTCTTCAGCTCCGCTCTGTAATTCACGCATAATATCGACAGAACCCTGATAATCCATTTCAATGCGCACGCCTGCTTTGTCTGCGCAGTCCGAGACAATATCTTCCAGTTCCTGATTCTCGGATCCGGACAGGATACGGATTGTTGTATCGCCGCTGCCGGCAGTAAAGGCAGAACCATCATTTCCGTCTGTTTCTCCCAGGCTCCCGGCAGGATTTGTCCCCGGCAGGAGAGAGCAGCCTGCGGCTGAGATGACAGTACAAAGAGTCAGCAACAATGCGGTAAGTCTTTTTCTCATAATAAGATCTCCTTCTGTAAGTACGGATAAAATATATAAGTACGGATAAAATAAAAGAATAGATATAATAAGTGCCATTTTACAATGCTGTCTTTACATATATTTTCGCGTAAAAGCAGAAGGCGTTCTATCCGGAGCGTGTGAAATACATGTTAAATATAGATTAAGATTCGAGTATAATAAAAAGAGAACGACGGATCAGTCCGTATCGTTCTCTTTACTTTGATAGTGCTTTATGACATATGTCGCCTTGCCCTTATGTTTTGCTTCATAAAGTGCTTCGTCCGCCTGCAGAAAAAGAGCGGAGAAGTTTATTTCCTGTTTATCAGCAAGTATAATGCCGAAACTTCCTGTTATCTGCATTCCGGTTTCGATCTGGGAGATGCGGCGGAGATTATTCTGTAAAGTCCGACATCTTTCCCGGGCTATTTCAGCAGAAGCGGTTCCTTTCATAAGGATGACAAATTCATCACCGCCGAAGCGGCCTACGATATCAATACGCCGGAATGTATCGAGAAGCAGTATTCCTGTCTGGTGGAGGACCTCATCTCCGGAGGCGTGTCCTTTTGTGTCGTTCAATGATTTGAAATCGTCCAGATCCATGACGATAAGAGTGCAGGTTACCTGGGGATTATAGAGGAGAAAATATTCCCGGAACGCTTCAAAGCTGGCCCTTTTATTCAGGATATTTGTAAGTCCGTCGGTCATACTCCGGTACTTGTATTTTGTCTGGATCGTGTAGTCGCGGACTCTCAGTATCATGATCATATTTGCAACAATGACGGAAAACGCCAGCGCGACAATGGAGCTGAAAATGTCATATTGACCAAGAACATTATTCTTTGAGATAATGACAACGGCTATGTATATAATCTCTGCGGTAATGATAAGGCCATAACTGATGGAAAAAGGCAATGTAAACAACGAGGGGATAATAATAAACATCATAGGAAGAAATGTGCCCGGTCCGTCAGGAGTACCTACGGTATCCAGCAGGATAGAAAATGCAAGGAGTACCGCTGAGAAGAGAATACACAGTATAGTGACGATCCGACTCTGCCAGTTTTTTCGCATGTAATATATAAAAGTTATGATGGCGCAAAAGAGTAAAGCGGGGATAAAAGAGATATGATAACAAGTTGGCTTCCAGCCTTTGATGATATACGGTGTCAGGAGAATAAATCCTATTAGAAAAACAAGTGCTGAAATGTTTGCCGCTATCAGAAACTTCAGGTTGGAAGAGGCTGTCTCCTTTTTTGTGTTTTGAAAGTAAGCCCTGCGATTGCGAAGCTCTGTTTTTACCATGTGTTTAATATCTTCGGGATGTTGCCGCATGTCAGTCTCTCCTTTCGCACATAGCGACATTCAAGTGCTTATTTCTGACTATATATAGTATATGAAAACAATAAAAAAATCAGCGTTCGTTGCATCGGACGCTGATTTTTTTGCGTGAAATGTATCTGATAAGTGTAATCAATTATAGGATTTAAGAGTTTTTCATCTTCATTCTTTTAATGACTTTCAGTCTTGTAAACTCTTCTCTGTCCTTTTCTTCCAGGGCGTTTGTAATTGTATACACGAGAGAAGAGTACATAGGAATAGTAATATTCTGAAGTGCATTTGCTCTTTTCTGGGTTTTCTTTATGTTGCTCGCCAGGCGGTAAGCGGCGTTCTCCACCATGGAGAGTTTGATCGTCAGGTCTTTTACCTTGCGGAATGCTTCTCTCGCCTTGTCAATTGACTCATGAGTAGTGCTGAACGCGTACGTCGGTTTTCCTGCGTCGGGGATATATTTCACATGGGGGATTTCCGTTCCCATGATACTTCGTGTCTGGATAGTGATGGAATTTTCAATCGGCACGGTGTATGCGAGCAGCTCCACGTTGCTGATGCCGTTTTCAATATTCGCGCCCTGGAGGCATCGATAGGCATAGGTAAATGTAGTGTCGATTTCTTCCTGGATGGTACGCGCTTCATCTATCAAATCCATCAGTTCACGGATCAGAATATTTCTCTTTTTATCCATCAGGTCGTATCCCTGTTTCGCAAGCGCCAGCGAATTTTTCGCAAGCATTAAGTTACCTTTTGTAGGAAATGTACGTGGATCCATGAAATCCCTCCCGTTATCAATGATTCAGTCTGCGTCTGTTTATATCAGTTGTTTTTCCATATAGATGCAGGTAAATGTTCCCCCGTGTATCACTCTGTCAGGATAAGCAGTATATCCCAGCTTCTCGTAGAAACCGACGGCTACATCCCGGCTTTCCAGCACGGCTTTCGCACAGCCGAGATCAAGTGCCCATTTCTCCGCTTCCAGCACTGCCTGTCGTCCTAGACCTTTACTGCGGTACTCAGGGAGAACGACGACTCGCCCAAGCATCATGGCTTTATTGCCGTATTCATATAACCGGCAGGTTGCGACCGGGAAATCATTATCCAGCAGGACGATATATTTGGCATCCGGGGTATCGTGGTCATCAAATTCTTCGCGCAGAGTAATGTGATACTGCCTCGACATTGCCTGAATCCGCACATAATATGCACCCGCCTGCTGCCATGTCTCGACAGCCCGCATAACCTGTATATTCATATACTGTTTCCTTTCTTTGACAGCCTGTACGGCCTATTCCCTGTTATGCAACAGCATAAGGGCTTCTGCATAATCCCTGATCTGATGATCCGCAAGCCTGTTGATCTGCTCCCTGTCCGGATCAGAGTACCGGTCATATATTGCGACAGTCTCAAGACCGGCGGCTTTTGAGGCCTCGATGCCGATCAGAGAATCTTCAAATACGAGGCACTCTTCCGGAACGGAGCACAATTCTTTCAGGACTCGCAGATAAATTTCGGGATGAGGTTTGATTTCCTGAGCATCTTCCCGTGTATATACAGCAGAAAAAACATCATCAATGGGAGCTTTTTTCATTAAGTTACCATTTTGGAAACGGTAGATATCCATGTTTTTCTTTCTGGTGGTCGAAGCGATCACCAGAAGATACCCCTGGCCTTTTAACTCCCGGAGAAACAGTTCGGCATCCTTTTTATAGTCAATCTCGTTCCGGAGAAAATCTTGTGCGATATCATATCTGAGGGTATGGATCTCGTCCGAATTGAGAGAAGAAGCATATCGCTCTCCGAGTGCGCGGCAGTATTCAATATATGGAAACTCAGCGCTGCTATACTGACGCAGAAGAGAGTCTCTCTGCATCTGTACCATTTCTTCTGAAATGTCTGTTACGGGGCTCAGTCTGCTTATGAGTTCCATATCTACCTTGTTCCAGATGCCAATTGAGTCAATCAGCGTTCCGTCCATATCAAAAATAATGATCTTTTTATTTTTAAACATGCCTTTTACCTATTTTCGGTCGGAGAAAAGAGAAGCTTCCTTTATCCAACTCATAAGTTCATAGTCAATCTCCGCAGGATCCGTAATCAGCACATGATGTGTCCAACGATTCGGATACGGCTCGGTGGCAATGTCGATCCTTGGAGACTCCGCCTTGTGTTCCAGACCAAATGTAATGACAATATAACAGTCCGGACAGTCTTTCTTCTTTCTGACTCGTGCGAAGGAAACACATGCGAACATATGTCTGTTATAGAAAGAGATCTGCGTCTTCTGAACCTTGATACGCACATCGGGGACCAGATCGGTCACACGCGTTTCAAATGCCTCATACAGAGGCAGCGCGCCGGGATGAGCGTCAAAAAACTGTAAAGTAAGTTCATCCATAGTTACTCCCTGGAAGCATTTATTTGCGTTTTTTCCAGACATTATACATAATGTCTTTCAGGACCAGCACGGCGTCCTGCTTATTAAAGTGGTATTCCTGTTCCAGTTCATTCAGCATTATTTCCAATCTGCGGGCAAAGTTTGGGATATTTACTTTATCCTGATACTGGAGCAGAACAGGATATTTCTTTCCCCAGGCAGTTGTCCAGTTTATCTTTTTTTCTTGCGTGAAATAGACTGTTTCCTAAATTCATAGTTTTCCCTCCTGTCATATTATAAAGATGCTCATCTTATTATATTATAATAGACGGAAGGTTCAGGTTCTATCAACAATAGCTGGCAGATATGCCCGTTTTATTTACATTTGCCGTTTTATTCTTCAGCCATAGGCTTGTAGTATTTATCCAGAATCTTCGTATCTACCCTGTCGAGTTCTTCTTTTGGCAGTCTGCCGAGAAGCTCCCAGCCAAGATCGAGCGTCTCTTCCATGCTTCGGTTTTCTTCTACACCCTGTCCGATATATCTTTCCTCGAATTCCTTTCCGAATTCCAGATATTTTTTGTCGATCGGAGAGAGTTCATCCTCACCGATTACGGACGCCAGATTTCTTGCATCGCCAACCTTGGCGTAGGCGGAGAAGAGCTGATTTGCCAGATCCTGATGATCCTCTCTTGTATAGCCCTCACCGATGCCGTCTTTCATCAGACGGGAAAGTGACGGAAGGATATTGATAGGAGGATAGATGGACTGCCCATGAAGCGGGCGGTCAAGCACAATCTGTCCCTCTGTGATATATCCGGTCAGGTCAGGGATCGGGTGAGTGATATCATCGTTGGGCATGGTCAGGATCGGAAGCTGCGTTACCGAGCCGTTTACGCCCTCCACAATTCCTGCACGCTCGTAGATAGTTGCCAGTTCACTGTACAGATATCCCGGATATCCTTTACGGCTGGGAATCTCTCCTTTAGAAGAGGATACCTCACGCATCGCCTCGGCAAAGGAAGTCATATCCGTCAGGATAACGAGGATATGCATGTTCTGTTCAAATGCAAGATATTCCGCCACAGTAAGCGCTACTTTCGGCGTGATAAGACGTTCTACTACAGGATCATTCGCAAGATTCAGGAACATCGCCACGTGGTCTGCAACGCCGCTTTCTTCGAATGTATTGCGAAAGAAATCAGCAACGTCATGTTTTACGCCCATTGCAGCAAATACAATGGCAAACTGCTCATCTGAGTTCTCACCCAGCGAAGCCTGTTTTACAATCTGCGCGGCAAGCTGATCGTGGGGAAGTCCGTTCCCTGAGAAGATCGGAAGTTTCTGTCCGCGGATCAGAGTGGTGAGTCCGTCAATGGCAGAGATGCCGGTATGGATATAGTTTCGCGGATATTCCCTGCGAACGGGATTTAACGGAAGTCCGTTCACATCCCTCTTAAGTGTGGAGACAATAGGACCCAGATCATCGATGGGCTGACCGATCCCGTTGAATGTGCGCCCCAGCATATCAGGCGAGAGCGCAATTTCCATTGGGTGGCCGGTCAGTTTGGTGTGTGTATTTTTCAGAGACATATTTTCAGAGCCTTCAAACACCTGGATGACGGCCTTGTCTTCATAAATCTCTACGATACGTCCGATTTTGTGCTCGGTGCCGTCCACGACGAATTCTACGATCTCGTCGTAAAATGCGTCCTGTACTCCCTCGAGAGCGATCAGAGGTCCGTTGATGCTGCTTAAGCCTAAATATTCGATTGACATGAATTCGGTCCTCCTTATGCGTTTTTCTCCAGTACCCGCCGATAGAATGCATCGATATCGCGGTGATACTGGGCAAACATTTCCAGCCGGTCATTGGGTACATCGTATTTGATAGAGATAATGCGGTCAAAAATGTTTTCGGATTTTAACACAGACATCGGATGGCCCATTGTCACAAGTGCGCGGGCCTGCTTATAAAGATACAGGATTGTGTCCATCATGAGGAACTGCTTCTCCATAGACACACAGGTATCATCTTTGTGAAATGCATTCTGCTGCAGGAAACCGAGACGGATTACACGTGCGATTTCAAGAACAAGCTTCTGATCGTCCGGAAGTACGTCGCTTCCGATCAGCTTTACGATTTCCAGCAGGCTGCTTTCCTGATTTAGCAAGGCCATCAGACGGTTGCGATAGTCTACAAATTTTGGCGATACATTATCCTGATACCAGTGCCCCAAGTCGGTCAGATATTCACTGTAACTGGTAAGCCAGTGGATCGCCGGGAAATGTCTGGAGTATGCAAGACTCTTGTCCAGCCCCCAGAAACAGCGTACAAAACGCTTGGTGTTCTGTGTGACCGGCTCAGAGAAATCGCCGCCCTGAGGGGAGACTGCTCCGATGATGGTGACGGAACCGTCCGTGCCGTTTAAGTTGTGCATCATGCCTGCGCGTTCATAGAATGCGGACAGTCTTGATGCCAGATAAGCGGGAAATCCTTCTTCTGCAGGCATCTCCTCCAGTCGACCGGAAAGCTCACGGAGCGCCTCGGCCCATCGTGAAGTGGAGTCGGCCATGATTGCAACGTCATACCCCATATCGCGGTAATATTCCGCCAGTGTAAGTCCGGTGTAGATACTTGCCTCGCGGGCAGCCACCGGCATGTTTGACGTGTTAGCGATCAGTGTGGTACGATCCATTAGTGGGTTGCCCGTTCGCGGGTCGGTCAGTTCGCCGAACTCTTCGAGCACTTGTGTCATCTCATTCCCACGCTCACCGCAACCGATATAGATGATGATATCCGCATCCGCCCATTTTGCAATCTGATGCTGCATCATTGTTTTGCCTGTTCCGAATCCGCCGGGGATAGCAGCTGTTCCTCCCTTGGCGATAGGAAACATGGTATCGACGATACGCTGGCCTGTCACAAGCGGAACAGAAGCAGGAAAACGATGATGAGTCGGCCGCGGCACGCGAATGGGCCAGTGCTGCGTCATGGTCAGCTCCTTTGTACTTCCATTCGATAGTTCCAGCGTGACCAGTGTTTCATCAATGGTATATTCGCCGTCCGGAACAACAGACATCACAGTGCCTTCTACATCAGGCGGAACCATGCATTTGTGTACAATGGCACGCGTCTCCGGAACCTCGGCAATAATATCGCCTCCGTGGAGATACTGCCCTTTTTCTACAGTGATATGTGTCTGCCATTTTTTTTCTTTGTCAAGAAAATCTACGCTGACACCGCGGGTAATGAACGCACCTGCGGAATCTGCGATACGTTCAAGTGGACGCTCGATGCCGTCAAAGATATTATTCAGAATACCCGGGGCAAGGGTTACGGAAACGGCATTTCCACTGGCTGTGACTACTTCGCCCGGGTGAAGACCTGAAGTTTCTTCATAAACCTGGATGGTTGTCAGGTCTTTATCAAGTGCAATGACCTCGCCTACCAACTGCTGATCTCCTACATAAACCATCTCGGACATGCGGAAACCGGTATTGCCTTTCAGATAGATGACGGGGCCGTTAATGCCATATATTTTTCCGGTTTTAAGCAATGCCGTCACCTCCTAAAAACATAAATTTGTCGTATTCATTGCGTAATTGCGTCTTAAATGAGTTGTCTATGAGGATGTTGCGAGAGCGGATGACTGCGCGCACGCCGCCGATAAAGTCTTCTGCACTGACTGTCAGATGGACTCTGGTGGCGTCCTCAAGGTCGGAACGTTTTTTCTCGTCCGATGGGTTGATATAGATTACAACGGGATCTTCTCCGGCGTAATGGACAGCCTGACGAATGCATCTGACAAGAAAATCGTTGTAATCTTCGGTTTTCATATAGTCTTGAACAAGGCTGTTTACCTCATCAAATATTTTATCTTTCAGTTCCTGCTGTACCTTGCCCTGGCGGCGCTTAATCTCAAGCTGGGATTTTGCCGCCGCCTGATTTAGGGAAAGCCTGGCATTGGTAGTTTCAGCTTTAATCCGCGTCTCGGCCTGGCGCAGGGCCTCTGCCTTATGGTCTTCAAAAACCTTTTCAAGCGCTTCTCTGTGGGAGTCGATGATGGCATTGCCTTCTGCGCGTGCCTGCTCCATAGATGTAGACTGCAGGTGTGCGATTTTTTCTTCCAGAGTCAAGAGGAATCCCTCCTTTTGTAATATAATAAATGCATAATATTAAAGCTTCAGCCCGATTGCTTCGGTGATATATGACGTGATAAAGTCTTTTTGGCGTCCTGTTCCATGCCGGTCCGGTATCTCGACCAGGAGCGGCATTTTTCGTTCCAGGCGGAATGTGTCGATAATATCAGGGAATTCTCTTCCGAACTTTTCCGTAAGAAGCACGATTCCGACGCTTTTGTCTTTGAGAACATCCTCCAGGGCTGTCCTGAGTTCGTCGCGCTCATGGACAACAACCCCGTCCACTCCCGCGAGGCGCATCCCCGTATAAGTGTCGACATTATCGCTTATAAGAAACATTTTCATGATTTGCCTCCAGTTCACCCGTACGATGCAGAAGGGTGCTTTATGCTTGCATAAGGAGCGCGCTTCTGCATCGTACGGAGAGAGCGCCTGTTCATGAACAAAGCTGCGGCGCAGCCGCGGTAAGCACGGCAGTGCGGCTTTGTGAATGGCGCGGGTGAACGATGTTTACAGATTTCCCAGTATCATAAAGGAAATAATCAATCCATACAGGCAGACACCTTCCGCCAGACCTACGAAGATCAGAGATTTACCAAGTACACTGGAATCTTCGCTGATAGCGCCGAGTGCGGCACTGGCAGCGCTTGCAACAGCGATACCGCCGCCGATACAGGAAAGTCCGGTAACAAGCGCTGCAGCCAGATAGCCGAGTCCGGTCGCGAAGCCGCTGTCAGCAGTTACAGATTCAGCTGCCTGTACGTCCGGCCCTCCCAGCAGCATGATCGTGGCGACGGCGAATGCACCGAAAAAGAAAAACGCATTGGTTCCGATAGCGCGTTTGTAACGCTTTTTGGATTTTTCTCCGAGCAGGTAATAACCGAACGGTACGATAATGCTTACGATCAAAGCGATGATAAAGATGATTTTCGTTGCTAAAGTCATGGTAGAATCCTCCTGATTTCTTTAAATATTTTACCCTATAAGGCAAGAAATACTATTTTTTGTTTTTGTTCTTTTTTGTATATGGTTCAAATGCATGGCCGCTGCCTTTATAGAAACGGCTGAACATTTCATAATATTCCAGACGCAGTACCTGGATACCAACAATCAGGCCTTCGAATCCACAGACAAACAGGTTGCCGAAGATCACGCCGATCCAGTTGGGATGTCCGCTCTCCGCACCGGCAAGCTGCAGGACTACTTCCATGATGGCGGCATGGCTGACTGCGAATGCGCCGATACGAATAAAAGAAATCGTATTAGAAAAATAGCTCAACAGCGTTTCAAACATCTCAAAAAAACCCTGTACAATGAACATTGCCTTTCCGGTCTCCATCTTATCGGCGCGCTTCTGGATTGCTCTTGTGATCGGTTCACGGAAGAGCATTACAATTAAAGGCACACCGAACATGATCGCAAGAACGATACCGCCCGGGAGTGGTCTTCCGGTCATAAAAAGTATGATCGTCACGACAACCGCAACATAGAAAATAAGTCCTGCGATGCCGTTTGGTTCAAACCAGGTCGCTTCAATATCTCTGCTTCTGGCGGCATTGATAATGTGAAGTATCATCGCTACTATAATAAGAAGCATACCAAATGCTACTGCGACGATGAATACTGTGTTCAGCTTACCAAGGAACGGCAGTGTGGTCATATGGTCGATGGGCCGTATCCACAGCGCGGGAAGTACATCCTCAAATCCGAAGATACTGCCAAACAAAAATCCGAATATAGTGGAGAAAACACCCGCCGATGCGATGATTCCCGCCAGGGGAGCCTTCTTAAAGTGGTAGATAAGCGCACCGCCAATGAGGAGCAGCAGCCCCTGACCTACATCTCCGAACATAACTCCGAAGATGAACGAATAGGTAACGCCTACGAATACGGTAGGATCCATCTCGTTATGTGAGGGAAGTCCGTACATCTGGACAAACATCTCGAAAGGTCGGAACAGTTTCGGATTCTCCAGTTTGGTAGGGGGTTCCCCGAAGTAAGCATCGTGGTCGTCTTCAACTACCACAAATACTTTGTCATCGTCCTTTACTTCCTCAAGAAACTTCTCCACATCGTCTTCGGCCATCCATCCGCAGAGAATGTAATAATCTTCTTTATTGTCTTCCATCCGTGCAGCCAGTTTGCGCACATCGAAATTATTTGACAGTTCCTCCAGACGGTTGCGGGCGGCTATGAGCTGTGGCGCCCGGTCGGAAAGCATTTCGCCAGCCTGCTTATCCAGTTCGTCTATCTCAAGATTGACGCGGGCAATCTCCCGTTCCAGTGACTGGTATGCATAAGCCGGTGTACCTTCGAATTCATCTTTAAGCTCGATTCGTTCGAAGTGAAGGGATCGGAATACGGCGTCTACTTTTTGAGTCTCCGCAGGAGAAACAAAATAAGCCCCGTATACGAAACTCTCATCTCTCTCGCCTTCAACAAAGATGGCATTCAGGTCATCCATGAGATATTTCTGCATCTTGTGATAAAATTCCACTGCGATACGACCGAACCGATAAGTGATATACCGGTAGCTCAGTACTCGGTGCAGATCACAATCCATAGGACGGAATGGCGCGATGATAAGCTGCTTCGCCCGAAGCTCTTCGATTTTTTTCTTGAGTTTTTCCTTCTTTTCCTGAAGGGTCTGATAATCTTCATTTGCCTTGCGGACAAGTTCGAACATATCGTCAAGGCCGAGAGAAGTGTCGGGAGTAACATCGTCCGCGTTGGGAAGATATCCCACGAACTGATTGGCTTTGCTCAGTACATCCCGGTAAGGGTTGAGCTCTACGAAAGGTCTTAGGTTATCTACGGTCTTCAGTTCTGACAGGGCCGATTCAAGCTGAATCTCATAACGGGAAAGATACAGATCTGTGACACGGTCGATGTCATTTCTTGGACCGGAAATATTAATGAATTTCATTTTTACGATCATTGGGTTTTACCTCCGATGTATGCCAGCGTCTCGCCGGGAGTAAGGCTATAGCGTACACACTCCATGGCGGTCGTCAGCTTTTTGATCTCTTCTTCTTTTAAGAAAAGATAAGTGTTGATCGCGGCAATCGAGTAAGGATTACGCCGCTGATCCGTTGTATACAGATACTGCAGACAGTCTGTATACATCTGTTCAATCGTCAGATTCTGGCGGAAATTATAGTGGCGCGAATAAGTCGTCCTTAATACTGCCGCTTCAAATTCTTCCAGTCCGGGAGCTTCCACCATCTCTTTGACCAGATCAGTGGACAGCTTATAGTGGATCGGTATGAGCAGCAGATAGATATCCGCCGGCTTCATATTATAATACTTTTTGGCACGATAAATCCACTGAAGGTTCAGTAGGTCGATCTTGGAACCCCGGTCACGCATGAAGAGCTCAAGATCAGTTTTCTTCAGGACCTTTTTCTGCTCTTTCCATGTGGATGTGAACAGATACAGATCCAATGTAAGCGTATAGTCATACAAAGTGACGTTCTGAGCGTCCTTCAGTTTTTTGAGCGGGGCATAATACTCTGTACCTTTCAGGTTTTCGACCAGCTCGTCCGTTGTTCGGGAAGTAATGAGCTTTTCGATAGAAATCTGTGAATACCGATCGAAGAACGCCTTTTTATAATCCAGGTCAAAGGGGCGTTTGTAGCGGTTGATCACAATGGTCAAACAGTAGTCTATCAAATCAATTTCGTAGTTCTTCATGATCAGCTTCATAAAGCGCCGCTGTTTCTGACCGCAGAAACGATAAATCTTCGTATAATCATGATAGAGTGACTGGGTCAGAACTTTCTCGATATTACCTCTGTGGATCTGGTCCTCTTCCAGGGTGTCCAGAACATTGGCATATGCCGTGTTCTTTTTGAGATAATCCGCAATCTCGGGTACATTTCCGAGATTTGCAATCTCAGTAAACTGCCCGGGCGTCAGAAGTTTCGCAGACATAGCCCGGATCTTTGTTACGATCCCGCTGTATTCCAGTAAATTTCCCATAGGCTACACCTCGGTGATCTTTTTTAATATTTCATGGGCGTATTCTGTATGTCTGTCCTCATACTCTTTCTGAAGAGCCTGTATCATCTCTGTACTTGATCCGCTCTGACTGTCAAGTAGACGGGATGTCTTCTCCTCCAGTTTGCTGCGGATAGTATTAAGGCGTGCCTGTGTCTTTTGCTCCAGGTCTTCATCAAATGCCCTGCGCTTTTCAGAATATTCTTTATCCAGCGCATCTTTCTGATCTTCGGCGTGCTGTACGATTGCTGAAGCAGCATCCTCGATTTCCGTCAATTTGTTTACAATAGAGTCCATATAAAGCCTCCTGTTTGTAGGAAAAAACTAATATACACTATCATACACCTTTTAATAAAAAAAGCAAGTTAAATACTTATTTTGACCTGGTACTTTTCCCGTGCTATTATGTAACTGAAATCATGATAAACAGGGGAGGACGAAAGTAATGAGGTTGAGAAATATACCCAGGGCTGAGAGTACGATCCAGGCCCACAGAACTGTAATAAAGAGACCGGAAGATCAGAGGGGCTGCTGGAGGC
>DWXI01000024.1 GCA_019119265.1 Candidatus Mediterraneibacter intestinigallinarum | reverse complement strand
TACTGGACAATGAGGCTTGGCCTACGCAGAAGCTGGATGCTTCGTTAGTGGAACAACTAATGCTAATTCCCGGAGCTGAAAATATACACTCTACAACATGGGAAGAAATGCGGTTGGATTACTCGGATGCTTTCAGAGAATATATTGCTAACCATCCCATGCAAGAGCAGATTTCCGCTTTGTCAGAACAGGATATTGCAGACAATTTCAATGGTTTTCTTCTTGGCGTCGATGGGGAAACTTTAAGAAACTATCACGACAGGCTCGGCAATCCCATTGATATTGAGGCATTTGAGCGTGGAGAAATCGCTTTGATTGCCACCGATTGCCCTGAATTATTTTCCACTGTTCAAGAGCTAAATATCGCCCCTTCTTATCGAGAGGGAAATAGCGTTTCCAGCCAGCAAAAATATAAACTTACTCTTGGAGGATTTGTACCGTTCAACTATAAGGGCATTGGCACCAGCCTTGCACCAACCGTAATTGTGTCAAACACGATCATGCAGGAATGGTTCACAGAGCCAGCCATGAAACAGCTTGACATGAATGTTTCCAGTGGTTACGAAAAAAACGCTTTAATTGCATTGCACCAGCTTTCAGGAAACGATTCTGGAATTTCTATGACATCAAGAATTGAATCTATGGAGGAACTGCATCATGCAAAAATGGCTGTTATGGTTCTTGGAGGAAGTATTTCGCTTTTAATCGCTCTTATTGGAATACTCAATTTTGTTAATGTCATGTCGGTTAGTGTTGTAGCCCGAAAGCGCGAATTGACAACGCTCGAATCTATTGGGATGAGCCGTAAGCAGGTTCGGGAAATGCTGATAAGCGAGGGGCTTTGCTATGCAGTAATAACCCTGATTCTTGTTTTATCTGCTGGCAATTTGATCGCGTACGGCATCTTCAAACTATTTCAGCAACAAGTGAGCTTTGCAGTTTTTACCTATCCGTCTATTCCAGCAACAAGCATTATTCTGGTGATATTGATAATCTGCTTTATAACGCCGGAGAGGATGTATCGCTCTCTTAGCAGAGAAGCAATAGCGGAGCGGTTAAGAGAAACAGAGTGATAGCAACATAGAGAATCCCCGGTCATTGTTCTGCACTTTTTTTAACAAGGATACTGCCGTAGAACGCTCGCGGAATTTCATAATCATATAAGATGTTCACCGTGTTAACTTCAGGGAATTCCAGCGGAATAATTGGCGAGAAACTGATTGCCCTGCTATCTTTCAACCAAAAGAAAGAGCAGCTTTAGTCTTGAAATGTCACAGGATTGTGACATTTCAAGGCTTTTTAAGAGGAAATTCATGAACGTCCGTGATATTTCTGCGAGGATTTCCATTTACAATGGAACCAGCAATAAGAAAGGTGGTAGTACTTATGCCTATTTTACAGACAACAGATTTGAAAAAATACTATGGTATCGAGCCAAATATTACAAAAGCTCTGGATGGCGTTTCTCTTTCGGTAGATCATGGAGAGTTTATCGCAATTGTCGGCACATCCGGCAGCGGAAAGTCCACACTGCTGAACATGATCGGCGGTCTGGATGTTCCTTCTTCCGGCAAGGTCATTGTGGATGGCAGGGATTTATCTACGCTGAAAGATGAGCAGCTTACTATTTTTCGCCGAAGGAAGATTGGCTTTATCTTTCAGAATTACAATCTTGTCCCCGTTCTCAATGTTTACGAGAACATTGTTTTACCTGTGGAACTGGACGGCGATCAAGTGGACAATAAATATATGCAGGAAGTCGTTCAGATGCTGGCTCTGGAAGATAAGTTGAACAATATGCCGAACACACTCTCTGGTGGTCAACAGCAAAGAGTTGCGATTGCCCGCGCCCTGGTATCAAAACCAGCTATCGTGCTGGCAGACGAACCGACAGGCAACCTTGACAGCCGCACAAGTACGGATGTCCTCGGCCTATTGAAGGTAAGCAGCCAAAAATTTCATCAAACTCTTATCATGATTACCCACAACAATGAGATTGCTCAGCTTGCAGACCGGATCGTCCGTATTGAAGATGGAAAAATTATGACGTAAGGGGGGGGTACCGTAGATGAATGATATTCTGTTTGGCAACAATAATAGGCCAATCATTATAAAGCTGTCAAATCGCAGTTTTCAGCAAAACAAAATCAGAAACGCCATTGCAGCATTGGCAATTTTTTTGACTACTCTTCTGATCTGCACTATTTTTTTAATTGGTGGCAGCTACATCAGCTCATGGCAACTTCAACAAGAACAGACGAGAGGCACGACAGGCCATGCTACGTTAAACGCTCCATCTTTGGAGCAGTACGAAATTTTAGCTGCTTCGGGAGAAATAGATAGTGTCGGTGTGCGGGCCGATGTGTTTTTACCGAGCTTTGTTAATGCTGATTTTGACGCAAATGGAGCTGGCCTTTTTTATGGCTTGAGGTTTTATAATACCTCTGAATGGGAAAATCATCGTGTTCCTGTCTTGGAAAATATCTATGGCACTTATCCCAGCAGTGCAGACGAAATTATGGTTCCTACTTGGGTATTGGAAAAATGGAATATCTCAGAGCCTTATATTGGGATGGAACTGCCATTCTCTTATCAAAGTGGCTCCATGCAGGAAACAGAACAAAAAACTTTTCGTCTGTCAGGTTGGTTTGACGAGTACGACTATATAGGGGACGGAAATATTGCTTATCTGCTTGTGTCCGAAGCGTTCTGTAATGAAGTCGGATTTGATATTTGGAGCAATCAGGAAACAACAGCAGATATGCGTTTTTCTAATACACAGAACATTGCCGAAATTACTTCCACCGTAGAAAGCAGTCTGAAATTAAGCGATGGACAGACGCTTTCCGTCAATCCTGATTTATTAGACGGGAATACCAATTTTCAGACGATTGCTGTTTGCATTATCCTTGGACTTGGAATTGTTCTGTGCGGCTATCTTTTGATCTATAATGTGTTTTACATTTCCGTATCAAATGATGTTCGATTTTATGGACAGTTACGAACAATAGGAACGACTTCAAAACAAATCGGAAAAATCATTTCACGGCAGGCTATGAAAATTGCTTGTTTTGGAATTATTGCCGGTCTGCTTGGTAGTTTTGCCTTATCAAATTTTGTTATTCCTTTGGCGCTTCGCACTCTTACAGAAGCCAATACGGGGATCATAGTGGCTCAACGGCCCATTATTTACATTGGTGCTGCGTTCTTTTCTCTTGTCAAGGTTTTGCTGTCGATCCGTAAACCTATCAAAATAGCAAAAAGAATTTCGCCTATAACTGCTTTACATTATCAAAATGAAGTGACAGAATTAAAGGCAAATCTTAAAAGCAAACATTTTTCAGCATCTGGGATGGCTTGGCGGAATATACAGAGGACAAAAAAGAAAAGTGTTCTTGCTGCTCTGTCTATCTTTTTAGGAATTACTGCCTGCTTGGTTGTTACCCTCTTCATTCAAAGCATGAGTACAGATAACTTCATAGACAGTGCTATGGAGAATGATATTGAACTTACCAATCAAACCCTTGTACTTGGTTATAGGGGCGAACAAGAACAGCTTTTTGACGAGAATTTTATAAATGAACTGACCTCGATTGAGGGCGTTGGAAATATCAGTTTGCAAAGAGAACAGACAATCATTCCAGAATATTCAGAAGTTATGTTTTATTCGTATATTCTGGACAAATATCAGTCACAGGGGATGGAAGCGCCTGGAGCTGATTACTACGAACAATACCCAAATCGGTTTTATACGCAATTAGTCAACATTAACGCTGAAAAACTCAAAGACTATATCGTTGAAAATGGTATGGACTATGAGGAATTTTATAATGGGGATTATGGCTTATTAGTTACTGACAAGCCTGAATTATTTCCGAGCAATATGACCCTTCGTTTCCAGTGTGGACAAATAAGAGACTTTGAGGCTGTTGCAGGTGGAGATATATTGGAGCTGCCTATTGGCGGCTTTCTTCCCAGCAGTTATTACGGTGGACTAAGTACAGATGCCCCATATATTTTTGTCAGTGATGCTGGTATGGAGCAAATTTCTCCTGATGCCTATATTTCCCAGCTTGGCATTGATGTTAATTCAGCAAATGAAAAGCAAGTGGTTTCCGCTGTGCGGGAATTATGCAATCAAGAAGGTTCGATTTCCTTAACTTCAAAGGCCGAACTTTCAGAGGGGCTACATTCTGCCAAAATTGCGCTCTACACTTTGGGCGGTGGTGTTGCTTTTGTACTGGCCTTTATCGGCATAATCAATTTTGCCAATATCATGTTTACCAATATCGAGGCCCGCAAGCATGAGCTGTCTGTTATGGAAAGCATCGGTATGACAAAGAAACAGTGCCGCCGTATGCTCCAAATGGAAGGATTTTGGTATGCGATTATATCACTTGCTCTAAGTCTGACCGTGGGGAATGTATTACTCTTGTTGGCATTTCAAGCGTTTAAGGGGATTGTAGAATATGCAGCTTTTAGTTATCCGATTTGGATGATGATTGCCCTTGCAGCTATCTTACTTGCATTTTGCTGGTTCATTCCTTTGTTGTTTGTAAACCGTATGATGAAAAAAACAACAATTGAAAGACTTCGACGAAATTAAATATAAGTTCTTAAGAATTTAGGCCGATGAAAAACCTGCGTGTCTTAATCAAGGAGACATCGTAGAACGCTTGCGAATATCAAAATAGAACAGGTTAAACAGGATCCCGGAGCTTCATTTCTCCGGGACCACAAACCTGCATCCGATACCGTATATAGTTAATTATATTCATTTCATATATACCTGTCTATAAATAACCTCTTTTCTGTAAAAACTTCATCCATAATTAAACTATACTTTTTTCAGTTTTCCGTCTTTGATTTCCAGTACCTCATCGGCTTCTTCCGCAAGCTGTCTGCTATGTGTCACCACAATCACACATCTCCCTGATTCATGGGCAGTGCTCTTCAGAAGCTCGATAACCCCCGCGGATGTATCCTCGTCCAGATTCCCGGTCGGTTCATCCGCTAAAAGCACCTTCGATTCACTCGCCAAAGCCCGGGCAATCGCCACGCGCTGCTGCTGACCGCCGGAAAGCTGCAGCACATTCCGCTTCCAGTCTTCGCTAGGAATGCCTACTTCCTGTAACAGCTTCTCCGCATCTCCCTTCCCGCCCAGCTTTACATTTTCTTCCGTAGTCAGATAATCGATCAGATTGTAGTTCTGAAAGACCAGGGATATATCGTGTCTCCGGTGGTAATTCAGCCCCTTCTTTTGGATATCCTCTCCATTATAGAGGATGTTTCCCGATACCGGACTGTCGAGCCCAGCCAGAAGGGAAAGAAATGTTGTCTTCCCTGAACCGCTGGGACCGACGATAGCATAAAAAGTTTCCTCTTCAAAAGTTGCTGAAACCTGTTTTAAGACCAATGTATCCCGTTTGGATTTGTATGAATACATGATGTTCCTTGCCTCGATGATCATTTTTATATTACCTCCTACTAACTCATTTCACTCAAGATATCTTTTGGATTCTTCCGGAAGATCAGGATACCTGCCGCACACGTAGATACTATGATCAGCGCACTTACCCCCGCGATGTCCGCAACCAGCATGAAAGACGTAATCTTTGTCTCTACATTTGTTACCGTCAGCTCCGGTGCCTGATAGTCTGTTGCAACTTTCCCCGCATCCATTTCCTTCTGAAGCTCTGCCTGCTGTTCCTGCTGGCCTGCAAGATAGTCTGCTGCGGCATTTGATACCGCCGGCGCAAACAGAAAAGACAGAGCCACTGCCGCAATCCCGATCAGGAACGCCTCGCTCAAGATCTGCAAAAGTATTTTCCCCTTTGCAATGCCCAGCGACATCAAAATCCCGATTTCATTCGTGCGGCTCCTGATCCAGAAAATGAAAATCAGAAACAAAATTGCGAAGCTGGCGGCCGTAACAACGATAAGCAGCGTATTGCTAATCTTTTCGAGATCATTAAAGTTAGATGCCATTGTATCAAGATTTCCGTTATTGTCGATCAGGTCATAGCGCCGCCAATCTATATCCGTTTTCTTAATTGCTTCTTTCACGGCCTCATAGTCGTCTACATCCGCTACTTTAAAATATGCCTTTTCATACAGAGGATCGTCCTGTTCCACTTTCTCAGGAAAATGGAGATCTGTAAAAATAATATTTTCCGAACGGAATGTATCGCCGGACATATAGGGCTTTATGCTTTCTTTTACCTGATAGATTCCGACAATTTCCGCTTCCTGCACAGGTTCCTCCTCTTTGACAGGATGAAATTTCATGGTATCGCCGACTTTTAACTGGTTCTTTTCTGCCAGTTCTTCAGAAATAACACATACATTCGCATCTTCCGGCGTTGTCATACGCCCTTCTTTTATGCTGACATTTCCAGAAAGAACATTGGAATCCATCGTCATATCCAGGTTTCCGATCAGCGTAACTCCCCCATAATCGTTAGTCTGGTCAGTGTCCGGATCTTCAATCCGCTCAAATTTTTCCTGCTTTACAACCGTCGGTGCTGTCGTGATATTGTAGTCAGAGATCCCTTCTGTTTCCGCAATCTTCTCAATGTCTTCTAATTTAAGCGATTCAAAGGAATTATCCGTTGATACTCCCCATCCTTCCACACCGCCGACATTAGTTTTGTACGAATGTACTCCCGCATAACTCCCCTCTCCGTCTTCATATAATTCTGAGATTTTTTGACCTGCTTCCTCTAATCGGCGGGTTCTGTCCTCCGGGTTACCTTCCAATAAAAATCCTGCCCCGATTGCCTGCCTTGTACTGTCATTTACAGCGATATTGGCTGAACGGCTTGCCATACCGGAAAGGAAGAGAAGGCTGATGATACATACAACCAACAGAAGCAAGATACTCTTTACCGGCTTTCTAAAGCAGGACCGGACTGCTCTCTCAAATAAATTCATCTTGTTATCCCTCCATTCGTGATAAGATATCTTTCGGATTTGCCCGGATCACCGGCACCAGGGATATCAGAACAGCAATGACAACAACCGCACTTCCAATCCCCAGCAGCAATACAATATCAGCAAACTGCAAGGAGACCTGCAGAGAAATATCTTCTGTCACTGAAGTAAACAGCATATTCTGCAGCCCCTCAGCCGCCAACAATCCGAATCCACAGGCCCCAGCTATGGCAATCAGAAACAGAACTGCTGCCTCCAGAAGCGCCTGCAGAAAAATAGTAAATTTCTGTTCTCCCATGCTGAGAAAAACAGCCATTTCCTTCTGGCGGGTCCGCATCCACATACAAAGTAATAAGGAAATAACCACTGTACCCGTAATAAACGTAAGCATCCGCATGAGCTCTACGACTCTTGTGATCTGTATAAGCGGGGCTTTCATCTGCTGATATAAGGCGTCCGATGTAGTCACATCGGCTTTTTCCTGTAAAATATCCTGTATTTTCCCAGCCAGCTCGTCTAAAAGATCCGGCTGCCCTATATAAGCAGAGACTTTATAAAACCCTCTGTCACCAAACAATTCCAGATAAGCTGTATTATCGATATAGATCTGATTCTCCACCCGATAAACGGCAAGAGTGGACTTTTCCTGCCGGTTTTCATTTCCGGCAAGATATTCACCGATAACCTCCACTGTAACCGTTTTACCGCTTTCAGTTTCAAAAGAAAGCTGATCCCCAAGCTGCAAACCGTTGGCATCTGCAAACCCGGCATTAACCACAGCACCATATTGTGTTTCCGGCGTTATCAATCCACCGTCTGTAAGCCGGTAGGACTGATCCTCAAAAGGACTGTCTGTTTCCATATCATCAAAAGACTGCAGGCTGACTTTCAGATTGTCCTGCTCGGTGGAATCGCTGGCAGTAACCGGAGAAAGATCCGTTAAGTACGCAGACTGTTGCCCCAGTCGGTTTACAGAAGTGACATTTGCCAAATTCTCAATCTTTTCTGCTTCTTTATCCGTGATCTCATTTGCTGTGTCCGTAATTTCACAGACTACTTTCGCCTTCGTTTTTTCCTGCATATCAGCCTCTGTTCTTTCTGTGGCGCGCAGAATCATGTTTGTACTCAGGATCATACTGTTCACCAACAGGAAGATCAGCAACAGTAAAATTGATTTCGTGCGTTTCCTGATTAGATAAAGGAAACTTCTCTTATAAAAAGGCATTGTTCACCCCTCCTGTTACTGAAACCGGGTAATCAGCACTTTTGTAGCATGGATCTCCCTGTTTTCCTGTTCTTCTCCATAGACAGCAACCGATGTTGACTTCTTGACATCCGATGAAGAGGCATCTTCCAGATTGACCGCTTGAGTATTTATATCAATATTTGCGATTTGAAAGACACAGTCTTCCCTATAGGAAACCGTTGTACTTTCCATGCCGCTTTCACTTTCCATGCCGGGTGCTGCCCCAACTGCTGTCTGTCCGTTATCTTTGGTCTGGTCAGCCATAACCTGAAAACTTCCCTCCTGAAAATCTGTAACAGAGCCAACTAATGCAGCAGAATCCAACAGGGCCTGTGCCTCGTTCGATGTATCTGTCGGCTGATCGCCGTCCGAATTCTGGCTGTACGAAGGGGCATCTGTGCCTGTATCTTTCTGGATATTTCCACACCCAGCTAGAGAAGCCGTACAGACTAAGATCAAAATAGCTTTCGTAAATTTCAAACGTTTCATTTTCCATTCCGCCTTTCTTTTTGTTTTCCCACTCATCTTACAGAAAAACTTCTCTAAAACTCCTCTAAAAATAAAACTGTTTTTCTTCTGTTTTTAGAGAACTTTTAGAGGATTTCTCTGCTATACTAATAACTGTTCAGCCTTACATGGCTGTATCGGATTTACATGGATAAGAAAAGGACAGGACAGCTTATGAAAATACTTCTATTGGAAGATGATCTGGATCTCTGTCGCTCGATCCAGAATGTTCTCATAAAGAATGGGTATACAGTAGATGCCTGTAATGACGGGGAAACAGCTATGCTCTATGTGTTGAATACGGACTGCGGCTATGAACTCGCCATCGTTGACCGGATGCTCCCCGTGATTGACGGCCTTACTATTATCAAGACCATGCGGAGAAAAGGCATCCAGATCCCCGTGATCATTATTACGGGGATGTCTGCGATCGATGATCGGATTGACGGTCTGGACGGTGGAGCAGACGATTATCTGGTAAAACCTTTCCATATCAAAGAACTGATGGCACGGATACGGGCACTGACCCGGAGATCCAAGGACACACAGAATTTGGAGTTTCTGTCATATGCAGATCTTCAGTTTGACCGGGAAAACCGGCGTCTGACGTGTAAAGGACATGAATTAGATCTCTCAGCCAAAGAAACCGATCTGATGTATACGCTGATGAAACAGCCGGATACAACTTTTTCCCGGGAACAGTTAATCTTAACTGTCTGGGGGATCGATTCTGATATCGCGCCCGGAAATGTCGACAATTACATCTCATTTCTCAGGAAGCGGCTGAAAGCACTGGGAAGCAGCTGCATGATCAAAACTATTTACGGAACAGGGTACAGATTGGAGAACGGAGATGCTTAAAAGATTATTGAACAGGCTTCATATTATTATGACGGGAATCCTGATGGTGCTCATCACACTGATTTTATCCTTTTCCTTCTGGAACACATATCAGTCAGCCCAAACCGCCGATGTAACCTATATCCAGCGCATGGCTTCCCTTATCATCTATCAGTTAGAAGCCGATACCGAACAGCCGGAGACTGTTCTTTCTAATTATGAAAAGCAGATGAACGTATACGCCACTCTCTGGGATTCAGAAGGAAAGATCCTGTACAAAAGCGAGCCTGGCTTTCCTACGGACTTCGATATTCTTTTGCAGAAAGCGGGTCAGAGTATCGGTATACAAAATGCTGCCGGTTTCCAGAGCACTAGGCAGGTCACAGAGCAGGGTGGTTATATAGAATTAGAAGGGCTGCATCACGATCACTACTATGCCATCCCAGCCACAATCAGCACGCAGGGAGGCAACAGCTTTTCTCTTACTCTTGTTTATCCAAAAAGCTCTGCTATGGAATTATTTCTGGGCCAGGCGCCTTTGTATCTGGGGATATGGTTGATTTCTTTTGTCGTTATTTTGTTTGTCAGCCGTTTTCTTTTGAAAAAAGCCTTTACCCCTAGTGAAGAAATGATCAAAAGCCAGAAAGATTTTGTGGCTGCAGCTTCTCACGAACTGAAAGCTCCGCTTGCTGTGATCATGGCAAATGCAGAAGCTCTGCAGGGTATGCAGAACCATGACAGCAGTGACCCGCAGACACAGACCTGTCTGGATGTCATTGACACAGAATGCAGCCGGATGTCTCGGCTTGTAAGAGATATGCTGCTGCTTGCCTCATCAGACGCCGATAAATGGACCATCCAGAAAAGCGAGATCAATGTAGATACCCTGCTGATCACACTGTACGAAGCCTATGAGCCGGTATGCATCAGTAAAAAGATAAGATTGGAGCTCAATCTGAGTGAAGAAGCTTATCCGGTCCTTTCTTCTGATCGAGAACGGCTCTTCCAGATCCTGAGCATTTTTCTGGATAATGCAGTCTGCTATTCCCCGGAAGGCACTTCATTACAGATTCAGACTTCTTTAAAAGAAAAGGATCTGATTTTTTCTATCATAGATCACGGAAAGGGGATTCCGGCAGAGGATAAGCCATTCATCTTTGACCGCTTTTACCGCGGGGATAAATCACGTACAGACAAATCTCATTTTGGTCTGGGATTAAGCATCGCAAAAGAACTGGCAAAAATGC
>DWXI01000003.1 GCA_019119265.1 Candidatus Mediterraneibacter intestinigallinarum | reverse complement strand
AGACAAACCTGCAGCAGCCAAAGGTTTTATGTATCAGGATCTCCTGCTTCCTGGTCGGATAGATCCGAAACTTGTATGCTCTGTTCATCCTTTTCCCCCTGACTTTCTATGTAAGACCTTATTACTTCAATTGGTGCTCCTCCCGCAGTCATCAGACAAAAGCTCTGACTCCAGAATGCTTCTTTCCACAACCTCTCACGGATCTGTGGATATTCCTTCTTGAGCAGACGACTGCTCGCACTTTTATATGCATTGATAAATTTACTGATACGAGATGATAATAAAGAAGAAAAACTGAATGAGCATTACGATCCATTTCTCTCAATATAATCAGCCCTTTCTCTTTTCGACTGATTATATTATAATACATCTCCGTGAGCAGAACGAGTGTTCTTTTGTAACCAAGAAAATCAAAACATTCAAATAATAATAGCAATTCATCCCGCCACCTGCAGAGGTTAGGGGAATTCTTGCTTAACATCAGTTAAATAAATATCTACTATACAGTCCAGATCAATCTGCATCCTGTCCTCCAGAATAAGCTGTTCCGTATCAGAATTTATCCTCCGGATCCTGCCCTCGGCAGTATGATATGCACCGCCGGATTTCTTCTCATCCGGAACAAAATAAGTGATCCTCACTCCCGGTTTCTCTCCCGAAAGCCCGCAGGCAAGCTGAATTTTATAATCCAGGATCTCCTTTTCATCTTCTGACAGCTCCGGTTTCGCATCGGTCTGCCGCGCTGTCTCCTTTATCACATCCCCGTATCCGGTCAGCGCGGCAAAGGGTGCGAACTGCGCCGCCCGGTCGGATACGGGCATATGAGGGTGAACCGAAGACACATGGTGGGGAAGATGGATAATATCTTCATAATCTGCCTCTTTCCTCTGATCTTTCATTCCCTGTAACCTCCAATCTTATCCTCCAATCCTGATTTTCACGCTTTATGTCCTCCGATCTGGCTGTTCCTGTCTCTGGCGGTCGCCCCCTCTTCCAGATTCATTCCCTTTAAGATCGCATTCTTTCCGAACTTTTTCTTAATCTCGAGCACTGCTTTCTGCATCTTCTTCTCCCGCTCCATCTCCGCCTCCTGTTCCTCCCTTTCTTTCTGCAGGGCGGCATAATCCGTAAAAAGATCCATCTGTTCGAACTGCATCTCTTTCTGTGCCTCCCCTTCCGGGATGACATGAGTTGCGGCCATGCTCAGTCTCCGCACCAGAAGCTTTTTATCCACAATGCGGTCAAAGAGTTCCGTGACCGCCTGTATGATCTGCCGCGTCGAAGAAGTATACTGCTTCAGGTTCACCGTGCTGTGAGCGTGCTTCGGTATCTTTCTCCCGTAACGGTCTGTCTTCACCTCACCGCTGTATTTTTTCCGCAGGTCAGGATCTTTCAGATTGTCAATATCATATCCCACTGTCAGAACGATCTGATCGGTCGCCTGTCCTTTGTCTACAAGATCCAGTGACAGCAGATCCGCCATCTCACGCGCTGCCAGCCTTGCCTTTTCAAAGGGATACGGGCACTGCAGCACCTGGCCGGAACCGACACTGCTGCTCTGCGGCTTGTAGGCTTTGATATCTGCGATCGTACACGGCTCCCAGCCCCACGCATGATCGATCAGAAGCTCGGCATTGACTCCGAACATATTGTATAAGAGGTCTTCATTATAATAATCCGTCGGTTTTCCCAGTGAACAGCGCGCAATATCTCCCATTGTAAAAAGGCCGCGCTCTTCCAGCTTCCTGGCATAGCCTCGCCCGACACGCCAGAAGTCTGTGAGCGGACGGTGGGACCACAGCAGCCTCCGGTAAGACATCTCATCCAGTTCGGCGATACGCACACCGTTCTCATCCGCCGGGATATGCTTTGCCTCAATGTCCATAGCAACTTTACAGAGATACAGATTCGGCCCGATTCCTGCCGTGGCAGTGATGCCCACGGTATCAAGTACGTCCCGGATCATCTTAACAGCCAGTTCCCGTGCGGTCATCTTGTAAGTTCCCAGATAGGACGTAGCGTCAATAAACACCTCGTCAATAGAATAGACATGGATGTCCTCCGGTGCGATATACTTCAGATAGACCTCATATATCTCACTGCTGATCTTCATGTACCGCGCCATCTGAGGCGGAGCAACTACATAGTCCAGCGCCAGCGCCGGATCTTTCTCCAACTCCGGGGCCTGGCAGGAAGCTCCTGTGAGCTTATGCCCCGGTGCGTTCAGTCTCCTCTGTGCGTTGACCTCTCTGACTCTCTGTACCACTTCAAACAGTCTCGGTCTTCCCGGGATACCGCATGCCTTAAGAGATGGGGAGACGGCAAGACAGATAGTCTTCTCCGTCCGGCTTTTATCCGCCACTACCAGATTCGTAGTCATCGGGTCAAGGCCCCGCTCCATACATTCCACGGAAGCATAGAATGATTTCAGATCGATCGCAATGTAAGTTCTTCCGTCCATCTTTTCCTCCTCCCTGTATAATTTCAGCCTCTTTCTTATATGATCTCAGCCTCTTTATAGAAGAATAACACAAACCCTTCGTTCGAACAAGTGTTCTTTTATTGTTTTTTATATTATATTGCTCTTTCCCTGAACTGAGATTATAATACATATGCTGATCAATTCTGCCGAAAAAAATCACAGAATTGTAACTTAAGAGAGGTATTTTATGGAAACAGTACATCAGACAAGAAATGAAATTACAGAAGGGGTTATATGGAAACAGCTTCTGCTGTTTTTCTTTCCGATCCTGCTGGGCACTTTCTTCCAGCAGCTTTATAATACGATAGACAGTGTGATCGTAGGACAGTTTGTGGGAAAAGAAGCTCTTGCCAGCGTAGGCGGCTCATCCGCACAGATTGTTTCTCTCGTGGTAGGATTCTTTACCGGTCTTTCTTCCGGAGCCGCTGTAACAATCGCCCAGTTTGTAGGCGCACGAAAAGAAAAGAATGCCAATGCAGGCCTGCATAATGCATATGCTATCGCCGCATTCGGCGGTATCGCGCTTACATTTGTCGGAATATTAACAGCGCCATTCCTGCTCCGTCTTATGAATACGCCGGCAGATATCATGGGCGGTTCCCTGATTTATCTGCGCATTTATTTTGCAGGAATACTTTTTGTGCTCATCTACAACATGGGATCCGCTATCCTGCGGGCAACAGGCGATTCTAAAAGTCCTCTGTATGTTCTGATCATCTGCTGCATTATAAACATTATACTGGACACCGTTTTTGTTCTCGTTTTCCATATGGGGGTCGCAGGAGTGGCCGTCGCAACTCTGATTGCCCAGGCTGTAAGCGCTGTCCTCGTCACTTTAAAACTGATGCGCTCCCGTGGAATGCTCCTCCTTTCCCTGCGGAAGATCCGTTTTCATGGTTCCCTTCTTAAAATGCAGCTGAGGCTGGGGCTTCCGACAGGCTTTGAGTCCATCCTGTTTGCCATAACAAATATTGCGATCCAGGCATCCATCAATACCTTCGGTACGGACACTACCGCAGCCTGGTCGGCTTACGGTAAGCTGGATGCTGTCTTCTGGATGGTCAGCACGGCTTTCGGTATCTCCATTACCACCTTTGTCGGACAGAACTATGGCGCCGGCAAGATCGATCGAGTGCGACGTAGTACCCGGGTCTGTCTCTGCATGGATCTGGCGGTATCATTTATCCTTGTGGCTGCTCTGATCGTGGCAAGAAGTTTTCTCTTCCGTCTCTTTACTACAGATGAAACAGTTATCCGGATCGGCTCAGATATGCTCATGTTCATCACCCCCTGGTATATCATCTATGTATTCATCGAAGTGCTGGGCGGATCACTGAGAGGCAGGGGAAATGTGATCGTTCCTGTTATCATCACGCTGATAGGAGTCTGTCTCCTGCGCATCATCTGGCTTGCCGGCGTAATGAAAATCTCCCCTACGATCCATGCCATTATTTTCAGCTATCCTGTTACATGGACCATTACTGCCCTTGCATTTATCGGGTATTATCTGTGGATGGACAGACGGCGCGGCCAAAATCCTGACGGCACAGTCAGATGAAAGCTCCCGGGATATCGCTTTACCGGGAGCCGGACGGGGATGTTTCGTCCAATATGAAAATGTGATCGTATTTTTTCCCTGCTTCTGCCAGTTCACTTTCACTCAGTCTGTCCGTTACTTCCACATCCGGCGCCCACAGGAAATATCTGCATACATATCTGACTTCACCGCTGGATACCTGACCGTCCTCATCAGACGCTATGACAAGGTATTTTCCCTTATCCGGAACACCATTTTCATACCATCTGTCTCCCATGATCTGTTCGGCCTGTCCGGGCAGGGATGTCTCATATGTTTCCTGTATACTACGCAGACCATTGAACTCTGAGTAGAGAAAATTGGCCCCCAGGATCACTGTTCCCAGCACTGCATACTGATATCTGCGCTTTGCACCCGGAGAAGAAAAGGCCCGGTACGCTCCTCTCATATCTATATCCACAGCAAAAGAATGTTCCAAATCTACTGTTGCTCCCATGATCAATACTCCTGCGAACAATACGATCACGCTGCAGGCATATCTCTCGAATCCCGCCAGACGGACCGCTTCCTCTTCCGGCATGGAATGAAGGTACATATACAGCATACCTGCATAATAGAGGACTGTCATTACTATGCCTGCCGGCAGTATCAATTCCAGCCGCCATCGTTTTCTCAGTTTGAACCGCGCATACAGAATTGCCGCTGCAGCCAGAACAATGCACAGAAAAAACATCTGTGCCGCACGTCCGGACAAATCCAGCGCAGTTTTCAGGAAATTCTCAGTCACCTGTCCGTAAAGTTCTCTTCCCACATGGAAGCCGCCTTCAAATTTTCCCTTGAATCCGGCAAGCTGAGTATCTAAGTGATACTGCCATGCCAGAGGCGGCAATGCCGCTCCGCATATTATCGTGGCAGCACAAAAAAGCTTTCCGCCTGTTTTCTCTTTTATCCTTTCAGATCTTTTTTCAGAGCGAAACAGTTCCCACAGTGCATACACTCCGGCCACACCTGCAAAGAATCCCCCCGTGCTCTTTACAATTGCTGTAAATCCGAGCAGTGTGATCTGCATAATGCAGAATTTTCTCCGGTCCGTTCTGCACCGGTATGACACAGCAACTGATGCCATTGTCAGAAGAGGTAACAGAAAGTCCACCAGAAGATTGTTCATGCGGATTGTCAGATTCAGATAAGAAAGAACCGAGCATCCCATACCCAGAAATGAATAGAGAAGAAATCTTCTTTTCTCTTTCACAATACCGAATACTGCCAGAAAACATGCCAATATCATGCTGTTCTGCGCCAGCAGCATCATCCCCTGGGAATGTCCGGCATATCTGCATACATAGTAAATGAACATGCTGCTGCCAGGAGGATAATCCCGAAAAGGGATAAGCGTAATATCCGCGCCGGGTAATTTCCCCGCAGACAGCAGATATTTTACGATCACAGCCCAATGAGAGAAATTATCATAATGTATAAGCCTCAAATTCAGTGAAAGCAGGATAAACGCCGCCGCTCCCACACCAAAACAGAATTCAGCCGGATTCCACTTCAGATGTCCGGTTTTTCCCTGTATACAAAGGATAAGAAATATAGAAAATCCTGCAATTCCGCCCGTCAGGATCAGATCCGCAGCAACCGTCAGACAGTTGAAAAGTCCGGCCCAGAAAAGTATAAGGGCGATTCCCGACATACAGACGATCGGCGCAAACCATCCCTTTATCTTTCCGAATCGGACAGCGACAAAAATATATCCCCAAAACGACAAGAAAAGAAACATTGCCCTCCCGATTTCCCATATCTGCTCCACCACTTCGCTCCTCCTCTTTTTATTCCTCTATCTTTTCTCCCATCGCATCCTGATATTGCGAAAAACTTCGTCATACACGGTCAGCCAAGGATCGATTTCCCTGGGAAGAGAATGTTCCCGATCATGGATGATCTGCAGCCAGTTTCTTTTGCTTTTTTCATCTTCAGGGGTAACCGTTGCCGCAAGAAATGTTCCATCCTCACCATCCTCCCGGCAGTATACGCATACACCGTCCAAAGCGGCCCTGTAATAGTCTGTCGATACAACAACTTTAAATATATCGCCTTTTTTCACCGTCGGCATATCCTGTATCTTCAGGGAAATCCCTTCCTCGGATACATCCACGGACATTCCCGGGCAATACTTTCCGCGGATCCACACTTCTGCTTTCTCTTCCGCCCCTATCCGGTCGGAGATCCTTCTTGTTTCTCTCCCCATCATAAAGAACACTGCATACAAAAGGGCGGTCAGATTATATCCAAGCCAGAACAATATAACACTGCTGTACACCAGAGCCGTGCCATACTTCCCCCTGATGAAACGGACGACAGATAATACTGTCAGAAAGATCAGGATGCCGTGAGGAATGAGATAGCGGGATGAAGCGGTTTTTTCTCTCCGTCTTTTTTTGTCCGTTACCTTAAAACTTTTCTGATGGATTCCCAGTGATTCCAGAAAAACAGGTATGATCAGATACGGGGCAAGGATTGTATCTATGATCTGGCTCCATCGCACGTTCCGTATATTTGTACTCAGATATCCCATGGACACACGATATGACAAATAAGAAGGCAGCCAGAACAGGAGCAGTTCCCAGAATCCGCACTCCACCAGACGGAATCCGAACAGAGCATATAGCACAGGGGCCAGGATAAACACCATCCTGCACAGGAACGACCACCAATACATATATGCATTCAAATAGGACAGACGTGCCGCCGGAGAAAGATGTTTCGTAAATACAGCATTTGTATTCTGAATACTCTGTATAACTCCCCTGGCCCAGCGGATTCTCTGTCCGATCATACTCGACACCGTTGTGGCGGACAGACCGGCCGCCAGTACTTCCGACGTGGCATAAGTAATATATCCGGCTTTTTGCAGGCGCAGACTGACTTCAAAATCTTCTGTAACCGTATCGTACGGGAAGCCCCCGATTTCCTTCAGTGCATCTCGCAGAATCACTGTATTGCTTCCGGTGTAAGCGGCAGTATTGGTGGCATTTCTCATAACATTGATTTCCCTGGAGAAAAAATCCTGTTCATTAGGGATATCTTTTTCCGAAAACAGATTAAACTGGAACAAATCCTGATTATAGAAACTCTGAGGCGTCTGTATCAGTCCGATCTTTCTTTCCGGAATGAGGAAATAAGGTACTGTTTTCATCAGAAATTTTCTCCGGGGAATCATATCTGCATCAAATGTAGCGATCAAAGGTGATGTAGTATGTGATAATGCATTGTTATAATTGCCTGACTTTGCATGAATGTTATCCGACAAGCCCAGATAGCCCACGCCAAGATGCTCCGCAAGCATTCTTATCTCTTTTCTGTTTCCGTCATCGCATATATAGATATGGACTTTCGCCGGATCCGGATACTCCAGGAACGTACAGGCATTAACCGTTTTATAAAGAAGTCCGGGCGATTCGTTATGAGTGGCGATCAGCACATCAACATCGGGGAACTTATCCAAAGGCACTTCCGGAAACGGTATCTCATACCCTTCGCTTTTCATTCTGCTGACCATCAGCTCGTTCATGCCAAGAGTGGTCACCATCTCCGCAAGTACAAGCAGGATTCCTGCAGCCACATGCAAGACGCCATCCTCCCAAGGGAGAGTAAAAAAGAATCTCCAGACGAGATAAACAGACGAAAAAATGATGGTCAATATAAACCAAATATTTCTCTTCTTTTCAATTGTCATATGTCGAGTCATCCTTTCTCCCGTATGGGAATACCCACTTTCTCTGTATCCGGTAGGAAAAGAAGAAAAGAATGCCGTCACACAGGATTTTTGCCGCTGCCGGCTTAATTTGGAGCAATTCGGTAACTCCATATACAGATAATGCGGAAGTTGTCATAATACCTGCGCAAAGAAAAAAATACCGGAAAACCGCTTTCCGATCCGGCGCCCGGTATTTATCTCCCGCCCGGAACACCCAATTGCGGTTCAGCATGAAATTGACCGCAGCAGACAGGATACGCGCAGCAGCAGTGGCCGCGGCAATCCTCTGAAGCGCCCCCACGTTCCGAAAAGCCCCGTCAAATATCCGAAACAGGTACAGATCCAGCAGAGCACAGAACAAGGACGTCAGTCCGAATGCCGCCAGAGGTCTCAAAAGCGCCCTCACTACCTGCAGGCTGTCCCGTATTGGTCGGAAATGAGTTCCCTCATTTCCATTCAAATAGACAGTCTCTGTCGTCTCACCCAGTATCGGAATCCTCTGTTCCGCACATGCAAACAAGACCTGTGTCTCATATTCGAATCTGTCTCCGGAAGTCCGGATCATCAAGTCAAGAAGATTGCCCCCAAATGCCCTGAGTCCTGTCTGAGTATCGTTCAGGCGGATCCCGCTGAGAACCAGAAAAAGCATGGATGAAATCCTATTTCCGATCCGTGACTTCCAGGGAACCTCCTTCCCTGAAAAGTTTCGTTCTCCAAGAACAAGTGCATTCGGATGTTGCTGAACGGTTTGCAATAGCCGTACTCCGTCCTCCGCAAGATGCTGTCCGTCACTGTCTGCACAAAGCACTCTGCAGTCTGTTCCGGCTGCTCTTCTTACATACCTGAAGCCGGTTTTGAGAGCCTGACCTTTTCCTTTATTCTCATCATGACGCAATACAGTACATTCTTTCATTTCTGCAATCTTGTCAAATATCTCTCGGTAATCGCTGCCGGATCCGTCGTCGATCACTACGATCTCGGCCGGTATTCTTCTGATCATTTCCCTGATCCGGCCACACAGTCCGGATTCCGGCTCAAGGGCCGGAATAATGATATAAGTCTTTTCCATTTTTCATCAACCTCTCACGGCTGTTCTGCCTTTTCCGGTCAATTCAACAGCCTGCTCCTCGGACAATCCTCCCTGCATCTGATACATTCTCTTCTCATGCAGGCAATCCTCTTTTCATTTATATAGTACCGGTCTTTTCCAAGATATTTTGAAATATAGAGCGCGGTATCCGCGCACCGGTACAATATTTTATAGTTTCGGATATTTCCGTCCGCCGGCACCGCTCCAATGCTTGCGGATACCTGATATTTTTCATAAAAGCCTTTCAGTGAACTGTGGATATTCTCAAGCAGGGATGCGAATTTTTCCTCCAGTATACTGACCGGCACAAAACCGCAGATAAGGACGATAAACTCATCTCCTCCCATGCGTCCTATAATGTCTTCTTTCCGGAAGGCATTCATCAGACATCGGGCAAATTGCTGCAGTGTCCGGTCTCCCTCCGGATGACCTTCTAAATCATTGATCTGTTTAAAATTGTCAATATCAAGAAGAACAAGCACTCCACAGGGATTCTCTCTTTTCAGAAATGCTTCCGCTCTCCGTTCAAAACCCCTTCTGTTATATAAACCGGTAAGCCTGTCATACTCCGCTTCTGTCCGTGCTTTCGTAAGCTGATTTACCATCTGATCCATGCTTTCTGTCTTTTCCATATAGCCCTGTTCCAACTGAAAGATCATTTCCATCAGTGGCCGCAGCTCCGGAATCTCGTTGTCATCTTCCCTTAGATTTCTTTCTCCTCTCATGACTCCGTAGATTCCTTCTCTGATCTGTTCAAAATGTCCGAACAAATATTTTTTCAGATGGTAATGCACCATCATGACAGTCAGTATACTGATCATCCCAATAGCAGCCAGACCAAGCCAGAATGTCAGAAGCACATTTCCAACCACACGTTCCAATCCGGAGAACGCCACTAAGTACATCTCATCCAGATTTCTTACCACAGCACTCTGATATGCTCCGTTAATAAAAAGAATCACAGCCCTTTCCTCAGGGATCTGAGCAAGATATTCCAGCAGTTCTGTTCCCTCCTGAATCTCTCCGAAACAAATCTTCTGACTGTTATTCTCTGTAATCCCGAATATCCTTCCCCTCTCTTTTCCCACAGCGGCAATACTGGTCTCATGTTCTGTGGTAGCCTGCCGTAAGATAGAGCCCACCAGTTCTTTTCCATTCATCAGTTCCGTCCTCGACAGATCAGCATCGACACGCACTGCTGCAAAACGCTCGGATTCTGACCCTGCAATCGCGTAGAAATACTCCGGTCTGTTCTGAAAGTCCGCCTGATCCATATATACCGCAGCACTCCCGTCTTCCGCCACATCTCTGAGTTTGACCAATGCTTCATCGTTTTCTCTTGTTCCCTGCATTTCCTGATTTGTACTCAAAAATATATTTCCGTCTTCATCAAGCAATGAAATATCTCCTGTTTCCATAATCTCTTTCAAATGCTCCAGCCCGTTCCTGTTGATCATCGGTGTTTCATTGGCCGCAATGTATTCGATCTCCCGGGCCTTATTGATATAATCCTCTTTCAGATGCTCCAGATTCTCCGCATATTCTTCAGCAGCCTTTGTCAAATTGTTTTCCGCGCTTGTCAGGAGCTGATCCAGATACCTGCCGTTCTCCTCTTTCCCTCTCTTATACAGACTGACGGCAAAAATAAACACCGACAGGATCGCTGAAAGCAGGAAAGTCGCCGCCAGTCTCTTATACAGCTTCTTCATATGCTTTCCTCCATCGAATATACCTATCTTTAGGCAGCGGCTCCGAATAATAATAGCCCTGGCCGAAATGGCATTGATGCTCCACAAGAAAACGGATCTGTTCTTCTGTCTCCACGCCTTCCGCCACTACTTCCAGCTTCAGTTTTTCCGCCATGCCGATTGTGGAGGCAAGGATAATGTCCGCCCGCGGATCTCCTATCCTGCTGACAAAGTGCCGGTCCAGCTTTAAAATATCAAAATGAATCTCCTGAAGCAGTTTCAGAGTAGAATTTCCCATTCCGTAATCATCCATTGCGATACGGTATCCGTCTTCCCGAAGATCATCTGCAAACCTCTGCATCTTCTCCTCGTCGTCCTCCGCAACGGTTTCCGTAATTTCAAACGCCAGTTCCTTCTGTGTAATCCCATATTGTTCTGTAATCCTGCAAAGCTGCTCCTGAATTTCCGTCCTTCCCGCGTTCTGACCGGAAAGGTTGACAGAGACCGGTCCAAATGGGATCCCGCGTTCTCTGGCCTCGCAGATATCCCGGCAGACAATTCTCATCACCTCTGTGTCAAGCAGTACCGTAAGCTCCAGCCTCTCCAGAAAAGGAACGAAAAATCCCGGGAGTATCAGCCCGCCATCCTGTTTTTGCCAGCGCACCAGCGCCTCCGCTCCTTTTGGGTCGCCCGTTCTCATATCTACCTGGGGCTGATACCAGACATGCAGATCTTTATTTTTCAAAGCCTCCCTGAATCTTTCTTCTATCTCAGACAGCCATTCTTTCATTACTAAAAAAGCCTCCATATTTCCAGAAATATACTCCTGTAAATACACAGTGTATGCCATTATCATTCCTGGAAATTGAAGGCTTTATGCTATATTTTTTATTTTTAGTGAAAATGCTTATCTGAAGCCGTAATACTCAGAATTTGCAAGATTCTGTAATAGTAGCGAAACATATTGGAATTAAAAATCTTCTCATCATGCTCTTTCTTCTGTACATAGAAAAAGAACGTATCCTCTTTCCGATACGTTCCCACTTTTCTGCGATTCTTATTCTATCGCGTAACTTATATTTCACAGATTACTTTATTCAATTGTTTTTACAGAATATCGATTCTATCTGTTTTGAATATGTTTCATTTCCTTTTTCTGTTTCTCCCGATCTTTGGAAAGTTTCAAAGCCAGGCTGCGGACTCTGTCAAAAGATTCCAGTTCGCTTCTCAACAAAACATAGACCATTTCTGAAAAATCTTCTCTTTTATCATATCTTCTGACTGCTTCTCTGTACTTTCCAGTCGGCTGGATTGAGACAGGCAGCAACCCGTTATTGATCAGTTGCTGATTAATGATCATCCTCCCGGTTCTTCCGTTTCCATCTGCAAAAGGATGGATCCGTTCAAACCGGACATGATTGGCTGCAATTTTTTCAAAAATCTCTTTCACTGTCACCGCTTCTATATTTGTTTCTCTGATCCAGCTTTTCATAAGCCCCGGAATATCCTGCGGATCTGGCGGATAGTATACAGCTTCCGACAGATTT
>DWXI01000023.1 GCA_019119265.1 Candidatus Mediterraneibacter intestinigallinarum | reverse complement strand
TCTGTAATAAGGTTTGCCTTGTTCTCTCCTTTTTCTTTTTGTTCCGCAGTTTCACATGCGCTGACATAGTAACTGAAGCTCAGAAAATCCGGTGTATTTTTCAAAATCTCGAAATCGTTTTCCTCTGTCTCAAGGAAAATCTTGCTTCTCTCAAAATATTTCAGGGCATAAGACGGGTAATACCCGCGCATCTGAACATCTGCAAAAAAATCATATCGATGATTAACTTCCATTGCTGCAATCACATCGTCCGGATCAGAAGTCAATGGATACATAGGCAGACTCAATACCATTGCACCTATCTTGCCATCCGGTATGATTTCGTGACATAATTGAACTGCTTTTGCGCTTGCTATAAATTCATGATGTATAGCCTGATAAAGCATCTGTTGTGTAATTTCACTTTTAGGCGTATTGATTGCACCACTCATAAATGGTTCAACTAAAACGGAATTAATCTCATTGAATGTGATCCAATATTTCACTTTTCCTTTATAACGTTTGAAAACAGTCTCGCAATAATGCTGAAAAAATCCAATCATCTTTCTGTCTGCCCACCCGTTATAAGTTTCTGCCAGATAAAGAGGAGTCTCATAATGACTCAAAGTCACTACAGGTTCTATACCATAACGGTGCATAGTATCAAAGACACGGTCATAGAATGCAAGCCCTGCTTCATTAGGTTCCGTTTCATCGCCTTTTGGAAAAATCCTGCTCCATGCTATACTGAGGCGAAGGCACTTGAATCCCATCCCGGCAAATAATCGTATATCTTCTTCATATTTATGATAAAAATCAATCGCAATAAGTTTCAGATTATCTTCTGTAGGACCCGCTGTTCTGTCATAACGGACTCCCCGGGGAAGAACATCCTGTACAGAAAGGCCTTTGCCGTCTTCCTGAAACGCTCCTTCCACCTGATTAGCAGCGATTGATCCTCCCCACAAAAAATCAGGTGGAAACTTACCATTATGCATCATTAAATCTCCTTTCCTATCTTCGCACCTTCGTAAATCGCGAATTTTGCATTTCTCGCCTTTAGGGCATCCCCGATCACATAAACCTCTTTGTATACTTTTTTGGCCATCTCAAAAAGCGGATTATAACTTCGGTAACCAAGGGCAAGAACCAACGCATCATACCCTCTTATCGTGATTTGTTCTCCATCCTTTTCCGCTTTAATCCCATCGGGCAAAACTTCTGTAATTTTCGTGTTAACATATTGTTTTGTGCCAGCTTCCTGCAGACGTTTCATTAAAACAACTCTGCTCCTCTTCACATCATCTTTCGCCAGCATCGGCATCATTTCAACGATAGCAACCTGATTCTGATATTGATTCATAAACTCTGCAAGCTCGCATCCGACCAAACCTCCTCCCAGGATCAGCACTTTTTTCTTTCCTATTACGGTTTTCCCGCTCAGAATGTCTGCCGCATAAACTATCTTTTCCGGATCCAGCCCTGGGATTTTCGGAATCAGCGGTTTCGCCCCCGTTGCCAATATAACAGCATCCGCCTGTTCGTTTTTTAAATTTTCTTCATTCAGTTCCTCATTCATTTTATAAATGACACCGTTTTTTCTTCCAAGCGTCATATATGTCTGAATCGCTTTAGCAAAATCTGTTTTATGGGGCGGAACTGCTGCCAGTCTGAAATTTCCTCCCGGCATCTTCTGCTTTTCATAGACTACTACTTTATGACCGCGCTTTGCCATGATCCACGCAGCTTCCAATCCTGCAACGCCTGCACCGACTACGACTACTTTTTTCTTTTTATCCGCCGGGCTGACAAACCATCTGCTTTCTTTTCCCGCAAACGGATTCAATATACAACTGATGCCTTTGTCATCTTCTTCGCAGCCTTTTCCATAATAGCATCGCTGCATACAGCCCGCGCAGTGAATGATCTCATCTGCACGCCCTTCCCTCAGTTTTTTCGGAAATTCACTGTCACAGACGCTCTGCCTTCCAAGCGCTACCAGATCAGCTCTGTGCGCCGTCACTATGTTATTGGCAAGAACAGGATCATTAATACGACCTACTGCGATTACCGGTATCTTTACAATTTTTTTGATTCTCTCTGCTGTTGCCACATTAAATCCAGGTTCAAAAAACTGAGGTGTTACAATGTTTCCGCCTATTCCGCTTCCCGTTGATACACTGATCGAATCGGCCCCGGCTTCTTCTGCCATTGCCGCATAGATCACCGCATCGTCCGGCCTGGTTCCGCCGTCCAGGAATTCATCAGCTGAAAGCCGAAACTGGATTGGGAGATTCTCCCCGCATTTCTCCCTGACATTCTTAATGCAAAGTTTGGCAAATAAAAAGCGTCCTTCATAATCGCCGCCAAATTCATCCACTCGTTTATTTGCATATTTGCTCAGGAACTGACCTATTAAATAGAAATGGGCTCCATGAACTTCCACTCCGTCAAATCCGGCTTTTTGGGCACGAACTGCAGCATCTCCGTATTTTTCGATCAATTCATAACATTCTTCTGTAGTAAAAGCCTCCACCGCTTCCAGGCTTCCCGGATTTGCTATTGCACTCGGACCTTTTACCGGCGCCCCCGTATCTGAACTTTTGCACATCAGACCACTGTGATGTAGCTGTGCAAAAATGCATCCGCCATTTTCATGAATAGCATTTGTCAGTCTCTTATGGCTTTCTATGAAGCTGTCATCCCATAGTGCAGTCTCATTCTTTATCCCGATTCCATCCGGTGAAACAGCCATATAATCTGTTATCTGTAATCCGAAACCGCCTGCCGCTCTTGCAGAAAAATACGCAATTGACTGTTCGCTGAACGTATGATCCGGAGTAGTTGTCTGGCTTTCCATTGCTGGCATTACAAATCGGTTTTTTATAACCTTATTTCCTATTTTAATTGGTTCGAATAATGCTTCGTAATTCATAGTTGGTCTCCTTTTTTTAATTAACGGCTGTTTGCATAATGATAAACGCTCAGTATATCTTCTTTGGATCTGATCGGTCGCGCATTTAAGGGCATCATACTGTTACTGGCAGATATTTCCGCCATCTGCTCCATTTCCTCTTCCGTATAGTTGAAGTATGACATAGTAGGAAATTCAATATCGTCCAGCAAATTTTCTACAGCTTTCACAGAAGCTCTTGCCGCTTCCAGATCGCTCATATGGCTGACATTTACCCCCATTGCTTTTGCAATTTGCGCAAATTTTTTCGGACTCGTCTGCAGATTGTAATTCATACAGGCCGACATCACGATCCCGCAACTAACCCCATGAGTCATTTCATGTCTGTATTTCTGCAAAACTCCGGAAACACCATGTATCATAGATGCATCCAAATCCAGCATAGCGCCACCGAACGTTGCTCCCCACTGTAAAGCGAGAACTCCTTCTAAATCCTGTCCGGCTGTAGTGATTACCTGACGCAGATTCCCACTGATCAATTCAACACACTTCAGGCCCAAAGCTTCATGAAGAGGACTTTTTGTCGTTACCATCTTACGATTAGTATAACTATCAATCATGTGACTTAATGCATCAACGCCTGTATCTCTGATCGTCTCTGTTGGCTGTGTGCATGCAAATTCCGGATCAAGGAAAAACATATCACAATAAAATAGTGTGTCCATTATATCGCTTTTCCTGTTATTCCTTTTTGTATTCGTAATAACAGCATGGGGACTCAATTCACTTCCTGTTCCTGTTGTAGTGGGGATGCAGAACAGAGGCTCTCTCCCATGCGTAAAGTACTTCCGATTAGGGGTACTGCGCCCATAGTCCATGATATCGCCCTCGTGTCGCACCATAACAGAAACCCCTTTTGAGGCATCCATACTGCTTCCCCCGCCAATACCGATTACGCCGTCGCACCCATTCTCATGATACATTCGTGTTGCTTCCATAACTTCATAATCTTTTGGATTTGGCGTTACATTAGAATAGACACAATGTTTGAGGCCTGATTCTTCCAGCAAATGAATTGTTCTTTTAAATTTGTCAAGACCTGCAATTTTTTCATCAGAAACAATCAAAGGTTTCTTAATACCGCCTGCCTTTAACACCTCTGGCAATTTTTCTACCGAATTTATTCCTGCTGCAAGA
>DWXI01000258.1 GCA_019119265.1 Candidatus Mediterraneibacter intestinigallinarum | reverse complement strand
GAAATCTTATTGCGATCCCGCATGCATTTGAAGGACATATAAAAAAGCAGGGGATCGGCGTAATGACATTAAAAAAACCGATCAGCTGGGGAGAGGAAAAAGTACAGATTATTTTTATGCTGTCTCTGGATGCAGCGTCACAGGCACATATAAAAAATATTTTTATGGATGTGCTTGAATTAACCAGAGATAAAAAAGCAGTTGAAAATATACTGAGAGCAAAAAAATATACAGAGTTATTTAAATAATACAATCAGGTAAAGAGTTGATTTGAAAGGAGATGAAGACAATGGAAATGGCAGATATGATTGACAGAAGATTAATTTCATTGGGATTAGACGTAAAAGATAAGGAGGATGCCATCCAGAAAATATGCCGGATGATGTACGACGCCGGAAAGGTTATCGATTACAAGGAATATCTGGCCGGGGTGAGGGAGAGAGAATCTGAGTGTGCCACAGGAATGGGAAACGGGATCGCAATTCCACATTGTAAGAATTCATGTGTGAAGGATGCCGCGTTTACACTGGTAAAGCTGAAAAAACCGATCGAATGGGGCGCACTGGATAATGAACCGGTTGACTATGTGATCATGCTGGCAGCGCCGGACTCATCAGACAATGTCCACCTGAAAATGTTATCAAAACTTGCGGTAAACCTGATGGATGACGGCTTTCGTAAATCATTAAAGGATGCTGCTGATATAGATCAGATCATCAATATATTTCAAACAAGAAAGGAGCAGTAGAGTATGTATTTAGTTGCAGTATGCAGTTGTCCTGTGGGTATTGCGCATACCTATATGGCAGCGGCCAACCTGAAGAAAGCGGCTCAGAAAAGAGGGATTGAGATCAAGGTTGAGACGCAGGGGGCTCAGGGAGTAGAAGATGAGATCACAGAGGAGGATCTGAGACGATGCGATGCATGTATCATCGCAAGCGATGTAAAGATCAAGAATTCAAGCCGCTTTAAAGATATTCCGACCATGAATTTCAAGGTGAATGAACCAATCAAAAATGCGGATGCGGTAATTGACGAGTTAGTGGAGGCGTTAGGATAATATGGCAGAACTTCAGAGAAAAAAACAAAAGAGTATAGGGACAATTTGTAAGGATGCAATTATGACAGGAATTTCATATATGATTCCGGTCATCGTAGGCGGCGGTGTGATCACAGCACTTGCGAAAATGATAGGTGGATATGACATTGGAAGTACAGCATCAGAAATGCAGACGCTAGCCCAGGTTATTTTTACCATCGGCAATAATCTGTTTTCATTTGCTGTTCCGTGTCTTGCGGCTTTTATCGCTTATGCGATTGCCGATAAGCCGGGTATCGCACCGGGGTACGCGATGGGTGTTCTTGCCGGAACAATGAACACCGGATTTGTCGGAGGCCTTGTCGGCGCCCTGATCGCAGGCTGGTTTGTCCTTCAGATGAAGAAGATCAAAGTGCCGAAAGCACTTCAGGGTATTATGCCTATTATGTTTATACCTGTTATTTCAACGCTGGTTGTAGGACTCCTGATGTGGTATGTAGTAGGTGTTCCGATCTCGTGGCTGATGGGTATTGTGACAGGCTGGCTGACAGCATTGAGCGCAGGTTCCAGGTTCCTTCTCGGAGCTGTGATCGGAGCAATGATCGCATTTGATAATGGAGGTCCGGTCAATAAGACGGCAGCTCTGTTTGTAAATGGACTGAACGCAGACGGTTTCTTTATTCCGACATCTGCCAAGATGTGTGCGGGCATGACGTCTCCGCTCGGGATCGCTCTTTCAACAATACTTCCGTGGAGCCGCAATAAATTTACGAAAACAGAAAGAGAGCAGGCGGCATCTCTTATTATTCTCTCCTGCTGCTACGTGCAGGAAGGCGTTATTCCATTCCAGCTGAAGGACCCGGTCAGACTGACACTTTCCATCTGCGTAGGCGGCGCTGTTACAGGCGGTCTGTGTATGCTGTTTGGCCTGGAATCCCCGGCTGTACATGGAGGAATGTTCTCAGTTGTTATGACTTCGAACCCGCTATTGTTCATCGGACTGTGGCTCCTGGGAGGATGTATCACAGGTGTGCTTTACTCCATCCTGAAACGGCCACTGACAGAGGACGCAGAAGATGAGGAAATGGAGAATCCGTTGATTTAGGAAAATAGTAAGAGGGGGCTCCCATCAGGTCATGGGCAGTCCCCTTTACAAAAATATCGGGAGGAAAAATCATGTACGTATCAATGAAAAATATGCTGCTCCATGCACATAAAAACAACTATGCAGTGATGGCGATAAACTGTGTGAATATGGAGCAGGCGAAAGCGATCATCGGGGCTGCGGAGGAAGAAAAGTCTGCGGTGATCATCAACATTTCACCCCGTCAGATGAAAGCGCACGGGCACGGAGATATCCTGGCTCCGATGATCCGGGGAATGGCAGAAAGGGTTTCCGTTCCGGTTGCGTTCAATCTTGATCACGGAGCAGGATTTGATGATATCGTAAATGCCATGAAATATGGGTTCTCAAGCGTGATGATCGATGCATCTGCTTTCCCGTTTGAAGAGAATGTAAGAAGAACACAGCAGATCGCTTCTCTCGCCCACAGTATGGGTCTTTCATGTGAAGCGGAGCTTGGACATGTCGGGCAGGCAGCACAGGATGACAACAGCAACGCAGACCTGTATACAAACGTAGCCCAGGCGAAGGAATTTGTAGAAAGAACAGGATGTGACTGCCTTGCGATAGCGATAGGAACGGCACATGGGGCATATCCGAAAGGTATGATCCCGAGACTGGATTTTGACCGGTTAAGAGAACTGAAAGAGGAGCTTGACATGCCGCTTGTCCTTCACGGCGGCAGCGGGGCAGGTGAGGAGAATATTAAGAAAGCCGTAGCCTGCGGCATTAATAAGATCAATGTATGTACAGACCTTTTCAGGCATGCAGTCAATGCGACCATTGACACGCTGAAAGAGAACCCGTCCATAGACTATATGGATCTATGTATTGCAGCACAGAATGCAATGAAGGACTTTATCAGGTCGTATATGCGGGTGATCGGTTCCGGCGGAAGATATTCTTTTGACCGGGGAAACGGTCCGGAGCTGGATTGATCATAGCATTGGAGGCAGGGGATGGAAGTTTGGAATGAAGTACTGACAGGACTTGTACTTGTGGCCGGCGGATATTGGGTCATCAGGACGATCTGGCAATGGCGGCTTTTCCGCAGAAGCGTGTATATAGAAATCTATTCCGGTTACATTGAGTATGCATTTCGTAAAAAAAGCATTCCGAGGCTTTCGGAGAGTTTTTATTTAAAAAATGAGTTCGGAAAGCACAGGATCTTTTATCAGATCGCACAGGAAAAAGGAGCGGATAGGCCCCAGGCATACATCCTTTTGCTTCTGAATACCGGAATCTATATATTGAATATCAAAAATCAGATCGGGGAAGTTGTTTTGAAGAAACATGGCGGCAGAGAAGGGAAAAGTCCTGTGGAGGAATGCAGGATTTTTGAAAACCGTCTCAGGCAGAGACTTGGGAATACCGGCGTAACGATGAAACCTGTCGTCGTTTTCCCACAGAAGGCCAATCTGTCATGGGAGGGCAGCAGTGATCCGGACATTCCGGTCATCAGGAGAAAAGAGCTGATCAGAACAGTCAGAGAACTGTCTGAAAATGCTGAAGCTGTTCTTGCAGACAGTCAGATAGATGAACTTTATCATCAGCTTGCAGATGAGTCTATAGAGCTGGAAAGATCCAGAGGGTGAAAGGAGACAGAGATGATAGCGGGAGAGAAAGCCTGGCCTGACCGTATGACAGAGGGCATGGGCATTCGGAAAATTTCAGATCGGGAAATCTTTACTTTTGTACACATGAGAAACAGCTATTACGAGGCGCTTGAGGACAGTGCTGAAAAATATCCTGAAAGAACAGCCTTTATTGATAACTGGGGCCGTTCTTACTCATATCGGTCATTCATCCGGATGACTGATGATTTTGCGGAACTTCTGTATCGGTACGGAGCAAAACACGGGGATCATATCGGATTACTCCTGTATAACGGGATTGAATTTTGTGTGGCGTTTTATGCGGTCAGCAAGATCGGGGCAGTAGCAGTTCCTTTTCCAAGTAAATACAGGAAGTATGAACTTCAGGCTTTGATTGAAAAAGCAGATCTTCAGTATCTGATCGCAGCAGATAGATTTCGTGAATGGGTGCGGCCATATGAAAAAGATATCCGATGCATTTATTCTATAGATGAGGAACATGGTTACGGGTTCCGGCATATCGACATACCCGGCGGGAAGAGAGGCGGATCGGAGGGAAAGCTGGAGGATGAAGCGATCCTGATGTTCACGTCCGGAACAACATCGGCAAGCAAAGGGGTAGTGATGAAAAACTATAACATCCTGCATGCCGCAATGACTTATCGGAGACTGTGCAATATTACCTGTAATGACCGTACAGTGATACCTGTTCCGATCTATCATGTCACCGGACTGATCGCCCTGCTTGGAGTGTTTGTCATGGCAGGAGGAACTGTTTATCTGCAGAAAAAATATGACGCAGAACGTATCCTGAAGTGCATTATAGATGGAGAGATCACGTTTATGCATGGTTCACCGACAGTATTCGGCATCATGATGGATTTAAGGGAAGCGTATCCGAGTCTTCCTTCTGTCAGAATGATATTGTGCGGCAGCAGTTATATGCCGGCAGAAAAACTCAAAGAACTCCATGACTGGATGCCGGATGCGGAAATCAGAACAGTATTCGGAATGACCGAGACCGCAAGTCCGGGCACGTTGTTCCCGTCAGACACGCCCACCGGTAAGTATCTGTCCTCAGCGGGAATTCCGATTCCGGGACTTGAACTGAAGATTCTTGATGACGACGGCTTCGAGGTCGGAACCGGAACTGTCGGAACAGTTTTCATTAGGGGCGCTAACGTGGCAGAGTATTATTATAAAACGGATTCTCCGCTTTTTACGGAAGATGGCTGGCTAAATACCGGTGATATGGGATATGTCAATGCGGATTCCTATGTTTTCTTTGTTGACCGTAAGAAAGACATGATCAACAGAGGCGGGGAGAAAATATGGTGTACAGATGTAGAGGAGGAACTGACCAGCCTGCCGGAGATCAAGGATGCCGCTGTCGTCGGTATTCCTGACAGAAAATACGGAGAGGTGGCTGCAGCTGCTGTTGTGCTCAGAAACGGATGCTCTGTCACAGAGGAGATGGTACGGGACAGGCTGCTTGAAAGGATGGCAAGGTTTAAAATCCCTGAGAAAATACTGTTCCTGGAAACAATCCCAAAAACACCGGGGTTAAAAACAGATAAGAATTATATCAGATCACTTTTTAAACAGGAGAAAGAGATATGTTAAAAGCAAATTTTATAACAGCCGGCGAAGCGGCAGAAAAAATTGCGGACAATTCCACAGTGTGTACGATCGGTATGACGCTGGTAAGTGCCAGTGAAGCGGTATTAAAGGCAATCGAACAGCGTTTTGAGGTTTCCGGACATCCGGCTGATATTACACTTGTTCATTCCTGCGGACAGAGTGACCGGAAAGACGGAATACAGCATTTCTCCCATGAGGGTCTTGTGAAGAGGATTATCGGATCGCATTGGGGCCTTCAGCCAAAATGGATGGAGATGATTGCAGAAAATAAAGTCGAGGCATATTGTCTGCCGCAGGGGCAGATTGCACAGCTTTACAGGAGCATGGCATGCGGATTGCCCGGGAAAATGTCGAAGGTAGGGCTGGGAACATTCATCGATCCCCGCATTGAAGGGGGAAAAATGAACGACAGGACAAAATCCCTGCCAGATATTGTAGACATTATCAAATATGATGGCGAAGAGTATATGTTTTATAAACAGATACCGTTAGATACCGTGTTGATCCGCGGAACCGTTTGTGATGAGTCCGGTAATCTGACCACGACTGAGGAGGCAATGAAGCTGGAAGTCCTGCCTGCGGTAATGGCAGCAAAGAGATATGGCGGAAGAGTTATCGCGCAGGTGAAACAGGTTGTGCAGTCCGGAACGATCAATCCGAAAGATGTAGCTGTGCCGGGCGTATTTATTGACGACATTGTCGTCTGTGAAAATCCGTTTGAAGATCACAGACAGACGTCCTCTTGGTATTTTGATCCGTCCTACAGCGGTCAGGTGAGAGTGCCTGCAGCGAATATTGCTCCGGCGCCCTTTAACGAGAGAAAGTTTATTGCCAGACGCGGCACGCAGGAATTGTACAAAGGAGCTGTTGTTAATCTCGGTACGGGAATTCCTAATGACATGGTTGGTAAAGTGTGTAATGAAGAGGGAGTTTCTGATGACATCATGATCACAGTTGAGTCCGGTATCTACGGAGGAGTACAGGCAGGAGGAATCGACTTTGGAATCGGTCAGAATCTGACTGCCATGATCGGTCATCACGAACAAATGGACTATTATAACGGAGCCGGTGTTGATATCACTTATATGGGGCTTGGCGAGCTTGACGGGGAAGGAAATGTAAATTCTACGAAAATGGGACCGAGATGCACAGGAGCCGGAGGGTTTATTGATATTACGCAGAACGCGAAGAAAGTCGTATTTCTCGGAACATTTACAGCCCGGGGCGCAAAATATGAATTCAGCGGCGGAAAACTTAAGATCCTCAGAGAAGGAGATGTCTGCAAGATGGTAAAGAAAGTTGCGCAGATTTCCTTCAACGGTCCGATGGCGAGAGAAAAGGAGCAGGAAGTTATGGTCGTCACAGAGCGCGCCGTGTTTAAACTCTGTAAAGAAGGCGTTATGCTTACAGAGATCGCACCGGGGATCGATCTGCAGACGCAGGTGCTTGACAGAATGGAATTCACCCCCATCGTCAGTAATGAACTGAAGAGGATGGATGAAACACTGTTTATACAGGATGGACCGTTTGGTCTCCGATTAAAGAACAAAGAGAGGTAAAGAAAATGGAAAATAATAAGGTGGCAGTTGTTGGAGCAGGATTGATGGGGAACGGAATCGCCCAGGCATGTGCAACAGCAGGATATGAAGTGGTAAATATCGATACTTTTGAGGCGGCAATTGAGAAGGCACAGACGACTGTTGAAAAACTGTTCAGCAGAAAAGTAGCGAAAGGATCTATGACAGAGGAAAAGAAAGCAGAAATACTGGAACGTCTTACATATAGTAGTGATCTGACCGATGTAAAGGATTCCTTCCTTGTTGTAGAGGCGGTTCCGGAAAACATCGACATAAAAAAGGATACATTTAAAAAGATAGATGAACTGGCAGATCCGGAGACGGTAATCGTATCCAATACTTCAGGATTGAGTATCTCTGAGATCGCGTCCGTCACAAACAGGCCGGACAAGGTAATGGGGGCACATTTCTTTTATCCGGCGCCGGTCATGAAACTGCTTGAACTGGTACGTGGTCTTGCTACCTCGGATAAGACATATGAAACGGTAAGAGAATTTGCCGGGAAAATCGGGAAAACAACAGTGGATGCTCCGGAATTCCCGGGGTTCATGGTCAACAGGATCCTTGTGCCAATGCAGAATGAGGCGGCTTTCATGGTCATGGAGGGAAGCAGTCCGGAAGATGTGGACAATGCCATGAAGTTAGGCTGCAATCACCCGATGGGGCCGATCGAACTGACAGATTTTGTCGGCATTGATACAATGCTTGCCACAATGACAGGTCTTTATAAAGGATTCCACGACAGTAAATATCGTCCGTGCCCGCTGCTTGAAACAATGGTGAAATCAGGAATGCTTGGGAAGAAGTCAGGGCAGGGGTTTTACAAGTATGACGAAAAGGGCAATAAGATCGGATCAAATTTCTGATTTTCAGACAGATTAAGATAGCAGGAGGAAACGAAAATGAAAGATGTAGTTGTAGTAAGTGGTGTGAGGCTCCCGGTAGGAAGCTATGGCGGCAGCCTGAAAAATACTTCCGCCATCGATATGGGGGCAATGGTAGTAAAAGAAGCGGTCAGCCGGGCGGGGATCGATCCTGCTGTTGTTGATGAAGTGATCATCGGACAGGTGGGCGAAGTTGCTGAAAACGGATTTATCGCAAGGGCAGTCAGCCTGAAAGCCGGTATGCCGAAAGAGACGACGGCATACTCTGTTAACCGTCAGTGTGGATCCGGCCTGCAGTCAATTGCCGAGGCTGTGATGGAGATACAGACCGGACAGGCAGATGTTGTAGTCGCCGGAGGAACAGAGAACATTTCAAGACTTCCATATTATGTGAACGACGCACGGTGGGGCGCAAGAATGGGGCATAAAGTATTTGAGGACGGTGTCATTGACATCCTTACATGGCCGCTGAACGGCAGCCATAACGGTGTGACGGCAGAAAATGTGGCAGAAAAATATCATGTGACAAGAGAAGAGCAGGACGCGTTTGCAGTGCGAAGCCATCAGAGGGCATGCGCTGCGATCAAGGAAGGAAAATTCAAAGATGAGATCCTTCCGGTTGAACTGAAAGACCGCAAAGGCAACGTTACGATATTTGATACAGACGAAGGACCGAGGGAAGGGCAAAGTATGGAAAAGCTTGCAAAACTTCGTCCCTGTTTTATAAAAGACGGAACCGTTACGGCTGCGAACTCTTCCAGCCTGAATGATGGTGCGGCTGCAGTCGTGGTCATGTCCGGAGAAAAAGCTAAGGAACTGGGGGTTGAACCGAAACTTAAGATCGAGGGATATGCTGTGGCAGGATTTGATGCAGAGTTAATGGGATATTCACCGAAATTCTCAAGTGAAAAGCTGGCTGATAAGCTGGGCCTGGATCTGAAATCAATTGATATGTTTGAGATCAATGAGGCGTTCGCCAGCCAGGCTTACGCAGTAAGCCGCGACCTCGGACTGGATCCGGAAAGGGTCAACATCTATGGCGGAGGAATTTCTATCGGCCATCCCATCGGCGCAACAGGAACAATCCTCACTGTCAAAGTAATGTATGAACTGATGCGTACTGATAAGAAAGATGCTATGATCAGTATGTGCATCGGCGGGGGTCAGGGAATCTCCATGTATTTCACAAAATGCTGAATCCATAGTTTGCAATATAATTGGATTGCTAACTGTCTACTCCAATTCATGCAGGGATCGCTGCCGAAGCAGCGGTCCCTGCAGCGTTTTGAAATCGTTTTGCGAATGGCGCGGACGGAACTGTTACTTTTTTAGAGATCAGAAGGGATTTTAAAATACCTGCTTTATGATATAGACCAGTCTGTCCGGGGTGATCCGCTTTCTGAACATATAGGTCTGATACAGATGCACCATGCATATGATGAACAGCGGATAAGTATTTTTAAAAATATCATTATAAATGCGTAAGGGAGTTTCAATGAGCCAGAAAGTAGAAAACATCCTGAATCTTGCCCTTGAGGCAACCCCGGAAGAGCGGGCGCGTTCCGGAGAACTGGACGTTGGGTATGCCCCGGCGGAGCAGGAATGGGAACTGATCATAAAATATTCCGGCAGTCTGGAATCTGTCAGGAGGATTGCGTCCTCCGTGACGGAGCTGATGAACGGTTATGCGGTGATCGTGATACGGGAAGAACGGATCGGGGAACTTGCCGGTTTTCCGGAAGTAGAATTTATCGAGAAACCGAAAAGTCTTTACTTTCAAACTGATGTTGGGCGGCAGGCATCCTGCATTGATACTGTTCAGACACCGCCTTACGGCTTAACCGGTCGGGGAGTCCTGGTCGGGATCGTGGACAGCGGGATTGATTATGAGAATCCGGATTTCAGAAATGAAGATGGTACGACAAGGATCGTATCGCTGTGGGATCAGTCGGTATCAGGAAATCCGCCTGACAGATATGCTGTGGGAAGTGAATTTACAAGGGAGGAAATCAATGCAGTGCTGGCAGGGAGCGGTTCCGGTGAATTTGCAGGAGAAAGCACAGGGGCAGCCCTGAGCCGCGACACGAGCGGACACGGAACGGCCGTCGCCGGGATCGCGGCGGGAAACGGAAGAGGAAGTGAAGGGAGAATGTACCGGGGAGCGGCACCGGAAGCGGAATTGCTCATTGTAAAAATGCGTACTCCCAGACCGGACGGGTTCCCGCGAACCACAGAGCTGATGATGGGCGTGGATTATGTGATACGGAAAGCACTGGAGCTGAGAAAGCCGATAGCGGTCAATATCAGTTTTGGCAACACATACGGCTCTCATGAACCTTATAATTAAGGGAAGAATAAAGAAAACACTGATATTTCCTGCGTTTGCAGGCTGTATCAGTGTTTTACTTTTCCCGGTTATGAGAAGATGTTCTGGCTTTATAATACTCAGTGAGGATCATGTTGATCTGTTGAGATCGTGTGCGGTAATTTTCTTTCGCATCTTTGTCAATCTCAGCAGCAAGCTCTCTGGATAGAGTGGTATAAACCTGGATGTTATTGGAACTGATAGCCATATGTATACCTCCATATTTGTTTTTACAAATCTATTCTATAAAGTTTATGATGTTGGAACAACGCAATCTAAGTGTATTGGATCGTAAAAATTTATTCTTTATGAAAAGCAGTTTATCACAGAAATGCGAAGGTTTCAACTTACTAAAATTTGAGCACCGATTGTTACGAGTCGGCGAATGTCTACTGTTATGTTGCCTTTTATTCAAATCATTATCGGAAAAACAAAATAAAGGAGCAACAAAACGCAGTTTTGTATTTCTATCTTTCCATTGCAAATCACGCCCTCGTTTGCTATACTGTACACAAATCAATCGACAGCAGGTGTGCACCTACCCAGAGCAAAACGGTACGTTGGCTCTGAGCAGGTGCATTTTTTCTCTGCAAAAAGGAGGAATCGACATGAAATGATATACACAGGAAGAGATACGCCAAGCGGTACAGACCATCGTAGATGCCTATTTATTGATGTATGAAACGATGCGGGATCAAAAAACAGTGACCATTGCGGATGACACTGTGATTCAAAAGCTGCGGAAGATGGGATTCCCGCGGCAGGGCCGCCCGCTTGATAATGTCGTAAGCGAAATGCTGGAAGATGTTTGCACCAATCAGGCACTCTTGCAGCACCCTCGGTTTTTCGCCTTTGTTCCCAGCCCTGCTTCGCCGCTATCGTGGGTGGGAGATGTTTTGACAGACGCATACAATCCCCACGGCGGCACTTGGATGGAGAGTTCCGCCGCCAGTTGCCTGGAGCAGGAAACCATTGAGTGGCTGTGCCAGCAGGCAGGTTACCCCCAAACAGCGGGCGGACTGTTTGTCTCAGGCGGTTCGATCGCCAACCTGACAGCACTGGCGGCTGCCCGCCATGCCATGCTGACGGAAACCGAATACAGCAGCGGTGTGGCCTACCTTTCGGAGCAGGCGCATTTTTCTATCCTAAAAGCACTGCGGATCATGGGGCTGACCAGGGAGCAGATCCACATGATCCCCTGTGACGATTCTCTGCGCATGGATGCCTTGCAGTTGGAACAGGCCATCCTGCAGGATGAAAAAGCGGGAAAGAAGCCTTTCCTGGTGGTCGCCACAGCGGGAACGACCAATACAGGCTGCATCGACCCGCTGTCCCAAATCGCCAATATTTGCAGCAGCCACGGACTTTGGTTCCATGTGGATGGTGCTTATGGCGCTTCTGCTCTGGTATCTAAAAAATACCGCCACCTGCTGGAGGATGTCGCACGGGCGGACAGCCTGGTATGGGATGCCCACAAATGGCTGTTTCAGACGTATGCCTGCAGTACGGTTCTGTTTCGTGACAGGAAATACTTGGCGGCATTTTACAGTTCTGACCCGGAATATCTCCAGGATGCCGCCGCAGAGAACGGAGAGATCAACTATTGGGAATGGGGAATTGAACTGACCCGCCCCGTGCGCAGCCTGAAATTATGGCTCACCCTACAGACGTTGGGGACGGATCAGATCAGTGATATGGTGACTCACAGCATTGACCTGGCCCAACAGACGGAGTCCATGCTTCGAAACCAGCCGGAATGGGAGGTTGTAACGCCTGCGCAGCTGGCCATTGTGAATTTTCGCTATGCGCCCCAGGGGCTCTCCCCACAGCAGCAGGACGAACTCAACACGGCGATTTCTCAGCGCATGGATTACTATGCCCGCACGCTGAAGGAGGAACGTGTGCCGAACTGTTCTTGAATCATGCGCCAGAGAGCAACAAAAAACATCAGACAATTGCGGCAATTCCGTAACAATCGCTACTTGACAGGCTCCTGAAAGTTCGCTATAGTGTTAAGCGTAAAATTTGAGTGGACTTTTCCGGATTCGGTCATCTTTTTGCCACACAGCTATCTTATGATAGTTATGTGGCTTTTTTTGATGCCTACATTCCGGAAATGTTGACAGAATGGAGGATGATTTTTGTATGGAAAACAATTTATTATCTCTGATCAAGACGCGCCGCAGTGTAAGGGCTTATAAATCGGAGACTGTCCCTTCCGAGGCGTTGGACGCTGTACTGGAAGCGGGGACTTACGCCCCTACCGGCGGCGGACGTCAATCCCCCACCATTATTGCAATTACAGACCCCAAATACCGGCGGGAGATCGCCAAGTTAAACGCAGAAGTGATGGGGAGCAGCACAGATCCCTACTACGGCGCGCCTGTCGTGATCCTGGTTTTGGCAGATGGCTCCGCAAGCACCTTTGTGGAGGATGGAAGCTGCGTCCTTGAAAATATGATGCTGGCCGCCCATGCCCTTGGTCTGGGAACTGTATGGGTACATCGGGAACGTGAGATTTTTGACAGTGAAAAAGGCAAGGCTCTCCTGCGGGAGTGGAAACTGCCGGAAACCTTGCGCGGTGTCGGGGCGATTGCACTCGGTTATCCAGCCCAGGAAGCCGGTCAACCCGCAGCACGCAAACAAAACTATATTGTTCGGATTTAATGTCCTGCTGTCCGGCACAATTTTTTTGTGCCGGATACTTTGTGGAGAGGAGGGAAAGTATGCAGACTAATAATAAAATGGCGGTTGCCCCTGTTGGAAAGCTCATTTGGCAAATGTCGATACCACCGCTGATTTCCATGTTCCTGCAATATTCCTATAATCTGATAGACAGCGCGTTTGTGGCGCAGTTGAGTGAGAATGCACTAACGGCTGTTTCTCTGTCATTCCCGATTACAACACTGATGAATGCGGCGTCTATCTGGATCGGCGTCGGTGTGAATGTACTGATTGCAGGGTATCTTGGACAGAAAAAGCAGGATGAGGCAAATACAACCGTCACACATGGATTGTTACTGGCCTTTGGAATTGGTGCTTTGCTCAATCTTCTGGCATTACTGATTATGAAACCCTATTTTCGGGCGTTTACCAGTAATAAAGAAATTTATCAGTTGAGCATTGCCTATATGAGCGTGTGTTCGTTCATGCAAATTCCCAATATGGTGCATATCGCCATCCAGAAGATGATACAGGCCACCGGGAATATGGTTGCTCCCATGTGTTTTCAGATTGCGGGAGTGATCGTTAATTTTGTATTCGATCCCATCTTGATTTTTGGTATTGGTGTTTTTCCGGCTATGGGCATCCGCGGCGCTGCAGTGGCTACTGTTGCGGGCTATTCATTATCCATGATTTTGGCATTTGCTTTGCTGCTGGGCAAAAAGCAGAAAGTGCAGGTAAAAATCAAAGGCTTTCATTTACAAAAGCAGATGATCCGCCATATTTTTGCCTTTGGCCTGCCGTCTTTTATTATGAACGCCCTCAGTTCGTTTATGGTGACGTTCGTCAATCTGTTTCTGGTGGCGTATTCTGATACGGCGATTGCATTCTTCGGTGCATATTTTAAGGTGCAGCAGTTGATTGTTATGACGGTAAATGGCTTAATCCAGGGTTGTTTGCCAGTTATGCGGTTTAACTACGGCGCAGGGAGCAGCGAACGGCTGCATTCCGCTTTCCGATACGGAACTGCTTTGGTCACCGGCATGATGATACTGGGAACGTTGGCTGTCATTCTTTTTCCGGCGCAGATTTTGGGATTGTTCACGGCGTCGGAAACCATGCGCTCCTTTGGGATATCCGCTATGCGGATTATGGCGGCAAGCTATCTGTTTTGTGGTCTCTCTACTATGATTTCCACCTATTTTCAGGCTACGGAAAAAGTAGGTTCCAGCATGGCAATCCAATTATGCAGGCAGATGCTTTTCCTTGTTCCCGCCTTATGGTGTCTGGACAAATTGTTTCATCTGAACGGAATCTGGCTTGCATTCCCTGTCGCGGAAACCGGCACCTTGCTTGTTGCTCTCATAATGATGGCCTGGTATCACCGTAAAAAATCATAACGTGTTCTGCGAAGGAGGAATTATGAACGATACTTTCATGAAAGAAAAGCCGGTATTACCGCTGATTTTATCCATGTCCCTGCCTATGGTGTTATCCATGCTGGTCAATTCCCTCTACAACATTGTGGACAGTTT
>DWXI01000257.1 GCA_019119265.1 Candidatus Mediterraneibacter intestinigallinarum | reverse complement strand
AAGAAGTTTTTGGGATTTGTACTGAAGAAGCATATTAATCTGTTTGATTCCATGGGTCTGCAATAAAAGGATAACCGACATCTTTAGAACATAAAGTAATGTGTTTTTGGAGATGTCGGTTAATTTTACTTGACAGATATATCATCTCACGATATATTATAATTACAATATATCACGTAACGATATATCGTCAAACGAAAATAACGGTAAGACGAAATCTTAAAATCAGAAACAGAGAGGAGTGGGATGATGTCAGAAAAAGAAACACCGTTGACAGAAGCGTTCTTTTATATTTTGCTGGCGCTCAGAAGACCAAACCATGGTTACGGTGTTATACAGGAAGTAGAGGAACTGACAAAAGGCCGTGTAGTCCTTGGCGCAGGAACTTTGTATGGAGCCCTGCAGACCATGCAGAAGAGAGAGTGGATCAGGATTTACAGCCAGGATACGGAATCGAGGAAAAAGAAAGAGTATATTATCACAGATGCAGGGCGGAGTGTATTTGAGGCAGAAAAAAAACGGCTTACGGAACTGCTTGACAATGCAAAGCTGATGGAGGTGGGAGAAGATGATCAGATTCAGACTGTATTATGATAAAGATAAAGAAACTGAATGGCTGAATGATATGGTGTCAGAAGGATGGGCTATGAAAGGCTTTTTCTTCGGGTTTTACAAATTTGAAAAATGTGAGAAAGGCGAATACATTTATCAGATTGATTTTGGAGATACATTGTATTCTGTCAGTGACGAGTACCGTGAATTAATGAATGATCTCGGAGTGGAGATCGTTACACTCTGGGGATATTGGATCATCCTGCGAAAACGCGCTGCAGACGGGCCTTTTGAGTTATATACGGATATAGAATCTGAGATTGAACATTACAAGAAAATCCGCAGGATGTTCAAAGTTGTGACAATCATAGAGCTGATCGGGCTTTGGGTAGAGATATTCTGCGGGCTGGAGGGAAATAGTTTTGGATGGGCATTTGCAGCGCTGATCGCCGCTCTTGTTATCGTGAGTGTAAATGCAGTGTATCGGACAAATATGATCATTGCGGCTCTTGAAGAGAAGAAGAGCGGAATAGAGTCGGATAAAAAGAAAAGTGTTGTATCGGTGCTGATCCCGATTGGACTTCTGATCAGCAGTTGTATGATACTGATCGAAGATTTGTTCCCGCCGTTTATAGATTATCCTATTCGCATTTTTGCGATCATTATGATGGCTGTGGGTATCGTGCAGACATTGAGACAGAGCAGGTAGAGAAAAGGCAGACACTGCATTTTTTGCGGGATCTGCCTCTTTATCTCTTACGGCAAAACTGCTGCAGCGGACAGATGAAGTAGTCGGGGGCATCTTGCAATTCCAGATTAGGTATACTACTATAAAGAGAAAGAACAGAAGGGAGGCTGCAAAGAATTATGAAAGACAAGACGCTTTTCAGAGAGCCGAAATCGGGAAAGCATTTCCGAACGGAAGGAACGGACGAGTATATCCGCGTAGCAGGAACGGGTACCGGCCTTATCCTGGCAGCGGCTCTCCTTCTGCTTGCTGCCGCCGCCGCATGGTATACGGCTGACCTGATCGGAACACGGCCTGCGACAGAAATTTCTGAGGATATACGAAGATAAACGAGGAGGAAGGCGATGAAAAACAGACAAAGGCATTCTGTGACCCGGGGCTGCGCAAAGGTTCCTGTGATCATGCAACTTGAGGCATTAGAATGCGGGGCGGCTTGTCTTGCGATGACAGCAGCCTATTACGGACTCTGGCTTCCACTTGAACAGGTGAGGAGCGACTGTGGCGTGTCCAGAGACGGCTCCAGTGCAAAAAATATCATACTCGCCGCCCGTAATTATGGAATGAATGCGGGCGGCTATCGCTATGAGCCGGAGGAATTGGTGCGGGAGGGCAGATTCCCGTGCATTATACACTGGAACTTCAATCATTTTGTCGTTCTGGACGGCTTCCGGAAGGGGAAGGCGGTGCTCAATGATCCGGCAAGGGGGGCGGTAGAAGTCTCTATGGAAGAGTTTGACCGCTCTTTTACCGGGATCTGTATCATGCTGGAACCGGGGGAGGCGTTTCGTCCGGCAGGACACCCAAAATCAATGTTTAAAAGTATGAGAAGATATTTAAAAGGAAACAGTCGTTCGATGGCCTTTGTACTTCTGACGGCGGCTGCGGCATCGCTGCTGGGGCTTTTGTACCCATTCTTTGGCCGTGTTTTCGTGGATCGGATCCTGACGGGAGAGATGCCGGAATGGGGATGTCTGTTCTTTGCGGCTGTGTTTGCAGCTGCGGCGGCTGGAACCGGGCTTAAGGCGCTGCAGACATACGCGGATCTGAAGATTGAAGGAAGGCTTGCGGTTCAGGCAAATGCCGACTATATGTGGCATATTCTGAGGATGCCGGCTGTTTTCTTTACACAGAGGATGGCAGGGGATCTTACCGTGCGCAAGACCGGCGCGGCGAAGACAGCGGCGGGGATGGTCTATACAGCGGCGCCCCTCGCGCTTGACCTTGTCATGATGCTGGTCTATCTGATCATGATCTTCCGCTATAATGTGATGTTATCGCTGATTGGCATTGCGGGAGTTCTGATCAATCTGCTGACCGCAAGGTATGTCTCGCTGAAAAGAACAAATATCGCCAGAGTTTTTCTGCGTGATCAGGGGCAGCTGGAAGCGGCAACCGCATCCGCAGTTGAGATGATCGAGACGATCAAGGCGAGCGGGGCTGAAAACGGGTTCTTCGAGAAATGGGCGGAACGTCAGGCGTCGGTAAACACGCAGGAAGTAAAGAGAATCCGGATCGACAGATATCTGGGCGTTCTTCCTTCGCTGGTGTCAGGAATGGTGAATACACTGATTCTGGGCCTGGGTCTGTGGCTGATCCTGTCAGGTGAGTTTTCTGTGGGTATGCTCTATGCGTTCCAGAGTTTCCTTGGCTCTTTTCAGAAGCCGGCAGAGAACCTGATCCGGGCGGGAGATAAACTGCGTGAAATGCAGGCTGATATCGAGCGAACGGAAGATGTGATGGATTATCCGGCGGACGTGGCTGAAACCGGGAAGCTTGACGGGGAAGCCGTCTATGATAAGCTGGGCGGCAGGATTGAGATGCGCAATGTGACCTTCGGTTATTCCAGGCTTGCTCCGCCGTTGATCGAAAACTTCAGTATTACGGTCGAGCGAGGGCAGAAAATCGCCTTCGTCGGATCCTCGGGATGCGGGAAATCTACGCTGGCAAAGCTTCTGTCGGGGCTATATGAACCCTGGAGCGGGGAGATACTTTTCGACGGAAGACCGATTTCAGAGATTGACAGAAATATCTTTATGGGCTCGCTGGCAGTTGTGGATCAGGATATCATCCTTTTCGAGGATACCATATCCAATAATATTAAGATGTGGGACTCCAGCATCGAGGATTTTGAGATGATCCTGGCTTCCAGAGACGCCAGCCTGCATGCGGACATTATGAAGCGGCCGGGAGGGTATTATTACAGGATGTCTGAAGGAGGCAGGGATTTCTCCGGAGGACAGAGACAGCGGATGGAGATCGCCCGGGTGCTGGCCCAGGATCCGACGATCATTATCATGGATGAAGCCACTTCGGCGCTTGACGCGAGAACAGAGTTTGAAGTGATCGATTCGGTCCGCAGGAGAGGAATTACAAGCATCGTGATTGCACACAGGCTTTCCACAATTCGGGACTGTGACCAGATTGTTGTGCTGGAACGGGGAAGAGTAGTGGAACAGGGAACGCATGAAGAGCTGATGTCACTGCACGGGAAATACGAAGCATTGATTACGAGTGAGTAAAGCAGATGAGAAAGGAAACAGACAGTGGGATGGTTTGACGAACAGATACGCCAGAGAGTGGAAAATGACGAGGAAGTTTTTGAAGACGCCCTGGCGCAGATGGAGAACGCGGTCGACGGCAGCAGGAAGATAAGAGAAACAAAGGGTACCGGGAAACGGATGACGGAAGAAGCCCTGCAGGATATTCTGAACTATTATCATGTGAAGGTTAGGGAAGTGCCGGAACATATAACAGATATCAATGAAATACTGGAGTATCTGATGCGCCCTTCCGGAGTCATGCGGCGCAGGGTGATGCTGAAAAAGGGGTGGTCGGGCGACGCGTCAGGAGCCATGCTCGGCCGGCTTGTGTCTGGAGAATCGGTCGCGCTTCTCCCGGGCGTCTACGGCGGGTATTATTACAGGGAACCAAGATCGGGGAAAAGGATCCGAGTCAGCAGAAAGACGGAAGGGTTCATCGAAGAAGAGGCAGTTGTGTTTTATAAACCCTTCCCGCTTCGTCCGATGGGCGGAAAGGATTTGCTGAGCTACATATTCCGGCTTATGAGGAAACGGGATTATGTGCTGGTTTTCGCTCTGGCGGCGGCTGCAGCCGGGATCGGGATGCTGATCCCGGTGGTCAGCAGAAGACTTTACTCTGATGTACTGGTATATGGAAGCACTGCGTTTTTGTGCGCCATGGTCACGGTTATGGCGTGCGTCACGCTGGCGGAAGTGTTGATGGAAGCGGCGCGGACTTCAACCTGGGCGGATATGCAGACACGGATAGGGATGGCTGTGGAGAGCGCGGTTATGATGCGGATTTTGTCTTTGCCGCCGGACTTTTTTAAGAAGTACAGTGTTGGAGAACTGGCCGGCAGGGTAAGCGGGGTACGCCCTTTGTGTTCCATGCTGTTTCAGAGCTGTTTTTCGGCGGGGTTAAGCGCAGTGTTTTCATTGGTCTATGTAGCCCAGATTCTTGCCTTTATCCCGGAGCTTGCTCTCCCGGCTCTGGTTGTTACAGTTCTTACTGCCCTTCCGGCTCTGGCGGCGGTGATGCTTCAGGCCGGCCTCTCGGAGCGGGAGATGGAAGAGGAGAACCGGGAGCGGGGGATTGCTTTTGAGCTGATCCGGGGCATCACAAAGATCAAGTGCGCAGGCGCGGAGAAGAGGGCGTTTGCGCAGTGGGCGAAGAGATACGCGAAAGAAGCGGGATACCGGTATGCGCCTCCGCTTTTCCTGAAGCTTGCGCCCGCTTTGTCAGCGGCAGCTTCTCTTGTCGGAGCAGGAGTCCTATATGCCGGAAGCAGATCCGCAGATCACGGATCTTACTATGGATAATCCTGAAGAGGGAGAGACGGTCAGAGGAAGCGTGGACATTGCGAACAGCGGATTTGACGCGGCGGAAGGCCTGACGCTCAGAGTGAAGGACGAAAGCGGAAATGTGCTTCTTGAGGAAAAGGATATCACTCTTGGAAGCGGCGAAAACAGTGGGTACGGATTTGAGTACACTCTTCCTGAGACAAAGGACGGAAGCGCGCAATGGAATATCACGGCGGAACTTCTTCAGGGAGAAAACGCAGTGTCTGAAAAAACACTGTCCGGTACGATCACAGCCCAGGCAGTGCTGGATACATTCAGTGTAACACAGAGCACGTCCAGGGATCAGGCCGAGATCCGGGTGACCGCAGTCAACAGTTTCATGATCAATTCTCCGGCGCGGACAGTGAAGATTGTCTCAGGAGCAGATCAGAACACTCTGGTCGAGCTGGAGATACCGGAGCTGGCGCCTGGTGAGAGGACAGAGGTGACGAAAACGATAGATATCTCCGATGATATGTTTGTGAAAGGAGAAGATGCGTACGGAAATAAGACTGAGACGCTGGCTCTGCAGGCTGTAACCGGCGATACAACCTTGGAAAGTCAGATCATAAGGACGACACCGGCGGATATCTGGGAGCGCTTTAAGAGTATAGAGAGCGCGTCCATAGAAGACATATCCATCAAGAGCGGTGAAGTTGCGATCCTGGATGATCTGGTGGATATCCAGTCTGACCAGTTCAAATACGATGAATATACTACATTTAAAAACTACGGTATGACAGTGCAGTGGTATACAGATGATCCGGAAACAGCCGAGGTGACAAGTGACAATCTTCTGCTGGGCCTTAAAGAAGGCACGACTGTGCTTCACGGTATCGTGATGCCGGCAACGTATCAGACAGAATTTTCGGACGGTGCGGACAGCTATGACCGCGTACCGGGACTTACGCTTACAAGCGATATGTTCCGTGAGATCGAGGCGAAGGTGACAATTGCCAAAGGTAAGACGGAGCCGGAAGGAGATCCGGGATCTCAGAAACCGGGAACAGGTACGGGTTCAGGCACAGGTTCGGACGACAGTCCTCTGCCGGATCAGGATATTATTCAAACAGGAGATACGACACAGATTGCCGTATGGGTTATTCTTTTGATCTTAAGCAGTGGATGCGTTGCGGCAGAGGAGATTATCAGAAGAAAAAAACGCTGATCTGTGAAAGAAATACTATATGGAAGCTGCCGGCGCATCCGAAAGACGGCGGCGCCGGCTTCAAATGAAATAAAAAGGAAAGGAAAATGATCATGAGCGAAAAAGAAAAGAAAGAAGAACAGAAAAAGAACAACGAGATCGATCTGGAAGATCTGGAGAAGGTAAGCGGCGGAGGACTCAGAGACGTATACATCACTCCGACCAAAGATATTGATGAAGATATAAAGAAACGGATATAATCAGTAAGTACGTTCGGAATTTCTATAGTATTGAAAGGATGGAGAACGATGACAGAGAGTACGAAAAAATTTGTGACAGAAAAGCTGAATGAGATGATAAATGCGTTTTCCTGCTGCGCAGAGTCTAAGACAGCGGCTCAGAACTGGCTCGACGGAGTGGGAACAGAAAGAGAAGCCGAACTGACGAAGGCACTGATCGCAGAACTGGAAGAGGATATCATGCCTATCGATACATTGATCGCTTTTGCAGAGTCGGACGCAGGTGCAAAAGTATTCGGTGAAGAACATGCGAAGGAAGTTGCGGCTCATGCAAAAGAGATCAAAGCGGCAGGAGCGGTTTATTGTGATTGCCCGGCGTGCGCGGCGGCTGAAGCTATATTAGCGAAGAAAGATGAACTGTAATCTGCAGTATGCAGTAAAGTGTGCGATTCGCGTAAAAAAAATGACTTTTTATAATAATTTGTACATTTTCGGTGCATTCGTGATATAATATATTACCATAAAAGATCAGAAAATCAGAGAATCAATAAGTGGGGAATACGATATTATGAAAACATGGAGAAAACCGGCAATTAATATCTACGACGTAAAGATGGACGAAAATATTGCTTCCAGCGGTGCTGCAGAAGATGTGACAGACTGGATCTGGTATATTAACGGCAACAGCAAGCCTCATAAAGGCGGCCGTTATACATGGGATCAGAACGGGTATATCCAGAATACGGAAATTATGGTGAGCCAGAATGCATATGGATATGCTCTGGAGCAGAAATATGTTAATCGTGTCTACGGATGTAAGGCATAAGGCGGGATTCTCTGATAAGTTTTGGTGGATTTATAAGGAGGTATTTGTTATGAAAACATGGAGAACACCTGAGATGAAAGTATATAGTGTGAAGATGGACGAGAATATTGCGAATAGCGGGGATAACGGTCATGTGGTTCTGCATATTGATTATGACATCGGCGGAATAACCCGAGGAGGCGCTAAATATAAATGTTCCCCGGATCGCAGGATACAGGATACTGGTGTATTTTATGAAGAGGAGTGGGGGGAAAGGTTTGTATCTGATTCCTATGTGACTGAGATCAGCGATTGTCTGGCATAGAAGAAAATATTTTTGGATTTACGCACATAAAGAGGGAAGAGATTATAGTCTTTAAGCACTGTAATCTCTTCCCTCTTTATGGTATACTGATACCGTATTTGACAAAATTCTTATGGAAAGTCCAGGGGGAACATTATGCCGGTTTTTGATTTTAATAATTCACCGCAGGATGGAAAAGATCCTGAATGTACCTACAAAGTATTCTATTCAAACGAGTCGGAGACGTCTGCGGAGCACCCTATTCTTGTACTTGACAACAGCGCGGGAGAATTGAAACATCATTCCAGCGGTATGTTTATAAATCCGATCAGGCGAACGGCTTTTGAGTTTAAAGGGGAGAGCGGAACTGTCAGTGCAGATATCCTGCAGATTGACGCCCGTTTTGTGAGCCTGTTGAAGTGGCTGGGAGAGAATCATATCAACGTACGTCTTTCAGGAGCAGCCCGGGAAGACGGGTATGCTGTATACAAGATTCGGGAAATCGCATTTGGCGGCGGTGTGAAGCTTTCCGCCGAGGACGGATTTCTTCAGTTTATGATCGAGAGGCTCTTGGCCAGCGATGCACCGTCTGAGGAACTTCCGGACGAGGATGAGGAAGAAGCAGGCGACAGCATGAAGCTGACAAGTATCCAGAGCATCACGGATTTTATCACCTGTGCGGGCAGGACGCTGCCGGACAATATCCGCCTTTGGGCGAGAAGGAATCTGGCGGTTGCGCGTTCACACGAGGTATCTGCGGAGGAGCGCCGTCATGCGCAGCGGGCACTGTCCATTATGATGAATATTCAGTGGAAAGGTAATTACTTTGAGGCGATCGATCCGGATGAAGCGCGCCGGATTCTGGATGAAGAGCTTTACGGCATGGAACATGTGAAGCAGAGGATCATCGAGACGATCATTCAGATCAACCGCACACATACGCTTCCGGCGTATGGTCTGCTGCTGGTCGGTCCCGCTGGAACGGGAAAGTCACAGATTGCTTATGCCGTGGCGCGTATCTTAAAACTGCCTTGGACGACTCTTGATATGAGTTCTATCAATGATCCCGAGCAGCTTACCGGAAGCTCCAGGATCTACGCCAACGCCAAGCCCGGGATCATCATGGACGCCTTTTCCATGGCAGGGGAATCTAACCTGGTATTTATTATTAATGAGCTTGATAAGGCGGCTTCGGGGAAAGGGAACGGTAATCCTGCAGACGTTCTGCTGACATTGCTGGATAACCTTGGCTTTACCGATAACTATATTGAATGTATGATCCCGACGTCAGGTGTGTACCCGATCGCTACTGCAAATGACAAGGATCAGATCAGCGCGCCGCTCATGTCCAGATTTGCGGTGATCGAAATCCCCGACTATACGTCGGAAGAGAAGAAAGTTATCTTCTCAAAATATGCGCTGCCGAAAGTGCTGAAGCGTATGGGGATGCATGAAGAAGAGTGTGTTCTGACGCCGGACGGGCTTGACGCCGTCATCGAGCTCCATAGAGATACAAGCGGAATCCGTGACCTGGAGCAGGCGGCAGAGCATATCGCGGCTAATGCGCTGTATCAGATTGAGGTGGATCATGTACGGTCTGTATCCTTTGATGCAGGAATGGTACGAAAACTGCTCGATGCGTTTCAGGCATAGGGCGTTATACAATATAAATATTTGCGGGCTGGTATATCCGGTGCTACACTAAAGAAAAAGGCAGAGAAGATGCCAGAAAACTGACAGATGTTTTAGAGATACAGGAGGCATGATTATGAGTAAAACATTAGTAGCGTATTTTTCGGCAAGCGGTGTAACACGGAGGGTAGCGGAGAATCTTGCCACAGCGGCAGGAGCGGATATCTATGAGATCAGACCAGCTGTTCCTTATACAAGTGCAGATCTGAACTGGATGGATAAAAAATCCCGCAGCACGGTGGAGATGAAAGATAAATCATCCCGTCCGGAGCTGGCGGACACAGATGCGGATATTGCTTCATATGACAAAATATTCGTGGGATTCCCTAAAATGGAGCAGGGTTATATCTGTGTATAGCGGTGTATTGCGTAGAGGAAGGAGGGCGAATAGGTACAGAAAACACAGCAGAAAGAAAAAAGTGTGTATAGAGTAAGGTAGGAACGACCATGAAAGTGGTCGCTTTTTTTATGCCCTCCTACCGGGCAGAAGGGAAATCAGATTTCAGAATGGAGATGTAGACGATGAATGAATGGGAACGCCTGCACCAGCAGGCCAAGCGGTACCAGGCAGAGTATCCTCCCGGTACCCGAATCATGTTACTGAGCATGGGCAGAGATCCCTGTCCTGTCGAGGATCAGACAAGAGGCACTGTCAAAGTAGTGGATGATATCGGAACACTGCACTGCTCGTTTGACAATGGAAGATCTCTCGGCGTTGTGCCTGGTGAGGACTCATTTCGCAAGCTGACGGAGGAAGAACTGGCAGAGGAACAGGAATCCGGCATGACTGAGGATCAAGGCCCCGTCATGGGAATGTAGGAGGTAAATCATTTGGAAATTGAAATTGAGATTCCGGAGGCGCTGGTGGAGCCGCTTTTGATCCAGGCTGCCATTGAGGAAGTGCCTGTAGAGGAAATTGTAACAAGGGCGATTCAGAAATTCATGGAAAGAGGTGAACACAGTGGCTGCTGACGGGAAGAAAGGCATTACGGTCAAAGTCGATGCGGCTTTGCATGCCGAAATCACACAGTATCTGCAAGACCACGGGATGACGATGACGGAGTTTGTCACGCTGGCCTTGCAGGATGAACTGCATCCTAAAATTGATGAAAAGGAAGGGAAAAACATGGAGAAAATGAGGACACTGGCATTTCAGGTGCCGGAAAGCCTGTTCCAGCGGATTAAAGATTATCTGCACCGCAATAACATGACTCAAAAGGACTTTGTCATCGGGCTGATTGAGCAGGAGCTGGATCGGGATCTGGCTGAGAGTCAGGAAACCGGC
>DWXI01000256.1 GCA_019119265.1 Candidatus Mediterraneibacter intestinigallinarum | reverse complement strand
TTCCTTTGTCAGGGTAGAAACAAGGTAAAGAGGTATCCCTGCTTCTTTCAGCAGCCGGACTGAGTGCTGGACTTTTGTGAAGCCGTTCTTTATCCCACACACTTTCTCATAGCTTTCATCACTGGCTCCGTACAGCGTAAACCGCATCGTTCTCGGTGGTCGCTTTTTCAGCCATTTAACCGTCTCCTCATCAATCAGATAACCGTTTGAAAATATCTGGATCAGGAATCCCATATCGTGGACAGCCTCATAGATTTCCCGGAAATCAGATCGCACAAAAGGCTCTCCCCCGGTCAGAGTAAGCTCAAGTGTACCGGCCTGCTGCGCTTCACGTGCGATTTGAATCCACTCATCCGTCGTAAATTCCCTTCCTACAGACGGAATCTTTTCCGACTTTAAATGGACATAACACATGTTGCAGTCAAAATTGCACCGCGGAGTCAGTTCAAACACTCCTTTAAAAGGAATCTTTTTATCATATGCGTCGTTTCTGAGATACCCGATGTAACCGTCAAGCTCCATTTCCGGGAAGTCACAGTCATACATAACAGTCTCCTTTCATTTTTCACTATGCTCTGTCTGTTGTTCTTTCAGATCAAGTATCTTCATTTCCGGCCGGATCCATTTCTTTTGCTTTGCTTTTCTGCTGTCTTTCTCCCGGATCGCAAGCTCTTCCACAAGGATACTGACCCGGTGCTCCATCTGCGATATTTTTATCGTAAGAAGGAATACCCGAAGCAGCAGCGCAAAAATTATGATCAGGAATACCATATTAACTGTAGAATATATTCCAAGCCTCATGGACAGCCAGTCCGCAATCTCCGGAAAAATACTGACCAGTATGAGCACAAAACTGAACATCAGCCAGAAGATCGTATCGTGTGTATCCACCTGCGCTTTCTTCAGTTTTCTTGATATATAAATGCATGTTACAAGCGATGCCAAAATCAAAATAACACGTAATACTGTTGACATAATATCTCCTTTAACGCAGCCAGTGGACTACAAGTATCGATATGCACATATAGAACATATACTTTACGGAATTTGTAAAATTCAGATAACTTGCCCCTGAAATACGTTCGTTCATCTCTGCCGGTATTTCACGTACCACCGCCCCGCTTTTCATCAGCGCTGCAAGTGTGTCCGGTTCCGGATCATAATTCATCTGTTTCGCGACTTTCTGTATAATATCCGTGCTGTATAATCTCATTCCCGACGTAGGATCTTTGATCCACTTTCCTGTCGTCAGGAAAATACACAGGCTGATCAGCCTGCTCCCGATCTCCCGAAATGACTTTCCCTTTTTCCGATGAATGTATCTGGATGCAATCACGATACCGCACTTTTCCTGTTCCGCACATTCATACATCGTCCGTATGTACTCCGCGAGATGCTGGCCGTCCGCGTCAAACTGGACCACATATCTATAACCATATCTGAGCGCATATCTCATCCCGGCTTGAAATCCTCCTGCAAGTCCAAGATTGACAGGAAGATCCAACACATTATATCCGTTCTTCTGACATACTTCCAGTGTATGATCCGAGCTGCCGTCATTAATGATCAGATAATCATACTCCGGACAGTTCTTTTTTATATCATCTATTACATACTCAATATTCTTTTCTTCATTATATGCCGGTATCACCACCAGCAAAGGACTCTTCTTCTGTCCGCTTTTCAATTCATCTTCCCACTCCATAAGCACTCACCTCCTGCATAAACATCTGAAAACATTTCTTTCCACAAAATACAGATAGATAAACGCGATCACTGCGTACAGCCCTCCGCCTGCAATAATATCCAGAAGTATGCCTGCTGCCGGATCAAGGTCAAGCATACTGATCAGACTGCACGGTATAAGGATAGTACCTCCCATCATACAGTAGATGACCGTCTGTTTTAAGAAATATGTCACTTTAATATCGTTTTTTACAAACCACAGCTGGACGATCATAACAAGCATTTCCGCACAGACGGTTCCGACGATAGCCCCTGCGCTTCCAAACTGCCCGATCAGCACATAATTGATCGCAAAATTAACTGCAGCCCCCGACAAAAGCGCTATAACATACTCTTTATCCATATATTTCGGAAGCAGAAACACATTCCTGATCAAATCGGAATACCCTGCAAACAAGACTACCGGCGCGATCATCTGGAGCAAAAGTATGCAGGACTCAAATTTTACCCCGTAAAACCACGGAATAAAGTCATCCGCTACAGCTATAAATCCAAACATAATCCCGACTGCCAGGAAAGATACAACATGAAACACCCCATAAAAGAGTTCTCCCGCCTTTTCCGTCTCTCTCTGGTCATAGAGCAACGTCATCCGGGGCATCACCACATCCCCGATTGCCGTCAGTACTGTAACTGCTGTCAGCGTTATGCTCTGGACGTTTTCATAATATCCCACTTCCGTGATTCCGACCATGTTCCCGATCATAATCCTGTCCATCATGCTGTACAGATATTTGGCGAATACCGGGAAAAACAGGAGCACCAGGCTCTTCCAGTGTCTGCCCATAATACGACGCCATGATACTCTGACATCAGCATAACGGGGCACGAAGATCCAAGGGGATAACTGTATCAGGAACGCCCGGAACGCGAGGATAAATATATATATGCCAACATCATTCTCTGTCTTTACGAAGGAAAAGATAAAGAATATGGATATGATATTAAAAGCGGCGCAGACAGCCGTCGTTATCCGAAACTCCTGCATTCCCCAGAAGAACCACGATATGTCAAGCATAAAAGAAAGCAGGTTGAATATCTGTATAAACAGGGCCGTCGTATACTCTCCGCCGGATAGTTTCACAAAGCACAGGTATACCGCCAGTACAATGATCGAACAGCTCAGCTTAACGGACAGAAGCTCCGAAAAGACCTGCGTCCTTTTTTCTCTGTCATCCCCGCATTTGGAAATCTCCCGGTTTCCGTATTT
>DWXI01000022.1 GCA_019119265.1 Candidatus Mediterraneibacter intestinigallinarum | reverse complement strand
TTCTCTGCGAAGACATGGATGAGATTGAATTTCATATCGAATCACTGATCCAGGGCAATGTGAGAACCGAAAAAATATCCCTTGCCCAGCTCCCGAAACGTTCGGAATATTCTGTCCGTCTGCAGCTTGAGACATTGTTTCTCGACAATAAGACATGCAGGATTTCCGTGAGAGATGCCGGATTCGGAGATTTCTTCCCGGCGACGGATTTTCACGCCGAGAAGACGATACATTTAGGAGGCAATGATGGGAAGTTTAATTCTTTGTCATGACAGACATGCCGCACATCCCTATGAGATTACCAGGATACACTGCCGTATCTTTACGATTGAGGAACTGTGCTATTATCTGTGCAATAATCTTTATCTGATCGACTATACGATCATGAACGCTCAGCTCTGCGAATGGCTTGATGAAGAGCTGGGAATGGACAAACTGGCATCAGATCTCAGAGACGTGCTCCGGCTTCACGGATCGGTGGAAAAATTTGTGCTTACCATACTTAAGGCGTCGAAGATTTATCGCGAACCGGAGATGATCCGCATCCAGAATGTGCTGGAGCATCTCAAAAATCAGAAAGACATTGAACGGCAGAAATATAAAGGAGATAATCTTCTGGAAAGCGGAGAGGTGGAAGAAGCGATACTTGTTTATCAGGCAATTCTGAATCAGGAAAAAGATGAATCTGTGGACGAGAAGTTTTACGGTAAGATTTATGCCGGACTGGGGGCTGCCTATGGACGGCTTTTCCTCTACCAGGAGTCTGCCCGCATGTATGACAGAGCCTATCAGATCTGCCAGGATAAAGCGCTGATCAAGCCTTATCTCTACGCATCTTATAAATACATGTCGCTTGAAGAATATCATATCCTTATCACGAAACAGGATGATTATATGGAGATTAATGCACAGATGCGCCGGGAGATCGATGAGATAAAAGAGACTATGGCAGACGATACAAGCCCGGAACTTCTTGAAAAATGGAAACGGCAGCACAGAAGAAATCATTCATAAGGATCTTACAAAGGTTTGACACCGAAGAAAGCGTGTGATAGAATACTACAGTAACTTTACCATGGCGCAGTGACTCATTGGTAGAGAAAAAAAGCAAAAACGGTTTTCCGGTGATGTGGAGGTAATTATGAAAAGAAAAGTATTAAGTGCATTACTCTGTGCTGTTATGACGATTTCTATGTTGGCAGGCTGCGGTTCCGGCGGTGAGGAACAGGATAGCGAAAGCGATAAGGCGTATGTCCAGGATAAAGGGACTCTTGTAGTGGGAATTACAAATTTTGAGCCTATGGATTATCAGGATGATAACGGTGACTGGATCGGATTTGACGCCGACATGGCGAAAGCGTTCGGAGAGAGTCTGGGTGTAGACGTGGAATTTGTAGAGATTGACTGGGACAACAAGATTCTTGAGCTTGACAGCCAGACGATTGACTGCGTGTGGAATGGTATGACGCTTACAGACGAGGTGACAAGTTCTATGGAGTGCACAGGTGCGTATTTGAATAATGCACAGGTTGTAGTAGTGCCGACTGACGTGGCAGATCAGTATCAGGATGAGGAGAGCCTTGCGGATCTTAATTTTGCCGTTGAAGCGGGAAGCGCAGGAGAGGAACAGGTCAGCGAGAGAGGATTTAACTATACTGCAGTAACAGCTCAGGCAGACGCACTGATGGAAGTTGCTGCGGGAACATCTGACGCGGCTGTGATCGATTCCCTGATGGCAGCAGCTATGATCGGAGAGGGAACAAGCTATTCTGATCTTACATATACGGTCAGCCTGAACAGTGAAGAATACGGAGTCGGATTCCGCAAAGGATCTGATCTGGCGGAAGAGCTCAATAATTTCTTTGCACAGAGCTATGAAGACGGAACGATGCAGGCATGCGCTGAACAGTATAAAGTACAGGCTGCACTGATCGAGCAGTAAACAAAAGAGACGGGGTTATAGCATGAATTCGTTAATGGAACAGTTTCCTATTGTTTTCAATGCACTGAACGTAGGATTTTTACAGACATTAAAACTGTTTTTCGTGACGCTTTTGGGAGCGATTCCGCTCGGACTGGTCATATCTTTCGGGTCAATGTCGCGATTCAGGCCGTTAAGCTATATCACAAAGATAATCGTATGGATCATCAGAGGAACTCCTTTGATGATCCAATTGCTGATTATCTTTTATTTCCCGGGGATTGTCCTGAAAAATAATATCTGGGGCGGAAGCGAGAGCGGAAGATTCCTGGCGGCTTCGGTAGCTTTTATTTTCAATTACGCCTGTTATTTCTCTGAAATCTACAGAGGAGGAATACAGGGAGTGCCGAAAGGCCAGGAAGAGGCGGGGCTTGTGCTTGGCATGACAAGAAGTCAGATCTTTTTTCGGGTCACGCTTCTTCAGATGATCAAGCGGATCGTACCGCCTATGGCGAATGAGATCATTACTCTGGTCAAGGATACATCCCTTGCGCGTATCATCGCGCTACAGGAGATCATATGGGCAGGGCAGGCGTTCTTAAAAGGTTCACAGGGGATTGCGGGCGAGATCTGGCCGCTGTTCTTTACCGCTGTCTACTATCTGATCTTCAGCGGAATTCTGACAGTCCTTCTGGGAAGGCTTGAGAAGAAACTGGATTATTTCAGGTAGGAGGGATGCATATGGCGATTCTTGAAGTAGAACATTTAAGTAAGAATTTCGAACGGACGGAAGTGCTCAGAGATATCAGCTTTTCACTGGAAAAGGGGAAAGTGCTGTCCATAATCGGTTCTTCGGGAAGCGGTAAGACAACGCTTCTGCGATGTCTGAACTTTCTTGAACGTCCAGACGGAGGTGTGATCCGTGTGAACGGGGAGACTCTGTTTGACGCGAACGATCCGGTGACGACGCAGGAGGCCGAGATCAGGAGGAAAAGACTTCACTTCGGACTGGTGTTCCAGTCTTTTAATCTGTTTCCACAGTATACAGCTCTCGGTAACGTAATGCTTGCAAAGGAGCTTCTGGAGAAAGAACGACCGGATTACAAAGCCAAGAAGAAAGAAATCCACGCTCAGATCGAGCGGGAGGCAAAGGTACTGCTGAATCAGATGGGCCTCTCTGACCGTATGAACAACTATCCTCACCAGCTTTCTGGAGGGCAGTGCCAGCGTGTAGCGATCGCACGGGCGCTTGCACTGAAACCGGACATCCTTTGCTTTGACGAACCGACATCGGCTCTGGATCCGGAGCTGACGGGGGAAGTGCTCAAAGTGATCCAGGGTCTTGCAGATCAGGAAACGACGATGATCATCGTTACCCACGAAATGTCTTTTGCGCGCGATGTATCAAGTCAGGTTATTTTTATGGATGACGGATGCATCCTGGAGCATGGAACACCGCAACAGGTATTTGAGAATCCGAGAGAAGAGCGCACCAGACAGTTTTTGTCACGTTTTACAAATGGCTGAGATAAGTAAGGAGCAGAATTCAGATGACAGAATTTACCAGGGTATCTACCGGACTCGGCGAAGAATGCGGAGTTTTTGGAGCTTATGATATGGACGGGCGCGATGTGGCGCCGTCAATTTATTACGGATTGTTCGCACTGCAGCACAGAGGTCAGGAAAGCTGCGGAATTGCGGTGACAGACACGAACGGTCAGAGAAAAGTTCTTTCAAGGAAAGGGCTGGGGCATGTAAACGATGTGTTTGATGAGAGCACGATCGGAGAATTGAAAGGAAATCTCGGTGTGGGGCATGTCCGCTATTCGACAGCCGGAGGAACCAGGGTTGAGAATGCCCAGCCTCTTGTGATCAACTACGTGAAAGGAACTCTGGCTATTGCGCATAATGGAAATCTTGTCAATGCCATCGAATTGCGCCGGGAGCTGGAATATACCGGAGCAATTTTTCAGACTACCATCGATTCTGAGGTGATCGCATATCATGTCGCCAGAGAGAGGCTGAATGCGAGAACTGCGGAGGAAGCGGTGAAGCGGGCTATGAAAAAGATAAAGGGAGCGTATGCGCTGGTGGTCAACAGTCCACGAAAGATGATCGGAGCAAGGGATCCGTTCGGCCTCAAACCTCTCTGTATCGGAAAACGGGATAATACGTACTTTCTTGCATCCGAGAGCTGTGCCATCACGGCGGTGGATGCAGAGTTTGTCCGGGATGTTCAGCCGGGGGAAATTGTGACGATCACGCATAACGGGATCGCATCGGATATGAGTATGGCAATACCGGAGAAAAAACGTGCACGGTGCATTTTCGAATACATCTATTTCGCCCGTACGGACAGCCGGATCGACGGAGTCGATGTTTATCATTCCAGAATCCTTGCGGGAAAAGCTCTGGCGGAGTCTTATCCGGTGGAGGCTGATCTTGTAGTGGGCGTTCCGGATTCAGGTCTTGTTGCGGCTAAAGGGTATTCGGAATATTCAGGGATTCCGTACGGAATGGCCTTTCACAAAAACAGTTATGTGGGACGGACATTTATCAAACCGAAGCAGAGCGACAGGGAGTCCAGCGTGAAGATCAAACTGAATGTTATTCCGGAAGTCGTAAGAGGAAAAAGAATCGTTATGGTGGATGATTCTATCGTGCGGGGCACGACCTGTGCAAATATCATTAAAATGCTGAAAAGCGCAGGAGCTACAGAGGTGCATGTGCGAATCAGCTCGCCGCCGTTTTTGCATCCTTGTTATTTCGGAACAGATGTGCCGTCTGACGATCAGCTTATCGCCCACTCCCATACCACAGAGCAGATCCGGCAGATGATCGGAGCAGATTCGCTGGGATATATGGAGATCAGTAAGTTGAAAGATATGGTGGGAGACTTAAGTTTTTGTGATGCATGTTTTACCGGGAACTATCCGATGGAAGTTCCGGGGGAGGATATCAGTCACGCTTTTGAATGATACGGTCTGACCGTGAATATAATAAAAAATTATAAAAAGGAGATCAGAATTATGTCAAATGACCGCTATGTAAGTCCGCTCTCTGAGCGTTATGCAAGTAAGGAGATGCAGTATATCTTTTCACCAGATAAAAAGTTCCGCACATGGAGAAGATTGTGGATCGCACTGGCTGAGACTGAGAAAGAGCTGGGTCTCAATATTACAGATGAGCAGATTGAAGAACTGAAAAGCCATGCGGATGATATCAACTACGACGTGGCCAAAGAGAGAGAAAAAGTTGTCCGCCACGACGTTATGTCTCATGTCTATGCATATGGCGTACAGTGTCCGAAAGCAAAGGGGATAATCCATCTTGGCGCGACTTCATGCTATGTGGGCGACAACACGGATATTATCGTTATGTCCGAGGCACTGAAGCTTGTCAGGAAGAAATTGGTTAATGTGATTGCAGAGCTGGCGAAATTCGCAGATGCGCAGAAGAGTCAGCCTACACTTGCATTTACACATTTTCAGCCGGCACAGCCGACGACGGTGGGAAAACGTGCGACGCTGTGGATGCAGGAATTCGAGATGGATCTGGAAGATCTGGACTATGTACTGGGAAGCCTGAAGCTGCTGGGATCCAAGGGAACGACGGGAACCCAGGCAAGTTTCCTCGAGCTCTTCGATGGAGATCAGGAGACGATCGACAAGATCGATCCGATGATAGCCGAGAAGATGGGATTCAAAGCGTGTTATCCGGTATCCGGACAGACCTATTCCAGAAAAGTGGATACAAGGGTTCTGAACGTGCTCGCGGGAATTGCTGCAAGCGCCCACAAATTTTCAAATGATATCCGTCTCCTTCAGCATTTAAAAGAGGTGGAGGAACCTTTCGAGAAGACGCAGATCGGCTCTTCCGCTATGGCATATAAGAGGAATCCGATGCGCAGCGAACGCATCGCCTCTTTATCCCGCTATGTGATGATCGACGCCCTGAATCCGGCGATCACATCGGCAACACAGTGGTTTGAGCGTACACTGGATGATTCTGCTAATAAGCGTTTAAGTGTTCCTGAAGGATTTCTCGCCGTCGACGGCATTCTGGATCTGTGCCTGAACGTAGTGGACGGACTTGTGGTATATCCGAAAGTGATTGAAAAGCGTCTCATGTCGGAATTGCCGTTTATGGCGACGGAGAATATCATGATGGATGCGGTAAAGGCGGGAGGAGACAGACAGGAGCTTCATGAGCGGATCCGAGAGCTTTCCATGGAAGCGGGCAGGAATGTAAAAGAAAAAGGACTGGATAATAACCTGCTGGAACTGATAGCAGAGGATCCGGCTTTTAACTTAAGCCTTGAAGATCTGCAGAAGACAATGGATCCGTCAAGATATGTGGGCCGGGCAAAAGAACAGGTGGAAGCATACTTGAAAAATGTTATTGATCCGTTGCTTGAGAAGAACAGGGAAGTGCTTGGAATGACGGCGGAGATCAATGTCTGATCTGCTGTGAACCAATAAATAATATGAAGTTAGGATGAAAATGCAAAGGAATGTTGCTAAAGATTGCAGCATTCCTTTTTCTCTGGTATCTTATCATAGGAAGAATCGAGATGGAAAAATCTTCCGGTAAATTTTGTTTGTGGTTAAGAAAGGACAGGGAAGAAAAATGGAATGGTGTGAGATACTTTATGAGGGAAGGCTTTCAACAGACAAATTTGTAAGAGCCATAAGAACTATATTCGTATTTCTGGTATTGTGCGCGGTCATCACCAGTGTGCGATTAGGCAGTCCGGCATCTGGAGCAGGTGAAGCTGGGGAAAATACAAAAGTTGAAACAGAAATTTCAGCGGTTGTGTCAGAGGTGGCGCAGACTTCGGTGACGCAAGTCGTATTCGGAGTTCCTGCATATATATCTGAACTGCCGACAAGAGAAGTTACGGAAACTATGAAGATATCGGGAGAAACTCAGAAAGAGAGTTTGAGAACGGCAGAAATGACAGCGCCTGTAATTCCTGAGACTGTGCTGCCGAATGTGCAGAAACCAGCACTTGTTGAACCATCGGTTTCAAGCCCTGCAGATTCTGTACCTGAAGTTCCTGATATTCCTTCGCACATGCCGTCAGTTCCGGAAATATCCTCTCCGTCCGGCGGGGAAGAAGTTCTTGTTCCTGAAACTCCGTCTGAACCGACAGTGGACGAGCCGGAAACAGAGGTGCCTGTTGTTCCGGTTCCGCCTGAAACCACGCCCGCCGAACCGGAAATAGGAGTGATAAATGGATTTCTTGTGAATGAATCCGGAATTATCTACGGTGTGGCAGATCCGGAAATGGTCGTAAGCGACGGATATATGGAATTGCCCGGCGAAGGGTGTACCGGCATAGCTGCCGGAACGTTTAGCGCAGGATTCCCTACTGCAAGGGAAATGTATATACCTTCCAACATTACATATATTGAACCGGGTGCGTTTACAGGACTTACGAACATGGAGTGGTTTGAGATGGAGCCGGCAGGCGGATATTACACAGAGCAGGGAGTTCTGTTTTCTGAAAGCGGAACATGTATTCTTGCGTTTCCTGCAGCAAGAACGGGAAATTATAAAGTTCCCTCCCAGGTAGTGAAGTTTGCGGCCGGAGCTTTTAACGATGCGCAGATACAGGTAGTTGACGCTGCAATGTGTACGCTGACTGACATATCTTCATTTCCGGAGAACATTGAACTGATGGCAAAGGAAACACCATAGGATTGTTGAAGAATCCTCCGAATTGTTTTATAATATTTGATATATTACAGAAACAAGATCTGCTGATGGTGACAGCGGCAGAAAGGAGGGATTTTTATGAGAGAGAAAAATATGCTTCAGATTTTAAAGGATAGCAATTATACTGTAGTCCTGAGCGGAGCGGGTCTGATGGTCGAGAGCGGTTATCCGCTTTTGCGCGATGGGAAAGAATCCTATGAAATAGAAGAAAAATACGGATATTCTTTTGAAGAGATTTTCAGCAGCGCCTTTTATTCTGCCAGAAAAGAAGTGTTTTTCCGCTTTTATAAAGAATTCATCCTGAAGGCAATGGAAGTTCCGCCCGGAGAGGGATTTTATGCTCTGAAAAAGCTTCAGGATCACGGACTGATTGATTCGATCATTACCCGTCGGATCGCAGGGCTTGAAGAACGGGCCGGATGCAGGAATGTCCTGAATATGAAAGGAACGGTCTACGACAATGAGTGCCCGTCGTGCGGCAGAAAGTATTCTGCAGAGTATATGAAAGCCGCAAAAGGAGTACCATTGTGTGAAAAATGCATGGTATCTATCCGTCCTCAGGTGTGCCTGTTTGGCGAGATGATCAACAACGCAGTTATGACAAAGGCAGCTGAAGAGGTAGAGAAGGCAGAAGTACTGCTTGTGCTGGGGGCAAATCTGACCACACCGTTGTGCAGCCAGCTTCTGCAGTATTATAATGGATCGAATCTGATCCTGGTGACAGAAGGTGAGCATTATTCCGACCAGAGAGCGGATATAGTGATCTACGGGAGCAGCACTGCATTCCTTGCCGATATGGTATCTGAATATGAAAAGCAAAATAAGACTGAAATTGGAGAGAGAAAATGAGTAACCGAGTAAGAACAAGATTTGCTCCGAGTCCGACAGGCCGGATGCACGTAGGAAACTTAAGGACAGCACTCTATGCATATTTGATAGCCAAACATGCCGGCGGAGATTTTATTCTGCGCGTAGAGGACACCGACCAGGAACGCTATGTTGAGGGAGCAACCGATATTATATACAGAACTCTTGCGAAGACAGGACTTATTCATGATGAAGGTCCGGATAAAGACGGAGGATACGGACCTTATATTCAGAGTGAGAGACAAGCGTCAGGACTTTATCTGAAGTATGCAAAGCAGCTTGTGGAGCAGGGAGATGCGTATTACTGCTTCTGCGACAAAGAGCGTCTGGAGTCTCTGCGGACATCCGTTTCTGCGGATGGTACGGATATCGTAGTGTATGACAAGCATTGCCTCGGACTGAGCAAAGAAGAGGTAGAGGCTAATCTTGCTGCGGGAAAGTCGTGGGTGATTCGTCTGAATGTACCGAACGAAGGCGAGACTACGTTCCACGATGAGATATACGGCGATATAACCGTTCCGAATAATGAGCTGGATGATATGATTCTGATCAAGTCGGACGGATTTCCAACATACAATTTTGCCAATGTGGTGGACGATCATCTGATGGGGATCACACACGTGGTACGCGGAAATGAATACCTTTCTTCTGCACCGAAGTATAACAGGCTATACGAGGCCTTCGGATGGGAGATACCGGTATATGTACATTGCCCGCTGATCACGGATGAGAATCATAAGAAGCTGAGCAAGAGGAGCGGACATTCCTCTTACGAAGACCTGATCGATCAGGGATTCGTCTCGGAGGCGGTAGTCAATTACGTGGCTCTTCTGGGCTGGTGCCCGTCAGATAACAGAGAAATCTTCTCTCTGGAGGAGCTGGTAGAGGAGTTCGACTATAGGCATATGAGCAAGTCTCCGGCTGTGTTTGATACGACGAAGCTTAAATGGATGAACGGGGAATATCTGAAAGCAATGGACTTTGAACGGTTCTATGAGATGGCCGAACCGTATATCAGAAAGACGGTTACAAAGGACTATGATATGAGGAAAATAGCGGCTCTCGTGAAGACGAGGATCGAGATTTTGCCGGATATCAATGATCAGATTGATTTCTTTGAAAAATTGCCGGACTACGACTGTGAACTTTATCGGCACAAAAAGATGAAAACGGATCCGGAAAAGGGGCTCGCGCTTCTTGAGGAGGCTCTGCCAGTCCTTGAAGCTCAGGAGGATTACAGCAATGATTCTCTGTTTGAGCTGCTCAAAGGTTTTGCGGGAGAGAGAGGATATAAGATTGGATATGTAATGTGGCCTCTCCGTACGGCTGTATCAGGAAAGCAGAATACGCCCGGGGGAGCAACCGAGCTGATGGAGGTTCTCGGAAAAGAGGAATCACTCTCCAGGATCCGCAAGGGGATTGAGAAATTGCATGAAATTTAATGAGGCACAATATAAGGCGGTTATTCATGGAACCGGGCCCTGCCAGGTACTGGCAGGGCCCGGTTCAGGTAAGACATTGACTATAGTAAACAGGATCCGATGTCTGATCGAGGAATATCACGTAAAGCCGGAAGAGATTCTGGTTGTTACTTTTACACGCTTCGCAGCCGCTGAGATGAAGTCCAGACTGGAAAATCTGATGGGCCGGAAGAATATTTCTGTTACAGCAGGTACGTTTCACGGGATTTATTACGGAATATTGAAGTGGGCTTATAAGATTGGAAGCCGGAATATCCTTTCCGAGGATGAAAAGTATCAGATCCTACGCTCAGTTACGAATGGGCTGAATATGGAAGTATTCGATGAGGAGGACTTTCTGAGAGATATTGCAGAAGAGATTGGAAAAATCAAGAACAACAGGCTGTCAGTGGACGAGTTCGTATCGGCGAAAGTGAATGCGGAAACTTTCCGGGAGATATACCGATCATATGAGGAAAAGAGAAAATCCCTGCGCAAGATTGATTTCGACGACATGCTTGTCGTCTGCTATGATTTGTTTACCTCGAGACCGGATATCCTTGCCCTGTGGCAGAAAAAATTCAAGTATATCCTAATCGATGAATTTCAGGATATCAACCGTGTTCAGTATGATGTGATCCGTATGCTGGCTCTGCCGGAGAATAATCTTTATGTGGTAGGAGATGATGATCAGGCGATTTACGGATTCCGGGGAGCAGATTCGGAGCTTATGTTCAAGTTCAGAGAAGATTATCCTGAGGCCGCCCAGATTCTGTTGGGAACAAACTACCGTTCGTCCGGAAATATCGTGAAAAATTCTCTGAAAGTAATCAGCAATAACAGTCGACGGTTCCCGAAAAATCTGACGGCGTCCAGAGACAGTGGAAAGTGTGTTCATATCCAGGAACTTAAAGATCCTGCCGAAGAAGCCGGATATGTGGCGGATGGGATTGAAAGAAGCATCAGGGAAGGAAAACCGGCAGAGGAGACGGCAGTCCTTTTCAGGATTCACACTGATGCGCGGCCGCTGGCAGAGGAGCTGATCAGAAGACAGATTCCCTTTCAGATAAAAGAACATCTTCCGAATATTTATGATCATTTCATAGCCAGAGATATACAGGCATATTTTCGGCTTGCACTTGGAGAACGGAAGCGAAGCGATTTCCTTCGTATTATGAATCGCCCGAAACGTTATATCGGGAGAGACAGTCTCTCAGTTGCTGAGATTTCGTTTGAAGAGATCCGCAGGTTTTACTGTGATAAGGAGTGGATGCTGGATCGGATCGACCAGTTCGAATGGGATGTAAAAATGCTCGGACGAATGGCGCCTTACGCGGCAATCCAATATATCCGCAAACGAATCGGTTATGATGATTTTCTGAAAGATTATGCATATACGAACAGGATTGAAAGATCCGATCTTAATGAGATACTGGCGGAGCTGGAGGAGTCGGCGAAACAGTATGCCTCTATTGAAGAATGGTTCGTGCACATCGGTGAATATACGGAAGTTTTGAGGATGAAAGAGCGGCAGAAGAACATGAATCAGGAAGGGGTGCGTCTTATGACGCTTCATGCGGCGAAAGGTCTGGAGTTTGATACGGTTTTCCTGATTGAGACAAATGAAGGGAGAATTCCTTATAAAAAGGCAAAGACGGATAGGGAGACGGAGGAAGAACGGAGACTTTTTTACGTGGGTATGACAAGAGCCAGAGAACAGCTGACTATCTGTTACGTAAAAACAAAAAACGGGAAAGAATCAGATCCTTCCCGTTTTGTAGACGAATTGCTGGAGTAAATATGAGTGAAACTTATTACATGTCATCAAGATCCACATCTCCGAAATCCTGTTCATCCATCCATTCGTTGAATGCATCGGAAACACGTTCGAATTCTTGATCGTCTAATATGTTCTCGAGACCGGGCTCCTCGTCTTCTCCATTGTCGATCAGACGGTAGAGGTAAATCTGGCCGTCCTCATTTTCTCCATCGTCATTCAGTGGAAGAAGAGCGATATATTCCCGTGCGTCTGACTCGAAGATAGTGAGAACGGCGCATTCCAGCTCCTCATCATTGTCCAGTGTTAGGGTTACAGTGAGTGATTCGTTTTCATTCATGTGATCTTTCTCCTTTGATACGCGCATGTAATCCGCAGCATTTGTGTATCATGATGGTATCAGATCACCGGG
>DWXI01000255.1 GCA_019119265.1 Candidatus Mediterraneibacter intestinigallinarum | reverse complement strand
TCTACTGTCACATCATATACATTTCCGTTTACTGTAATTGTATAATTTTTCATTTCCGAATCCTCCTGCTTGTTAATTCCATTTATTTGATTTTCTTCTCTTGATCGATCTTACCACAAAACCATCCGGTGATGTTCCCTCAGACGCCGCCACAGCCGCCGCGATCACTGCGGCAAGTTCCGTATCATCTGTCACGTCAGTCTCTTCTGCCGAAACCGGTTCTGCCGCACCGGCCGTATTCTGCGCTTCAACTGCAGCCGGTTCCGGACTCTTCCGGAATTTCTTCTCAAGAACTGGAATGAACTTCAGAAGCCATATGATGAATGACAGAAAGATCAATACAACAAACGTTGTCCCCATTCCGAGAACAGTATTCAGCCCTGCCTTCTGAAGGATCTCCCCAGTCGAATAAGCAGCGCTCACCGTAAGACTCTCCATGTTGGACTTCTCGTCAAATGCAAATTCCATTGTTCCGTCTCTGTCGGCAAAATTTACTTCTGTCGTCAGGACAGCTCCGTCATTTGTGACCTCCATTGTATAATCGCCGCGGTCAACAAACACGCCGCACTCCGCAACGCCGGAATTCCATGCATCGATCATAGCAAGAAAATTTTCTCCTGTGATCGGAACACCTGTATTGAGCAGAGTCAGGTCAAGCTCCAGCTCTGACATATCCTGAAAGCCTTCCATGTCCGTCTCAGACATCACGCTGAAGTTCTGGATGATAAAGTCAGCATACTGCTCCAGCTCTGCCTGATCGTATTCTGTTGTGTCGGACTTGCTGCATCCTGTGAATAAGCCAAGAGCCAGGATGAGGACAAGTCCCAATAAACTGATTTTTTTCTTCACTTCGCCTCACCTCACTAAACCGTTCCGTGTTTTTTGTCCGGACGGTCCTCTCTCTTTGTGAACAGCATCTCAAACGCGCCGATCACATATTTTCTTGTATCGGCAGGTTCGATGATCGCATCCACATATCCTCTTCTTGCCGCTGCTTTCGGGCTGGACTGCAGTTCTTTATACTCCGCAGCTTTCTCCCTCTGTGTTGCAGCATCCGCATCTGCATACATGATCTTAGCCGCCAGTTCCGAATCCATCATACCGATCTCGGCCTCCGGCCATGCATAAACCATATCTGCCCCGATTGATTTGCTGTTCATCGCAACATAGGCGCTTCCATATGCCTTGCCAATGATCACATTCACCTTCGGAACCGTTGCATTTGCAAATGTATATGTCATCCTTGCCACTGCTCTTGCCATATTCTTCTCAGATTCCACTGTAGCCGCAAATCCGGCAACATTCGTCAGCGTAAGAACCGGGATTGAAAACGCATCGCAGAAATTCACAAAGTCTATTGCTTTCTTACATCCGTCAACTGTGAGCGCGCAGTCGAAAGCAGCCTCTTCGCTTCCATCCGCTCCATAGAGCTTTGTACGGTTTGCCACAGCTCCAACTGTCATACCGTTAAGACGGATAAAGCCTGTAACCATCTCCTGTGCGTAATCTTTCTTCATTTCAAATAAGATCTGATCATCCGCGATCTGTGACAGGACAATTGACGCATCTTCTGCAGCATTCGCAATATCTGTACATACACGGTTCAGGTCATCTGTACATTCTTCATAGGAAAGATCATCTTCGTAGTTTGCAGGGATCATGCAGACAAGAGATCTTATCTGTCCGAGTATTTCCGCTTCAGTGCCGATACCGTCTACCAGTCCCGCTGTCGCGCTCTGATACTGTGCGCTCGAAGTATCGCATCTGGAAATCTCATTTCCTTCCAAAGCGTTCGGAGAATTTACGAAAAGTTTTCCTTCTTTTTCCTCCATGAATGTAAAATCAGCCAGACCGGGAACCACCGCAAGACCTCCTCCGCACATACCAAAGATCGCTGCAATCTGCGGGACCACTCCTGAAGCCATTGACTGCTTATAATAAAGTCCTCCAAACGCCTCCAGAGCGTCTGTTGCTTCCTGAAGCCTTAATCCGGCGCAGTCAATAAGACCGATCACCGGCGCTCCCATCTTCATCGCCATATCATAGATGTTCGCGATCTTTTTTGCGTGCATCTCTCCGATTGCCCCATTGAGCACGGCGGCATCCTGGCTGTATACATATACAAGATTGCCGTCGATCACTCCATATCCGGTAATGACGCCGTCTGATGGAGTCTCTTTTTCCTGCAGGTTGAAATCCGTACTTCTGGCAGTAACAGCACCGCCGATCTCAACAAAACTGCCCTCATCAAGCAATGTGGCAATCCGTCTGCTTGCTGAGTTTTCTGTTGCATTGTAGCTCATAATCTAGCCCTCCATATTATTAAATTTGTTTAAAATAAACCAAAATTTCTGCCTATTTTAGTATATCTCAGTCGTATGGGAATTTCAATTCTAAAGTGAACAGATCTGACAATATTTTCACATAGCAAAATCTGCATTTGGCTGTGGGGACTGCCGGAAAGTCTTAACGGCAGGGAGTGCGGCGTTAATGGAAGAGAGGATGCCTGAGGCGAAGCCGAATCGTCTTCTCTTCCATTGTTTTTAGCCGTGCTTCCTGCCGTTTAGCACTTTCCCAGATTACGGAACCGGAACCTGAGCCATATCCCCGCCCGC
>DWXI01000254.1 GCA_019119265.1 Candidatus Mediterraneibacter intestinigallinarum | reverse complement strand
CGGATCACATATTCATATATGGCGTTTGCCTTTTCCGGATCTCCGGCTTCGATGAAACTCGGTCTGTTTCCTTTCTTGCAGTTTGCATACAGCGTAAACTGGGATACAAGAAGAAGACTTCCACCCACATCCGCCAGGGAAAGATTTGTTTTTCCGTTATCGTCTTCAAATATGCGCAGTCCTATCATCTTTCGGATCATCTTATCCGCCATCTGCTCTGTGTCGCTGTCCGAGACGCCAACCAGAACCAGATATCCTTTTCCAATCTCGCCAATTGTCTCGCTATCTACACGTACGCATGCCTCTTTAACACGCTGGATCACGAATCTCATTTCCATCACCCTCTTTTCTTTCCGCCAATCCCCCAATGGATCATCACAAGCGCCAGTACCAGCAACGGTACGCAGCCGATTATAATCATTCCAAAGAATAACTCGGGAAGGATATTGCTCTCCAGCTCTACAATTACAGTTCCAAAGAAATTGAAGAGCGCATGCACTACCATCGGAGCGATCAGACTCTCATAACGCCATACCAGATATCCAAGCAGGAACCCTAAAGCAGCCGCATAGATCCCCTGCACCAGATTCATATGGTAAACGCCAAACAGGACCGCCTGTATCAGATTCGCCACTATAAAACATGCTCCTGCTTTTCTCAGATAACCGAGAATCAGGCCGCGGAAGATTATTTCCTCGACCAGAGGCGGCAGGATCAGAGTACCGATGACCCATACAGGCGAATACTCATTCACCCCTGCTGTCTCCACAAGTTCTGTATACTCCTCTATTGCGGATGGAGCTATCACATTAATCAGCGTCATGAGCAGGGAAACAACATGTTCCACTGCAAAACTCAAGATAAAAAGCCAAACAAAACAGGACGGACTCAGTCTTCTGGTCTGAGCATTAACAAACCGGGGCACTCCTGCAGGCTCGGCAAACGCAAAATAATACCACAGCAGAAACACACTTCCTGTTATCACATAGATCAGGCATGTAAACAGATTCAGATTATTCATCAGGAATTCATACACCCCGTTGACGCCATTGACGCCGCCGATCATCGTGCCAAAGAATGCCGCCCCTGAGACCAGCAGTATTCCGCTGCCATTCATCAATATCATCGTGAGCACAAATACAAGGACTGCTATTCCGTAATTTACGCCTTTTCTCATTCTTTTGTCTCCTTTTCTGTCTGTAATCCGGAATTAGTAAATACCATTTTTCCCACGGAGCATTTTCTCCGCTTTTCCTCTTATCCTTTGCAGCGCATTGTCTATAGATTTCGGACTTTTCTCCAGAATCTCCGCTATTTTTTTATAATCAGTTCCCATAAGATGCAGATAGAGCACATGATTCTCAAGAGGGCTCAGCATATCCTTGAGCTGCTCGACAAATGCCTCCGTATACTCCCGGCTGAAATACAGAGCCTCCGGATCCGTCTCCTGTTCTGGTTCGATCATGTCAATAAGCTGCATCTTTTTTCCATCCTGACGGGTATCACTCTCTTCATACAGGGAAATATACGAATTCAACGGAAGATGCTTTTTCCTCTTTGAAGCTTCAATCGCACTGTACATCTGTCGCGACACACACAGTTCTGCAAAACTGGAAAAAGATCCGCCCTGTGACAGATCATAATCGCGCACAGCCTTAATCAGACCAATCATCCCTTCCTGAATAAGATCATCATTCTCGCCGCCGAGAAGAAACATCGCGCGGGCTTTTTTCCTTACCATGGATTTATATCTGTCCATAATATAATCCATGATTGCGCGATCGCCGTTTCTTAAGTCTACGATCAACTGCTCGTCAGTCATTCTGTCATATTTTTTCATCTTTACCATCCGAATTTCCTATCTGTTCAGTCTCTGCCTCACAATCTCATAGGCAAGAATCCCACCTGCAACCGATGCATTCAGCGATGTGATCTCTCCTTTCATAGGAATTCCGGCTATGAAATCGCACTTTTCTCTTACCAATCGGCTTACGCCCTCTCCTTCATTTCCGATCACCAGACCTACAGGACCTGTCAGATTCAGATCATACATCATCTCTCCATCCATATCCGCGCAGACAAACCACATCCCCTTTTCTTTTAATTCGTCTATTGTTTTCGCCAGATTCGTCACTTTTGCAACCGGCGTATAATTCAGAGCACCTGCCGACGTTTTTGCCACTGTGGCAGTAAGACCGACAGCGCGTCTCTTTGGAATGATCACTCCATGAGCGCCGGCTACATTTGCCGTTCTTATGATAGCGCCCAGATTATGCGGATCTTCTATTCCGTCAAGAAGGATAAGAAACGGATCCTCTCCCTTTTCTGAAGCCAGTCTGAACATATCTTCTATATCCGAATAGTCATACGCTGCGGCATAAGCGATTACGCCCTGATGCTTTCCTGTCTGTGTAAGCTGATTCAGGCGCTCCCTGCTGACAAAACTGATCAAAGATCCATGCTTTTTCGCTTCCCGCACGATCGTGCGCACCGGTCCGTCCTGACAACCGTCCAATACAAACAACTTGTCTACTGTCCTTCCCGAGCGGTATGCTTCGATAACTGCGTTGCGCCCCTCTATCATCAATGTATGATCATTCCGATTATCCATAGTCTCATCTCTGATATCCTGCATCTCTACTCCTCTTTCAAATCTCTTTCTTTCAAGCTTTCAAGACCGATCGTTACAAGGTCTGTCAGCCGTCTGTATTCGCGTTTCAGATACAGATAGCCGATCAGTGCCTCAAACCCTGTCGCCCTGCGGTAATCGGTAATCGACTGGTTTTTAGCCGGAGAAACACTACGGGCATTTCTTCCTCTTCTATATACCGCATGCTCCTGTTCATTCAAATGTTCCTGCATGAAACGCATCATGTAAGACTGTGAAGAAGCCTGCACATAATGACTGGTCTCTTCATGGAGCTTGTGTACCTGGCGTTTTCCCTTTCCCGCCACCATCAATTTAATAATCAGATCAAACACGCAATCTCCGATGTAAGCCAGAACAAGCGGTGAAGCCGTATCCGGATCAGTCTGCATCATACCTGGAATGCCATCTATATAATGTTCAAATCCATAATCTACGCTCTTTTCCATTTTACCCCTTCTCGTGTATCTTCCAGAATAATTCCCTTTGCAAGAAGCTCATCTCTGATCTGATCAGCAAGCGCGAAGTTTTTCTCTTTTCTTGCCGCCTGTCTTTTTGCGATCAGTTCCTCAATCTCCCCGTCCAGCATATCTTCTTTCTTTTCAATAATAATTCCCAGTACGTCCGTAAGCCGGAAGAGTTTTTCATACAGACTGTCGAGATATTCTTTTATCCTGCTTCCGTCTGCAGTTGTATTGATAAACTTCACCAGTTCGAATACAGAAGCAATAGCGTCTGCCGTATTAAAGTCATCGTCCATGGCGCGCTCAAATCCCTGAACATAATCCTCCGACTTTTCAAGCAGTTCCTTCTCCTCTTCGGTCAAGGCTCCGCTCTGTGCGTTGCCGGAAAGGAATCTGAGATTTTCCGCCGCAGTAAGAATACGCTCCAGACTGTTTTTGGCAGCTTCCATCAGATCTGCGCTGAAGTTAAGCGGGCTGCGGTAATGAGCGCTGAGCATAAAGAAACGAAGAACCTGAAGGTCATATCTTTCGCTGATTTCCCGGACTGTAAAGAAATTTCCAAGTGACTTGGACATCTTCCTGTTGTCAATATTCAGAAAACCATTATGCATCCAGTATTTTGCAAACTCTTTTCCATTGGCAGCTTCGCTCTGCGCAATCTCATTTTCATGATGGGGGAAGATCAGATCTTCACCTCCTGCATGAATATCGATCTGCTCTCCCAGATATTTCTTCGACATCTCAGAGCACTCGATATGCCATCCCGGACGGCCTTCGCTCCACGGAGACTCCCATGCAGGCTCGCCCTCCTTTTTCGGTTTCCAGAGAACGAAGTCCAGCGGATCTTCTTTCTCATCCTCACCTGTGACCAGAAGCGTTCTTCCTCCGGACTGCAGGTCGTCCAGGTTCTTATGAGAAAGTTTTCCATAATCTTTAAATTTCCTTGTACGATAATATACTGTTCCGTTTTTCTCATATGCATACCCTTTGTCGATCAGGGTCTGAATCATATCTACCATGCCGCAGATTTCTTCTGTCGCCAGCGGATTTTTAGTGGCAGGCATGATGTTCATAGCTTCCATATCCTTTTTACACTCGGCAATATAACGTTTTGAAATTTCATCTGCTGTCACGCCTTCTTCAATTGCCTTTTTGATAATCTTGTCATCTACATCTGTAAAGTTAGACACAAAGTTTACATCATATCCTTTATATTCAAAATATCTTCTCACCGTATCGAAAACGATCATCGGGCGGGCATTGCCTATATGGATCAGATTGTATACGGTAGGACCGCACACATACATCTTTACTTTTCCTTCTTCCAAAGGTACGAATTCTTCTTTTCTTTTTGACATCGTATTATAGATCTTCATCATAATCTCCTTTCTTTTCTATACATCTCAGATCTCTCACCAGTCGTCTCAGTTCACTGTGGAGTCTGATATTTTCTTCCTGCAGTTTCTTAATATCGTTCAGAACGGGGTCTGGCAGATGTATCTGATCCATATCCGATCTGGGAACCTTTTTGTTATCCATACGGACAATACGACCGGGAACTCCGACAACCGTACAGTTCGGCGGCACTTCTTCGAGTACGACGGATCCCGCTCCTATCTTCGAGTTTTCTCCGATGGTAAAGGATCCCAGGATCTTGGCGCCGGCACTTACCATTACATTGTCCTCCAACGTGGGATGACGTTTTCCCTGTTCCTTTCCCGTTCCTCCGAGAGTTACCCCCTGATACAAAGTAACATTGTCGCCAATGACCGTAGTCTCTCCAATTATCACTCCGCTCCCGTGATCGATAAACAGCCCTCGCCCGATTGTAGCTCCGGGGTGTATCTCTATGCCTGTCTTTCGCGCTGCTCTCTGAGATATCCATCTGGCCCAGAAAAAATGACCCTTGAGATACAGTTTGTGTGCGAAACGATATCTCAGCATCACACGGAAGCTCGGATAAAGAAAGACCTCCATATTTGATTTGATTGCAGGATCACGTTCACGGATCACCTGTATTTCTTCTTTAATATAAGCTATTATTCCCATTTTTTCTCCTTAGCAGATTCCTTCCCGACAGTTTTCACCTTAAGAATGTTATCCATAAATAAAACAACTTCGCCTCAGTCAAGAGACGAAGTTATATCCGCGGTTCCACTCTATTAAAAGAAATCATTCTTTCACTCGACGCATGTAACGTATGCCAAACGTATCCCGCTACTCATATTTCGCGGGATCAGCTCCCGGATGCACTTCACATATACTCCGCACAGGAATGCTTTCAGCCGGTGACATTCCCTCTCTGTGAGTTTCTGAATATATTACTCTTTCCGTTCTCTGCCTTTGTTCTGATTCTGACATCTATTCTATATTATGGGAATTTTCCTCTTTTGTCAACCAGATGCTTCTACACTACATCATTCAAAAATACTTTTGTAAGCTTTGTGATCTTATCCAGCTCCTCTGCCAGATGCTCTGTCATGACCACTTTGTTGTTATCCTTGAGTCTCGCCGCTTCAATACGCCCAAACAACAACTCGGCCAAAAGATCGACGGACAGCACTCCCTCCGAATCTTCTGTCTCACGGGCATGAAGTTCCGATTCACCGGATGCGCTGGTCACTCTCCAGACACAGCTGTTCTGTCTGATCAGAGGATCAATAACCGCAAAGGAACAATCCACCGAAAGATTCTCAGGAACCGTCATAGCCTTCAGCAATTCCGGCAGACAGACAATCCTTGCCATAATGACCGGCTTTTTCCCGTAGGACATATTCTCCGGGCAGGCATAAATCTTTATATCTTCGTCTTTTATACAAGGCTGCCCGTTAGCAGCAAGCTGGCGGACCGAACGGAGAAATGCATTCTCATATCCATCCAGAAATAGGGGTTCCCTGATCTCAAGTCCTTCTTCTGCGGCATATGCGTAAACTCCTTTGATCTCGCCCCCGTCTTTGATCAGACGAACGCCGCCATGTTCGCTTGATTGTTCCAGAATCATCGTCTGATAGTATGCCGCATCTCTGACCGCATATACCTGCCATCTTTCAGAAAAATTCCTGTCAAAAAAGTCTGCGATCTCTTCAGCATTCCAGAGAGCTGCATCTGTAAAACTGCAGGTTTCTTTGAGTTCCTCTGCTTCGGAGCTAAGCTGAGCCGGCGATCCGATACACTGATCATAAATGAATCGAAA
>DWXI01000253.1 GCA_019119265.1 Candidatus Mediterraneibacter intestinigallinarum | reverse complement strand
TTCCATATATCATATGAAGCCGTCTTCTCAAATATGTCAGTTCGTGATTGTTCCGAAGATTGCGAAGTATACGGATAAAAATACTAACCGATTATATGACGCAAAAAAGGCGGAACTGCATCGCCATGCCGGCCCGCTCTACCTCAAAGATTTGAATGGATGTTAGAGGAAAGGAAATGTTCGTCCATTGGAACTCCCATTTCCTTTCCTCTAACATCCAGAACAAATGCTTTTCGGAACGCTCCTGCCTTGATGCATGGCTCACGCAGTTCCACCTTTTTTGCTGGTTCATCCAATCGACAGATTTTCCAGTCGATAATCATAACAATCTCCGAACAAATACTCATAGAAACGGGAAGAGAGCGGAGCTGAATCGATAAAGTTACACTCTCTTCCTGTTTTAATGAATGTTTGTTTATAGAATGTTCTGCGGATAACCAGAAAATCAGACGTCTGATGCGCCAGCTGAGGGAAGCGGATACTGTATAAGCCATGCATTAAGGCAGGAGCGTTCCGAATACACCTGGTTCTCCCTGTTAGGAAAAGGAGATACGAGTTCCAATGGACGAGTATTTCCTTTTTCGTTACAGGGATTCCAGGGGATGAGGTGGAGCGGGCCGGCATGGCGTTACAGTATCCGCTTCTCTCAGCGTCCGAACTTCAGCTCAGACCTCTTTTCTATTTTTCATCAGAATGATCTATACAGCAAACACGAATCTCACAAGCATTTTTCTTGTATTTTCCATATGTCAGCGGTATAATTAAACGCAGGGCCATATCTGCCCTCTTTATTACCAGAAAGAAAAATGAGGTCTGACACATGATTCGTTTTATATGCATTGTAATCTTTGTAATCTTGTTCCTGATCGTGACCATTCCGGTGCTGATCGTGGAATGGATCCTTCACAAATTCAATCCCCATGCTAGTGATATCAGTTCCCTGCGTATCGTGCAGTGGGCTTTCAAAGTCATCCTGAAGATGACCGGTGTAAAGGCAACGGTGATCGGGGAAGAAAATGTTCCTGACGAACCGGTGCTGTTCATAGGGAATCACCGGAGCTATTTTGATATCCTGCTGACTTACAGCCGATGCAAAAGAGTGACTGGCTATATCGCGAAAAAGGAAATGGAGCGTTATTTTACTCTCACATCATGGATGAAACGGCTGCACTGTCTCTTCCTTGACCGTAAAAATCCTAAAGAGGGGCTTAAAACAATCCTTGAGGCAATCGACGATATCAAGAACGGGATTTCCATCTGCGTTTTCCCAGAGGGAACAAGAAACCGGGGAGAGGAGCTGAGTATGCTTCCGTTCCGAGACGGAGCGCTGAAGATTGCCACCAAAACAGGATGCGCCGTCATACCGGTCTCCATGAATAACACTGCGGAAATCTTTGAAAATCATCTTCCGAAAATAAAGAAAACCCATGTGGTAGTTGAATACGGCAAGCCTATTTATCCCGATCAGCTTGACAAAGAAACGAAAAAACATATCGGGGATCATGTGGAAAATATAATCAGGGAGACCATTCATAAAAATGCAGAGCTTGTCTGAAATTCGTAGAAGAATTTCCTGCCTTGTGCTATAATCGTAAAGAAAATCACGAGACCAGCGCCCGTGCGGCGCCTCGCGGAAACGAAAAGAGGGAAAAATATGAGCGCACAGAATCTCACTCTGCTCACGGACTTATATGAACTCACCATGATGCAGGGCTATTTTGAGACACAGGAAAATGAAACTGTCATCTTTGACATGTTCTTCCGGGAGAATCCCAATAAAGGTGGGTATTCTATCATGGCCGGGCTGGAACAGGTCATTGATTACATCAAGAATCTTAATTTCTCCTATGAAGATGTGGATTACCTGAGAGGACTTGGCATCTTCAGCGAAGATTTTCTTCATTATTTAAGCGGTTTCCACTTCAGCGGAGACATTTATGCCATTCCCGAAGGAAGTGTGATCTTTCCAAGAGAACCGCTGATCAAAGTTGTTGCCCCGATCATGGAGGCACAGCTTGTGGAAACAGCCATACTGACGATCATCAACCATCAATGTCTGATTGCCACGAAGGCCTCCCGCGTAGTGCATGCGGCGCAGGGCAACGGTGTCATGGAGTTCGGACTCAGACGCGCCCAGGGTCCGGACGCCGGTCTGTACGGCGCAAGGGCCGCTATCATCGGAGGATGTATCGGAACCTCCAATGTCCTTGCAGGCGAACTGTTTGATGTACCTGTCATGGGAACTCACGCGCACAGTTGGATCATGAGCTTTAAGGACGAATACACTGCGTTTAAAGAATACGCACGCCTTTATCCCAACGCCTGCACACTTCTTGTCGACACATACGATACATTAAAATCAGGTGTGCCAAATGCAATCCGCGTCTTTAAGGAAATGCGCGATGCGGGCATCCATCCGAAGAGCTACGGCATCCGTCTGGATTCCGGCGACTTGGCTTATCTGTCCAAGGAAGCAAGAAAGATGCTGGACGAAGCCGGTTTCACCGATGCAGTCATCGCCGCATCAAATGATCTGGATGAGTTCCTGATCAACGACCTGAAACTTCAGGGCGCTGCCATCACATCCTGGGGAGTCGGAACCAACCTCATCACCTCTAAAGACTGCCCGTCGTTCGGAGGCGTATATAAGCTTGCGGCGATCCAGAATGACAACGGCGAATTCGTTCCGAAGATCAAGATTTCCGAAAACGTGGAGAAGATCACGAATCCTGGAAATAAAACTATTTACCGCATCTATGACAAAGCGACCGGAAAGATTCGCGCCGACCTGATCTGTTTTGTGGGTGAAGAATATGACACATCCAGGGACCTGCTCCTCTTCGACCCTAACGCGACATGGAAGAAAACCCGCCTGCAGGGCGGCACATATACAATGAAAGAAATCCTGAAACCTGTATTTATCAGGGGAGAATGTAAATATAATTCTCCGTCCGTCAAGGAGATCGCGGAATTCTGCAGACAGGAGAAGGATACTCTCTGGGATGAGACAAAGCGTCTCTTCAATCCGCACAAAGTGTACGTAGATCTTTCTCAGAAGCTCTATGATACTAAGACTGCGCTGCTTAATAATGTAAATGTATAAAGGAGTATAAATTATCATGAAGATTATCGTACTGGCCGGAGGCCTGAGCACGGAAAGAGACGTATCTCTTGCCTCTGCCGCCGGAATCTGCCGTACACTGCTGGAAAGAGGACATGACGCATTCCTTCTGGACGTATTTCTCGGTCTTGAGAATGCACCTGAGAATCTGGAGGATGTATTTACCATGCCCGGGCACGGACTGGAAATCGCCGGAAACATCAGTGAGGAGGAGCCGGATCTGGAAGCAGTAAAGGCATCCCGTCCGGATCAGTCCGACTGTTTTCTCGGACCGAACGTGATCGAACTCTGCCGGATGGCCGATATCACTTTTATCGGTCTTCACGGAGGCGAAGGAGAAAACGGAAAACTCCAGGCAACTTTCGACCTGCTGGGCATCCGATATACCGGACCGGATTCTCTCGGGTGTGCCGTCGCCATGGATAAAGGCTTTACTAAACAGATTTTCCTGCAGGCCGGAATCGATACGCCCGACGGAGTATGTCTGCACAAAAGCACAGAGGATCATTCTCTTGCATCAACAGGGCTTTCTCTCCCTGTCGTAGTCAAACCCTGCTCCGGCGGCTCCAGCATTGGCGTCTATATCGTAAATACAGAGGACGAATACAGGACTGCACTGGAGAACTCTTTCAGATATGAAGACGAAATATTAGTCGAGGCATATATCAAGGGCCGGGAATTCGCCTGCGGCATAATCGACGGCGAGGCCCTTCCGCCTATTGAGATCATACCGAAGACCGGGTTCTTCGACTACGCGAATAAATATCAGGACGGAGCCACCAATGAAGTCTGCCCCGCCGATATACCGAAAGATGTTGAGGAGCGCATGATGGATCTTACCGTAAGAGCATTCCATGCACTCAAATTAAATGTCTACAGCCGGGCAGATTTTCTCCTGGATGACCAGGGGCGTCTGTACTGCCTGGAGATGAACACGCTGCCAGGCATGACTGCCGCAAGCCTGCTTCCAAAAGAGGCAAAAGTCGTGGGGATTGAATACGGTGATCTGTGCGACCTTATCATACAGAAATCAATCGAGGCAAGATATTCAGACTGATCGTCTTGCGGATCACACAGGAAAGGAATTGACTTTTATGAAACATATGTCATTGCAGGAAATCACGGCGGCATGCAGAGGCGTCTACCATGGCGATCCGGCCGCAGCAGTCCGTGAAGTATCAGACGTTGTCATCGACAGCCGGAAAGCCGGAAAAGACAGTCTGTTTATAGCTATCAAAGGCGCACGGGTCGACGGTCATTCATTTATCCCCCAGGTAATGGAAAAAGGCGCGCTCTGCTCTGTGTCAGAGCAGGATCTCGGAGACGTCGATTATCCTTATATCCGGGTTTCTTCCTGTGAGCAGGCATTAAAGGATATCGCGGAACATTACCGCCGTTCTCTGGACATCAAAGTAGTCGGCATATCCGGAAGCGTAGGAAAGACCAGCACGAAGGAGATGATCGCCTCTGTCCTGGCTCAGAAATATTCCGTTCTGAAGACAGAAGGGAACTATAACAACGAGATCGGCCTCCCTCTTACGGTATTTAATATCCGGGAAGGACACCAGATCGCAGTTCTTGAGATGGGGATCAGTGATTTCGGGGAAATGACCCGTCTGGCGAAGATCGCCCGCCCCGATATCTGCGTATTTACAAATATCGGTGTGGCCCACATCGAGAGCCTGGGCTCCCGCGACGGCATACTGAAAGCAAAGACTGAGATGATCGATTACATGAACCCTGACGGCGACGTCATCTTAAACGGAGATGATGACAAGCTGAGAGGCATCACTCCCCAAAACGGAATCTCTCCTGTCTTTTTCGGACTGGACCCGTCCTGTCCGTTCCATGCTGAACAGATCACGAGCAGGGGTTTAAAGGGTACGGATGCTCATTTCGTCACCCCGTCGTCTTCATTTGACGTCCATATCTCGATTCCCGGAAAGCATATGGTTTATAATGCACTTGCCGGCGCCGCAGTGGGATATGCGCTGGGAATGAATGATGAAGAAATCGCGGAGGGAATCCGAAGAAATGTTCCCATCGCGGGAAGGAATAATCTGATCGAGGGGGAACACTATACTGTCATTGACGACTGCTACAATGCAAATCCTGCATCCATGATGTCTTCCCTGGACGTGCTGGCATACGCTGACACACGAAAAGTTGCAGTTCTGGGCGATATGTTTGAGCTCGGTACAAAGGAAAAAGAGATGCACTATAATGTCGGCCGGCATGCTGCCGAAAAGGAGATCAACGTTCTCGTCTGCATCGGAAACTTAAGTGCCGAAACCGCGCGAGGCGCTCAGGAGCTTTCTGCTTCTGTAAATACGGATATGGAGATTCATCATTATCACAGCAAGGCAGAATTCTTTGAACATATGGACGACATACTCAGAGAAAGAGATACGATCCTTGTAAAGGCATCCCACGGGATGGAGTTTCCGGAGATCGTAGAACGGCTGACGAAAGAAAAATAGACAGGCAATATTATGAAATATCGCCTGCCTGCCGCTTCTTTTTCGGAAGCTGGGCAAGTATCACAGCGATAAATACAAGTACACAACCAAAAAGTTCCCGGCCGGAGAGTTTTTCGCCCAGTATGACCCAGCCGGTCAGAACTGAAAATACAGATTCCAGACTGAGGATCAGAGACGCCACAGTAGGATCTGTATTTTTTTGCGCCACGATCTGAAGCGTATATCCAACACCGCATGACAGCACTCCCGCATAGGCCAGAGGCATCCACGCCCCCGCGATCTCTGCAATCTTCGGTCTCTCTGATATGAGCATAGGTACTGCACACAAGATGCCGCACACGAAGAACTGGATACATGAGAGCGCCACGCCGTCTGTTTTGGGCGAAAAATAATCGATCAGCAGTATATGAACGGAAAATATAACCGCACAGAGAAATACAAGGAAATCCCCCCGGGCCATATGAAATCCGTCTGTAATGCAGAGGAAATACATTCCTGCAACCGCAAGCGCCACACCGATCCAGGTCTTCATCCCCGCCTTTTTCCCGATGAAAATCCCCATGACCGGCACGATGAGGATATACATGGCTGTAATGAATCCGGCTTTTCCGGCGGACGTATAGATCAGCCCGATCTGCTGGAGAGAACTGGCTGCCGCCAGTGCGATCCCGCAGCATATTCCTCCGATCCACAATAATAAACCGTTTTTTTCATTTTTATTTGTCCGTCCGCTCTGTCTGCGCAGTATTAAAATGACCGGCAGCAATACGATGCCTCCCATGAAACTCCGTATTGAATTAAATGTAAAAGGACCCACATGATCCATCCCGACGCTCTGCGCAACAAAGGCGCTGCCCCATATAAATGCGGTCAGCGCCAGCAGCAGATTATTTGCTGTTCTGTGTTTCACTGAAAAACTCCTTCTTCTTAAGTTTTTCGACAGATTTAGTCAAAAAACCGTTCTTTCACTTCCTGCACAGGCATCTCCTGCCCTGTGTACAGTTCAAAAGCTGCTACGCCCTGCCAGAGCAGCATGCCGCTTCCGCCCACGGCAGCACGGCATCCTGCTTCTTTTGCCTTTTTGATCAGAAGCGTTTCCTTCGGATTATACACTACATCGGCAACAGCAAGTTCCGGTCTGAGGAATTCCGCCGGTACAGGAATCACATCCTCCATCGGACTCATTCCCGCGCGGGTCGCGTTGATCAGGATATCGCTCTCCCCGATCACCTTTCCAAGAAGTTCCGTATCATCCAGATCCTCTATGGAAACCTTGCGGATCGATGATACGGCTTTTCTGATCTTCTCCACAGTTTTCTCTCCGTTGGCATAGAATCCATCTTTTCGGTTGAAGATTGCAATCTCAGCCACACCGTCCAGCGCCGCCTGTACTGCGATCGCCGTAGCAGCTCCGCCTGTACCAAGAAGCACGATCTTCTTATCTTTGATCTCTACTCCGTGTTCTCTGAGATTACGCACAAACCCTGTGCCGTCCGTCATATGTCCGGTCATCGTTCCGTCTTCTTCAAATACGACCGTATTACATGCCCCGACCAGCTCTGCAGCCGGAGAGAGTCTGTCAACAAGTTGAGCGACCGCCGTCTTGCAGGGCATAGTCACGTTGAATCCGCCTGCGTGAAGCGTACGCAGCGCGTTAACTGCATCTTCCGTCTTCTCTACGGGTACGTCAAATGCAAGATATGCCGCATCAATGCCAAGCTTCTCAAAGCTGTAATTATACATCGCCGGTGATCCCGAATGCCCTACCGGTGATCCGATCAGAGCATAAAGCCGTGTATGGCCGTTAATTCTTTTTTCCATCTCTCTAAGCCTCCCGTTTATCAGATATATGCAAAATATACTTTTACATTGTACCATAACCGGGAATTCTCTTCAATGCATTAAAGTGTGAAATTCAGAAATTAAGTAACAGTCAACCGTCAACTTGCCGGAACAAAAGCTGCAGGAAATCCTTAATACATTTTCTCCATACATTCCATGTATGAGCGCCCTCATATTCTCTGCGCAGACATCGGATTCCGTATTTTTCGCAAAAGGCGTCGTCCTTTCGGAAAGATTCCCAGAACGGATCATCCTTTCCGGTCTCTGTCGTGTAAAATGAAATCTCGACCGTTTCGCCGCTGCCGGAATCTCCTTCGTCCGATGAGCCTGAACCGCCTACACCGCCGCATCCGGCAAGAAGTCCGGTTACCATAGATGCTGCAAGCAGTACACTTACGATTTTCTTTTTCATACCTGTTACCTCCTCATTTGATTTCTTTTTCGTTTTCTTTATTATATCTTCTGCCGATTGTCATTACTTTTCCTTTTTTTCCCCATTTATAGTCAATTATTTACTTTTTATATTTAAAGCTGTTTTTTCCATGATATTTTGTTTATTTTTTCATCTTTTATTACAAATACGCAAAAAAACATCGGCCATTTTTAAATATTAGCCGGTGTTTTTATGATATTTTTTATTTTTCTGTACATATATAAACATCTGAGATACATTTACTTCCGCACAATATATTCCCCCGCAAGCAGCAGCCCTATGATCGTCTTTGCGTCATTAAGCTGACCTGACCTTACCATATCCAACGCCTCCGACATGGAAATCCACTTCTTTTCTATATCGGCCTCTTCATTCTGGCGGTCATATTCCGGCACGCCTTTCAATCCCCGTGCAAGGAATACATATGTCTTCTCCGTCGTCCATCCGACAGAGTTTCCGAATACTGTAAGATATTGGATTTTTTCCGCAGAAGTATCCGTTTCCTCCTGCAGCTCCCGCAGGGCCGTCTGTTCCGGTTTCTCATCCTCTATGTCCATGCGGCCCGCAGGGATCTCCCACACCGGCTCTCCCACAGGATGCCGGTACTGGCGTATAAGCAGCACCCTGTTCCTGTCGTCAACAGCGACAATTGCCACAGAATCCGCGACTGCCGCCGTCTCCCGGACAAACGTCTTTTCTCCATCTCTCGTCAGCTTGTCCTTTCTGATAGTGACGATCTTTCCCTTGTAGGGATAAGATGTTTCAAGTATTTTGGGTATGATCATAACATATTGCCTCACTTTCACAAACAGATATCTTATTTCAGATTATCAGCAAGTCTCATTTTATATCCACACGCATTATTCGAGCTCTCTCATGCAATATTTCTGTATAATTCCTGATTAAAAGTAAAACATCAAGATTGCGCGGGAAATGGCTACATACATTACCAGTTCCCGCCAACTCCTTAACATGGTCTTTATCAATAATACCATCTTTAAAAAAAAGTACAAGCCTCTCAGATTTTATCCACTTCTGAACCGCATTCAAAAAATCTTTATTCTCCGTATCCAGCAGATCATAAAGGAAATGCGGCAAATAATCCCAATAAGGTTTTCCACCCCGGACAGTATTCCATTTCCTGTATGGCAGAATCATTGTGTTAGCCTCTGTCTGCCCTATTCGAAATAATTCCGCCAATTGTTTTGTAAGCATATGTTCAGGTAAATACTCTTCAATATTCTCAATCAGATCATCTAAAAACGCATTGCAATTCTTTAACCCGTTACAGTTGCACTCATTTTCTTTCCATTTTGTCCATTTAGAATGTTCGAAATAATTTAATGTATATCGAAGCGGAAGCCACAAACTAAAAATTGTATCTGCTGCCAAATTCCCTTTTGTTTGTATACAGTCAAGATCATGCGTTTTTCTATATTCATCACCAGTACCATCATAACTTTTCCAATAATTTATTTTTTTTATGATAGATTCATATTTCATATTACTCCCTCATTCTTATATTATTACTCTGTCTATGTTGCCTTAATTCTATATTATATTTTTGTGAGTGTCAATACTATTATTTTATGTTTTTTAATATAACTCTATTGACATTGAGCTGATTTTCTTTATACTTTAATTAAGACATACTTAAAAGAGAGGTTTAAAATGGAATTTTATAGATACCGCCTGTCTGCTGCAGACAGAAAAGCGAATATAAACTTTAAAAAATTAGAAAATACATATCGCATATTCACTACAGCTGCCCGCAACTGTAATTCAGGTCTTAGCTTTAAAAGAGATGGAAAACAAATTGTTATTGATAAAATTACTGAATCTGCAATAGAATTGACGTTATCCTCTGCTGTTCCTCTGCCATCGCCAAACCGAACATTATCAGCATACAGTCGCGAACTAATAAGAATGGATAAAACTACCCCTTTATTATCTGATATGATATATAACCATACCCTTTTTAGCATTCAACGACTGGAAAATATACCTGTTAAGAAAACATCCATTGAAGAAATATCGGATTCAGAACTCCTGAAATCTATAATAGATATGATGTTCTGCAGCTCTGCTAAAATTGACGCAGATACTCGCACTCGGATTATAAAAGAAATAAAACAGATTATGCTGCCTTTTATAAATAATATTTGAATATAATATTAAAACTGCACCTCCCGGTATCTATACTTAAATCATTTTCAATAAACGGCAGCTTAAATCGAACAGATTTAAGCCGCTGACCATTAGGTTTGCGTTCCTCATAAATCTGTATTTCAGCAATCAACTGTTCTTCCAGTTCCTCTATCTTGTCATACATTCGGTAAAGCCTGTCGTCAAGGTCTGCCTTGAATTGTAACCGTAAAGGGAGCTGCCTGAGCGACAGTCCAAAAACCATCGACTCCGGCCTTTATATTCTGTTGTCAGCGAGTGAGCCCTCCGTAATCCTGTCTGCAATCCACCACATAATCCGCATAGACGGTATCGTCTATGGTTTGCCGCCTCCTTGATTACGCTGCGCATCATGGCTGCGACTTCATCGACAGAATAACCTTTGCTTCCGTGCATCCTATCCTCCTCAACTGCAAGCAGTTTCTCACGAAGTTTCAGCATCTTCTCCCTGTGGTTGTAGGTTTCAATATCCATAATGACTAAATTTCCCTCGCCATTCTTGGTAAGGAAAACTGGCTCTGCGGTCTTTCTGCACATTTCTGCAATCTCGTTGTACGTGTAACACCTGTTCTCCAAGGTCTATCCCCCTGGGTAAATCAATTTCCCTATA
>DWXI01000252.1 GCA_019119265.1 Candidatus Mediterraneibacter intestinigallinarum | reverse complement strand
GTCGTATCTCTTTGTTCCACAGCTATCTCCAGATGGATATACTCTCTGCCGGCGCAGGGCACCCACTGCGTGCGGATTCCGCGTTCCGTGATCTCTCCTTTCACATATCCGTGAGCGCCGGTATCGTTCTTATCCACGGGTTCCAGCGCCCCCGGATATATAATCCGATCTTTCCGCAGAGTCTGAGGTTTATGGATATGCCCAAGCGCAATGTAATCAAATCCGGACCGTTCCAGGGTTCGCAGATCAAAGGGGATATGCCTCTCATCGCCTCCGTGTGCAAGAAGGATCTCAAAAGGCTCCGCCCCCTTGGCAGTAAGTCCGTCATACAGCGGTCTGCTTATTTCTCTGCTGTGATAGCTCAGGCCGTACACAGCAGTATGCAGCTCAGTGAAATCAATATATCCCAGCTTTCCCCCAAAAAGTGGAAACACATTACTGCTCCATCGGAAATCAAGGTAATTGGAATCCGTCCGGATATAGTCATGATTTCCGGCGATCAGCACCACTTTTGTATGTGTCAGTCCGGAGAAAAGATAATCCAGTTCCTTCAGCTCACGTACCAGAGGCTGACGGTGGAACAGATCCCCCGCGATCAGCAGCAGATCCGTTTTCTCTTCTTCACAAACGTGAAGCACATGCTCAAATGTATCCCACAACTCTCTACCGCGCTGTCTGCTGTAGAGGGGCCCCGCATCGGGCTGCGCTCCAAGATGTACGTCCGCTGTATGGATAAACCTCATCGTCTCTCTCCCTTCGCAGATAAATAAGGAAAAGGACGCATACCGGAAGTGCTGCGTCCTTGCCTGTTCCTGACATTATCTGTTTTTATTTATTATAATTCGCAGTTGTTCACCGTTCTCGGGAACGGGATCACATCGCGGATATTTGACATTCCCGTAAGATACATCACGCATCTCTCGAATCCCAGACCAAATCCAGCATGTCTTGTAGATCCGTATTTTCTCAGATCCAGATAAAAACCGTAATCATCTTCCTTTAGTCCAAGCTCTCTCATACGGTTCAGGAGTTTGTCATAGTCATCCTCCCTCTGGCTGCCGCCAATGATCTCACCGATCCCCGGCACAAGGCAGTCTACCGCCGCCACAGTCTTCCCGTCATCGTTCTGTTTCATATAAAATGCCTTGATCTCCTTCGGATAATCTGTCACGAATACCGGTCGTTTATAGATCTGCTCAGTAAGGTATCTCTCGTGCTCTGTCTGAAGGTCGCATCCCCAGGAAACCTTATACTCAAATTTGTCATTATTCTTCTCCAGGAGTTCGATCGCCTCTGTATACGTAATACGGGCAAAATCAGAGTTTGCCACATTGTGGAGCCTTTCCAGGAGCCCCTTGTCCACAAATGAATTAAAGAAATTCATCTCTTCCGGCGCATTTTCCAGCACATAGTTGATGATATATTTCAGCATGTCTTCCGCCAGATCCATATCATCCTCCAGATCCGCAAATGCAATCTCCGGCTCGATCATCCAGAACTCCGCCGCATGGCGTGTCGTATTTGAATTCTCTGCACGGAATGTAGGGCCGAACGTATAAATGCTGCGGAAAGCCTGGGCATAAGTCTCACCATTCAGCTGTCCGCTGACCGTAAGGCTTGTCTCTTTTCCGAAGAAATCTTTCGTATAATCTACCGTTCCGCCCTCATTCTTCGGAACATTTTCCATATCCAGAGTTGTCACGCGGAACATCTCGCCCGCGCCCTCGCAGTCGCTTCCCGTGATCAGCGGAGTGTGTACATACACAAATCCTCTCTCCTGAAAAAACCTGTGGATCGCGTAAGCTGCCAGTGAACGCACACGGAATACCGCCTGAAATGTATTTGTCCTCGGGCGGAGGTGCGAAATCGTCCTCAGATACTCAAAGCTGTGGCGCTTCTTCTGGAGCGGGTAATCCGGCGCGGACGCACCCTCAACCTGCACTTCATCCGCCTGGATCTCAAACGGCTGCTTTGCCTGCGGAGTCGCCACCAACGTGCCGGTCACGATCACTGCCGCTCCCACGTTTAACTTGGAGATTTCCGCAAAGTTCTCCAGCCCGTCGTGGTAAACAACCTGAAGCGGCTGAAAATATGAGCCGTCATTTACCACGATAAATCCGAATGTCTTGGAATCACGGAGGCTGCGCACCCAGCCCCCGACCGTAACTTTCTGATCAAGGTACTCTTCCCTGTTCTTAAATAACTCCCGAATCGTTGTCAGTTCCATACTAAAAACTCCTTATCGCAATATTCATCCATTAGTATAACACTGCAAAACGACTCCGTAAACAGAAGAAATTTTTCTTTCTCTCTTTACCATCTCTCCTCTTCCCATTTTAAAATATTTCCTGTGTTTGCATCAATCTCAAATTCATACTCTGTCCTGTTGTACAGAATGTCGCCCTCGTATATATACCAGCCATCGTCATAGTCAAGCTCTATAGACATATCCTGGGCCGCCGCCCCCGGAACTCTCTCCAGCGCAATGTTCTGAGCCTCCTCCATACTGATCGCCAGATCGGAAGCGCCGCCGGAATTCGTGTTACTTCCGGTATTCCCTGTGTTCTGATCCTGTGTATTATCTGACTGCGCCGTGCTGTTATCTCCTGTCTGAGCGTCGTCCGCATTATCCGCCGTCTGTGCAGCATCCGCAGCCTCCTGACTCTGAGCATCTTTCATCGCGTCGAGCTCCTGCTGCAGAGCGTCCACCTCTGCCTGGAGTTCCGCTTCCCGCTCCGAGCTGCCGCTGTCCGTCTGCTGTGGCTGCTGAACCGTCCGGCTCATCCCGCATCCGGTGAGCACACCAAATGATAATATAATTCCAAGAAAAATTGCCGGATATCTTTTTCTCATTGTGTTTTCCTCCTCTCTTTGTGTGATTATAGTATAGATATGAAACATTAAAAGAACATTAAAAATGACACTATTATTCAAAAATTTTCTGTCTGATCCGACAGAATGAATAAAAAGTTGGAAGATATATTTCTTTCTGGTATAATAAATCTATATGGAGGCAAGAATGATTATGAGTGTTCAATCCGATGTAGAAATACTATCCGTTCAGGCTCTTGAACGTTATGCCAGTCAGCATAATCTAACCACTGCAGAAGCCGCCCAGCTTTTCTATAAGCACCAAGTATTTGAAAAAATTCTGGTACAGCATGAGTATCTGCATCAACTTGATTTAGAAGAAACTCTGAATTATGTGGAGGAAATTATCGCTGAAAATGCCCCGGAGCTTGTGCTTTACCACGGCTCTAATATCGCATTTGATGAGATTGACCTTACAAAATCTCGTAACCGCCGTGACTTTGGCCGGGGATTTTACTGCACGGTCTTAGAAAACCAGGCAGAAGAATGGGCCAGACGCCTTTATCTGCGTTCTCATAAAGGCGGACAATATGTTTATCGTTATCTATTTCGGCAGACAGATGACCTGAAAATCAAGCACTTCTCCGCTCTGGATCAGGAATGGCTGGAATTTATCAAAGAAAACCGTACAAAAGGCGGTATCCAGCATTCCTATGATGTAGTAGTTGGACCTGTTGCAGATGACAATACAATGGAAACAGTACAGTTATACCTATCAGGTATTTTAAAAGCAGAGGAAGCTGTGGAAAGACTTCGCTATAGCAAAGTCAACAACCAGGTTTCTTTCCATACACCCCTTTCCCTGAAACACCTGACGCGGGAATCTCGAAAGGAGGTTATATAGTAATGGATGGCATCTATTTTTTTAATGGGAAAGATATTACTATGAATATGTGCATCCAAATCCGGGATGTGATCGACATCATCCAGGAAAAGAGCCACCTTTCTTTTCCGGATGCAACACTTGCTTTCTATCAATCCCAGACCTATAAAGCACTGCAAAATACAGACAACACATTATGGGCAGAGTCTGCCGAATATATCGCAGACCGTTATTATGAAGAACAGGAAGCAAAAGAATTACAAAATACAATTTGATACTAATGACAATCGAGCCGTCCACGGACGGCTTCTTTTTATCACAGAGTTACAGTTCTTTCCCTTAATGTAAGGTTATATCTTTCCGTCCTTATTTGTCATATATAAAACGAGGAGAAACGCTGATCTTTTAACGTTTCTCCTCGTTTTGACAAGAGGCGCAGACCGGATTTGAACCGGTGAATCAGGGTGTTGCAGACCCACGCCTTACCACTTGGCTACTGCGCCTGAGTATGAGCACTTAGCGACTGTCTTTTAGTCGCTTACGTGCGATCCACGTCGCCGCTGTTAGTGAGGTCCTTTCGAACTTACAAGGCGACGTTCCCTTTTACCTTGGGATTATTATATTCCTGCACTTTGCAGATTATACCAAAATCCGTTGTATCCGTCAAGCTATTATAACTTTTTTCCATAAGAACCGGATTACCGAAGCGATACGGTTCTTATGGATATCAACGTTATTCTTTAACTTCTTTTATTTCTTCGTCTGATTACGATCCAGATACATCCCAGGATTACGGTAAATGACGCTACAGCCATTCCCATCCACTTAAACAGATGCTCAGCAACTCCTGTCTGTACAGATTCTGATGTTTCCTCTGTATCTTTCGTTACACTGTTTTTCTGCGCATTGTCGGTTTTGTCACTGTTATCGGTATCTGCAGGTTCCTTGACAGATTCTGTATCATCAGGCGTCTCTGTCTCCGGCGCTTCGCTGCCCGGCTCCTCTTCCGCCGGTTCGTCCGTTCCGGGCTCATCTACATCTGGTGTATCTGTGCCGGGCTCCTCTGGCTCCGGATCTGCCTCTTTCTCTTTCACGGTGACTACGATCGTTTTATACGCTGTCGCTCCCTCGCTGTCTGTCACTTCATACGTAACTGTATACTCTCCTGCTTTTGAAGTATCTACGTCACTCTCTTTTACTTTGACTGCTTCCGTCAGGTCGCCGTCTTCCTCATCCGCTGCCGTCACTCCATCAAGGGCTATCTCATCGCTGAACTCATCTCCCACTGTCAGTGTCTTATCTGACGCGCTGATCTCCGGGATCCGGTTGATCACGGATGCGTTCAGGGCATATGTCCATGTGCCTGTAAATTTCACGTTTTCCGCCGAGGTCTTTTTCTCTGCATCCCATCCCTGGAAGGTCCATATGCCATCCTCTGTCTTCACAGTAGTCTCATCCGGCTGGATTGCCGTAATATCAGTTCCCTCCAGATATGTATCTTCATCTTCCGGCAGAAACGCTTTCACTTCCTCCGGCAGTTCTTCGCCATCAGTTCCGCTGACAAATTCATACTCCGGCGTATAATAGTTCTGCCATGTCAGGGCGAACGGTGAGAATCCGCTCTCCGGGATGTGGAACCAGACGCCGTTTTCCGTCTTTGTGACCTCCACCGTCTCTATTTCTGACTGACCGACCTGCTCCGCAAGGCTGTCCTCTCCTGCCATGGAATACTCCCTGTGGAGACCTTTAAAATGCAGCAGCCGGATCTCCGAATCTTGATCTGCCCCTTCCGGATAAGGCCAGAACACATCACAACCTTCTGTAGAGGCTACCCAGGCATTGGAATCGTTCATATCCACCAGGTCAAGATATCGATAGATACTGTTCCATCCCTCCATAGTATATCCGCTTTCCTCCGCATGGCTGGAAAGGAGGTCGATATACGAACTGTTATCGCCGCCATCTGATGACGGAAGCAGCTCGTCGAAGAGGAGCGCGATCTTACTGGGCGCATCCTCCGGGTATGCATAGTTCTCATTCCCATTCAGGAGTATCTGTGTGCCGTCTTTCAGGACAGCCACTGCGCCTCCTGACGATACCGCCGTCTCTTCGGCCTGCTGTTTTACCGTTTCCTCTGTCTCGGCAGTATATGTTTGCGCCTCTGTGGTAAGGCTGTTTGCCGATGCATCTGTGTAGCTGGATACATATCGGATCCTCAGAGTTCCATCCTCAAAGAATACCGGGGAGCCGGGAGCATTGCCGATCGTGATCTTGTCTGCATCCACGCCCTCTGCCGGAACGATCTTTGCTGTAAAATCCCCGTAGTGTTCGTCATCCGTGATCTCGTTTCCTTCGGCGTCATAATACTCGACAGTAAAGGGATATTCTGACTCTTCGTCCTCCCATAACACCCCGTCCACATAGAACGAAACATCATCCCCCAGCTCTGTCTCATTGCCCTCACTGTCCGTTACGAGGTAAATCGGATGGGGGAATTCGGCATTTGACACGGAACCATCTGCACCTCCGGTATAAATGGTCTGGTCTTCCGGCAGTGTTTTCCCGTCTGTGCCGCTGACAAACTTATATTCCACGCCGATACGCTCGGTAAGTTCAAGAGTACGCCCGTTGGCTCCGCTGTCCTCGTCATTGTACAAATAGTAATCCTCTGCAATGTCATCCACCAGGGTGAACATCTGCCGCTGGGATGAGTCAGGTACGTCCAGAGAACTGTTATATACGACCACATCTCGTCCGGCTTTATAAAGCCTTCCAATCTAAATACTATTACCAAGACATCTATGGGACTTCTTTTTCTGAACCTGTTAGATTTTTCCAATATGGTAAACTACGGACATGAAAATAAATACGAACAGCATCTGGTTTTTTCCGTGTTAAAGTATATCGACACATATTATATTTCCGCAACTCTGGAGGATTTTTGTCGTGAAAATCATTTGAAAACATATACCGTCAGCCGGCTTTTAAAAAAACATACGGCCAAAACATTCAAAGAATTGCTGAAAGAAAGAAAACTTCAGCAAGCTGCTTACCTGCTTCGCAACACTACCTTATCAACTGAAAAAATTTTCCATATAATAGGTTATGAAAACAGCAGTTTCTTTCATAAAATATTTCGCGAAAAGTATGGAAAAACCCCAAAAGAATATCGATTCCAATAAGATAAGGACCGTCGTAGGTCCTTATCTTTTAGTCCGTTATTTTTTGCTCTTTCTCAAATACTCTCCAACGTTTTCCTGAGTCACTTTAGAGTAAGGTACATAGATATATTTTCCGTTTTTATATTTAATTTCATCCATACCTTCCCCTGTGATCAGAGCCGCCGCCAGTTTCGCCATTGCATCTGCCTGTCCGACCTTATCATTATAAACCGTTCCGGCCAGTTTCGAATCCACGACCGCCTGCAGCCCGTCAGTCGTACCGTCAATCCCGAAAAACACAGGCATTCCTGCCTCCGTACGGTTCAGCTTCACATAAGCATCGATCGCTCCAAGCGCCATATCGTCATTATTGGCCAGGACAAGCTCTATCTCGTTCTGATATTGGGCAATGAGCTGCTGCATTCTGTTCTGTGCCTGTGCCCGGTTCCAATTCGCGATACCATTGCTCAGTTTTTCAAGGCTTATCCCCTTGCTCCTTATTGTCTCAACTGCATTTTCAGTCCGGATGATCGCATCCTGATGCCCCGGTTCTCCCTCAAGCACCACATATTGAATCTTACCGTCTCTGTTTCTGTCGATCCCACTGTCTGACATTATCACTTCCGCGGCCACTTCACCCTGCATTACACCGGATTCTTTTGCGTCCGCACCTACATAATAGAGCTGATCCCATTGTCTGAGATCTTCTGCAACCGGCTCTCTGTTAAAGAAAATAATCGGAACTTCTTTTTCCCGGGCAAGATCTATAATTTCTGACGGATCAGCCCGATCGACGAGATTTACGCAAAGTACATTGCAGCCTGCATCGATCAGCTCTTTTACCTGGTCATCCTGAGTTTTCTGCGAACCTGCCGCATCCCGGACTGTTACGATTGTTTTGAGGTCGTCCGACTCCATATCGCTCATCTTCTCTTTAAAGCAGTTAAGCAGCTCGCCCAGAAAGGTATCTCTCTGGTCATAACATGCCACACCGACATACAGCCTGTCTGACGTTTTCGTCTGATGCTGCGTACATGCACATAAAAACAATATTCCCAGACAGCAGAGGACGCCTGCCGCAGCTTTCTTTCTCTTCATCTGATCACTCCTTTTCCCACCGGTTACTGATTCATTGTAAAAAGAAGTTCCTGATTTTTTTCCGAAAACAATTCTTCCCTGCGAAGTACCGTATAAGGAACAATCTTTTTTTCCGGTCTGTACAGGTAATGCTGCAGGCTTTCTGATATCTCCGCCAGGCTGTAATACCCGATGCTAAATTCATCGGGCACCACCAGACATTCAACGACTCCTGTATCTACATAATAAACAGCTTCTGTAGAATGACCGATCCCATACACAACCGCTCCGTGCAGATCATTAGCCGCCGCAGCTTTCCCTGCAGCCGTAAGACTGACGTCATCCATCGCGATCACAAGATCTGCTTCCGGCTGCTTTTCCAGATAGTACCCCGCTTCCGGATTTGAAAAATCATCAATCGTCCAGGATATCACAGCGCCGGTGTCTTCTATCACGCTCTCAAATCCGTCTCTGCGATTTGCCGAAGCTTCCGTATCAAGAGTTTCCGATATAATGCCCAATGCCCTTCCTTCCAGGTTGCCTGCATAATCTTCAAGTATTTCTTCAGCCAGGGCTTTCCCCATGGCAAAATTATCTGCTTCTACAACCGGCAGCGAAGAATTTTCTTCATTCAGAGAAACTGCAGTTCCAACGCTCATAACCGGTATACTGTTTTTAATTCTGTTCAGCATGGACTCGGAGTCATTTCCCGGAACCGGCTGGACTATAACAGCATCGGCTCCATTGTCAATCTCCTGAAGGACCATATTCTCCTGATCCTCAGCAGACATCACTCCCTCTGTTCCCACAACAAACATCTCAACATTCTGATCTTCTGCAGCCATCCTGAGTCCATATTTAAATGCATTCCACTGATTATCATCTGAGTTTTCAATAATAACCGAGACTTTATCAAGATTTTTTTCGGTATTGTCCCTGAGCATTGCCACTGCGACTATGATAACAAGCGCTCCCAGAATCAACTCCGTCAGGATGAATACTCTGTTGTTATTCTTCATTATTGTTTCCCTCAACCATCTCTTCACCGCCGAATCCATATCCCCGTTCCAGGATTTTTCGGTTATCCTCCGTATACGGCACCGCCGGAACACAGATGGTAACCGTTGTTCCCTCGTCCGGTTCGCTCACAACGGTAACCCCATACTCTTTGCCGAACAGAAGCCGGATACGATTATTTACATTGACAAGCCCCACCCCTGATCCATGTTTATGTACCCTGCTGCTGTCTGTCAGGAGAAGATGAACCTGTTCTTCTGTCATCCCAATCCCGCTGTCCTCAACAGATAAGAAAACTTTTCCACTTTTCAGCCGACCTCTGACTATAATCTCGCCGTGATCTTCCATACCGCTCACGCCGTAATTAATTGCATTTTCCAGTATCGGCTGCAAAACCAGCTTGACCATACAGCAGGAATTTATTTCGGGATCAATATCAAACTCAACAGAAAAAGCATTTTTATATCGCACCTTCTGTATATTCATATAGCTCTGCGCATGCTGCAGTTCGTCCTTCACTGTAATTACAGTGTTTCCCTTGGACAGACTGATCCTGAAAAGCTTTGCGAGCTGAGAGATCATAAAAACGGCCTCATCATTACGTTCTCCCTCGATCATCCAGGTGATGGACTCTAATGTATTATATAAGAAATGAGGATTAATCTGGCTCTGAAGCACATCAAGCTCACTTTTTCTCCTCTCGTTTTGTTCCAGAACAATTTTCTTCATCAATCTGTCGATCTGCTCATAGGAGCTCTGTATAGACTGACCAAGGTGTATGATCTCGGGCGTACCGCCGATATATATTTCAGGAGTGCCTCCTGCCTCGTATTTTCTGACCGATTCATTAAGATTTAATATCGGTCTTGCTATCCCGACAGAGACGACTCGATTTATAACCGCCAATGTCATAGCAACCAGGAGCATGAGCAGCACGATAAAATATCGTATGTTGAGCATTCCGTCTGTCATTGCCGAATAAGGAAGCACTCCCACCAGTTTCCAGCCGGTATAACTGATCGTATTTACAATGATCTTCCTGTTTTCACCGTCTAACACATCGTTGTAGATACCGTCCTTATACTGTGTTATTTCTTCGTTGTTTTCCATCCCGTTTTCCTCGCTGATCTGGATCTGCCGTGGATGAAAAATAATATTGCCGGTATTATCGCAGAGATAATAATACTGTCCACTGTTTGACTCATTGATCCGCATCATCATCCTGGAAATGCCGGAATAATCCATATCTACCAGCAGTACCCCCAACTGAGATTCCCCGCCGTCCGTCAGCTCAACAGCTCTGCTCAGGGAAATAACCCAGTAGTAGCGCATCGTACCGTCATCAAACAGGTTCTGAATATGAGGGGCGGAGAAATGCATGTTTTCCATCTCTTCTATCGCCTGTCGAAACCAATCCTGATCGGTAACATTCGGGTCTTCTTTCTGCTGCGCTATCGGTTCCGCCGCCATCAGACTTCCTGAACTGTTATAAATCGCGATACTCCGGATACCATCATCATTTCCTTCATACAAGAGGTTCATTCCTGACTGGATGTTCCTTTCATTGTCCGGAAAAGATTCCTCTTTTATCACATTATAATAAACAGTATCCGATATCTGTCTCATACTGACCAGATAATCTTCCAGTGCTTCAGCGGTCTGCTCCATCATCTTCTCTGCCGCCCGGATACTCTCCTGGCGGTTCCAGGCCGAAAACCTGATGTACAGCACGATCCCGATCAGAAGCATAATGGAAATCGAGATCACCGAAAATGCAACCATAATAGTCGACTGCATACCTCTTGGCTGAAGTCTTTTCAACTGTTGTAAAAACTTATTCTTCACTTTCTATATGCTCCGCTCTGTATTTTGAAGGCGACACACCAAAACGCCTTTTAAAAACATAACTGAAATAGTTCGGGTCACTGTAGCCCACA
>DWXI01000251.1 GCA_019119265.1 Candidatus Mediterraneibacter intestinigallinarum | reverse complement strand
CACTGCGATCAGCAGCAGCATTACCCATGCCATTGCAGATGCATATCCCGCCTGATTGAAATTAAAGGACTGCTGATACATATATACCGCATAGAAAAGTGTGGTATCCATAGGTTTTCCCTGGGTAATGATCAAACTCTGGGTAAAGGCCAGGAATCCGTTGATGATCTGCATAACCAGATTAAAGAAAATCGTCGGTGTCAGAAGAGGCAGGGTAACCTTGAAAAATTTTGTGAACTTATTTGCACCATCTACATCAGCCGCTTCATATAATTCTTTGGGTATCTGCTTTAAAGCAGACAGGAAGATCAGCATAGAAGATCCGAACTGCCAGATAGCCAGAATGATCAGAGTCCAGATTGCTGTTCTTGTGTCACTGAGCCATGCAAAGTTTGTATCAATTCCGATCAGTCCTAAAAGGCTGTTGATCACGCCGTCCGGTGCAAACATTCTTTTCCACAGGATCGCCACAGCAACAGAACCCCCGATGATCGAAGGCAGATAATAGGCAGCTCTGTAAAATCCTGTTGCTTTCGTGGGCCGTACAAGGATCATGGCTACCAGCAGCGCAAAGATCAGACGAAGAGGCACAGATACCAGAGCAAAATAAAAGGTTGCTTTTACAGAGTGCCAGAATACTTCATCCTGGGTAAACATTTCTATGTAGTTCTTTAATCCCACAAATTCCGGCGGAGACAGTATGTCGTAATCGCAGAAGGAATAATACAATGAGATTCCCATAGGTACGATCAGAAATACCAGAAAGCCGACAATAAAGGGCAGGCAGAAGATCACGCCTACATTTTTTTCTTTATTTATAAACCGATAAAATTTACTGCTTTTATTCATGAAAAAACCATTTCTCCTTTCTCATCATCGGAGTTTTACCAGATGTCTGCTCGTGCAAGCACGGCAGCCGCTTGCCGGGCGTATCGCACAAAAAGAGCCGCTGCCGCCTTATGCAAAGGGCAGCGGCTCCAAGCCTGGTTTTCTTTATTCACCCTGAAGCATTTTATTCGCTTCTGTGAAGTATTCATCTGCAGCCTGCTGGGCTGTATATTCTCCGTATTTTACCTTTTCTTCCAGTTTTCTTAAAAGATCCTGGGCCTCTGTGCTTCCTTCTACAGGGAACGGAGGCATCGGGCTGGAATTCGGTGCGATCACATTATTTACAAAGTTTGCATTTTCCTGCTCTGCAGGACTTAATTTGTCCATGATCGCCTCAGAAATAGCTGTGGAAGCAGGTACGCCTCTTTCTGCAAGCAGAATATCATAGGCTGTCTCAGAGTTGGTCAGATAGTTCAGCAGTTTTACAGCTTCTTCCGGATTGGCTGTATCTGCACTTACAGAAAAGTACATAGCAGGTTTTACATAGTTGGATTTTTGAGGATCGGTTGTAGGAATAGTCGTCAGAGCAATCTCTGTTCCTTCCGGTGCTGCTGCCTGATATGCGGTAAGCTGTGCAGAACCGTTAATAGTGCACCAGGTCATGTTATCCGGATTTGACCCGTATACCATAGGATCTTCCTCTACACTGTCTGTATCTGCCGCCTGGCTTGGAGAGATCTGCCATCCCTCTTTAATGCCGGTCTCCAGTGTTTCAAAGTATGGCAGGTAGTCATCTGCGCTGTCGCCCCCTAATTTGTCGCTGGCCTGGATATCGTTGGCTCTTGCATACATATCCATATACAGGCCATAGTGGTACAGGTTGGAACGATATCCGGTCTCCTCATATACCTGTTTAGAAATATCAATAAATTCGTCCAAAGTCATGTTGTCATTAATGGTGATTCCCAGCTCGTCTAAAAGGGTCTTATTATAAAACATACAGGAAGCACTGGTTCCGGCAGCAATGCCATAGATACCGTCTCCTACTTTACCCATATTCACAATGTCTTCTGAAATATTGGAGGTATCCAGGGTTCCGTCTTCAATATATGGTGTCAGATCAAGAAGCTGTCCTTTATCTACATACTGCTGAATGTAAGACATATCCATCTGGATCACATCCGGCATTTTCTTTCCTGCTGCAGAGGTTGCCATTTTGCTCCAATAATCGCCCCACTGATAGAACTGTCCGCTTACTGTTATGCCGCTCTCTTCCTTGTATGCGTCCAGAGCCTGCTGGGTGCGCTCGTTTCTTACCTGATTGCCCCACCATGCCATTGTGAGGGAATCAGAACTTCCTCCTTCGCTATCCTTTCCGCTGCCGGAGCCACCGCATGCTGCCAGGGATGTTACCGCCATAGCGCCTGCTATGGCAAGAACTGCTGCTTTCTTTAAAGATTTCTTTTTCACTTTACATTCCTCCATAATTTTTGTTCAAGATGCATCTTTGTTTTTGGATAACCCAATTATAAGCAAAAAAATGACGAAAAGAAATTTAGAAACATGACTTTCTTTCGCAATTTTTTTACTGCTGCCTGTAAGAAAATGACTTTTCCGGTAATTTCATTACTTTATTTATTCCCCGGAACTGAAAAGAATTGTGCTTTCTTTTTTCATAATCTATAATTTCAGTGGAGGAAAATACTGATGAATAGATTAAAAACCCGCTCTAAAGTCCTTGACAAGCTCTTCAACGATCTGAGTCTAAAATATAAAATACTGATTGTTATATTTTCCGGATTTTTTATTCTTTTTCTTTCCGGACTGGCGACTATGGCCTTTACATCCAGATCTTATGAAAAAAGGCTGTATCAGTCTATTGCTGCTTCCATGACCTATGCAGCCTCGGATATCTCCAGTCAGCTTCAGTCTGTGGATTCCATCATAGACTCGATTTTAGCCAACCAGGTGATCCAGACCAATCTGGAAGAAATGAAAGAATTAGAGCAGGGATCACAGCGGCAGATATACAACACCAGGATCTATAATGAATTATCCGGCTATCTCTTTGCCTTTCAGAATGATTCTATTTCTTATATGTCCATTATCCAGGATCAGGAGATCATTTCCACTTCCCTGTCCTCTTTTATGGAAGTTCCCTACCAGCTCCGCTCCTCCCTGATCGCCAGAGCCCAGAGCCGGGAGGGGGCTACTACTGTGGTACCCGACTTCGGATCCCAGTATGGAATATTTATTGTAAAGGAACTGCGAAAAATCGACAAACTGAGCCTGGAGCCTTTAGGAGTTCTGATCATTTCTCTGAACCCCGCCGCTCTTACTGAGACGG
>DWXI01000250.1 GCA_019119265.1 Candidatus Mediterraneibacter intestinigallinarum | reverse complement strand
TTCATATGATATATGGAAAAAAGCTGCGGAGCGGGAAATGAAACGTGTATTCATCTGCTGCGTGACAGCAGTCATTTTTCTTGCCGGATGTGTAACAAAGCATGAAGACACGCGGAAACTGAGGAATCTCGACTTTACGGTCCTGAATCCTGAGGATGCGCCTCAGGAGCTCCGGGAGATGATCGTGGATGAAGAAAAGCATCCATTCCGGCTGGTTTATGCGGATCAGGGAATTCTTTACATAGCAGAAGGGTATGGAGAGCAGCCGACGACAGGATACAGCGTGGAAGTCAGAGAACTTTATGAGACAGAAGAGGAGATCCGCGTCCGTACGAGCCTTCTCGGACCGGAAAAAGGTGAGGAGATCAGGGATATCACTACATATCCCTGCGTGGTTATCCAGCTTGAATATATTGAAAAAGATGTTTTATTTGATTGAGGAGGAGAAAAATGGAACTGATCAGAAAACCGATTCATTATACGCAGGAGGGAAAGAGTATCTTTGACCAGTTTTATCTGGACGAAGATTACAATGTACCGGATCAGAAAGAAGATGTGCAGAGGATCATTCAGGGAAACGCAGAGTTGAAGCCCGAGGATATCCGTCCGGTTGAAAATTATGTGAAAATAACAGGAAAAGTATATTTTAAAGTCCTGTACATGACTGCATCGGGGGACCCCAGACCGGCGGTATTAGAGGGAAAAATCCCTTTTGAGGAAATGGTGTATGCCGAGGGCGATGGCAACGAAACGTTTTTCTTGAGAAACGTGAGGACGGAATTTACGGCGACTGTTGTGAATACACGAAAACTGAGTCTGCGTATCATGTCGGAGATGGAAGTGGGAAGAGAATGGATCAGGGACGAAGAACTGACGGAAGATGTGGAGAGCGACGTGCCAATTTATCGTAAAACACAGAACATGAATCTACTCCGGCTGGCAGTTACGAGAAAAGATACATACCGGATCAAAGAAGAACTCACGCTTCCGGGAACAAAGGAAAGCATCGGGCAGCTTCTTCTTACGGATATCAGCGTCAGAAAACTGGATATCCGAATGGGTCAGGACGAGATTCTTCTCAGGGGAGATCTGCTTGTATTCTGTATGTATCTGTCGGCGGAGGAGAAACCCGACTGGATTGAGCAGAGCGTGCCTTTTGAGGGAAGGATCCTCTGTGACGGCGTCTCCGAAAACATGTATTACCATATACAGCATTCTCTTGAGGATACGCTGGCGGATATCCGGCTGGATGAGGATGGAGAGATGCGCGTCCTTGGGATTGAGGCGACCCTTTCGCTGCGGATGAATATTTTCGGAGAAGAAGAGACGGAAATCCTCAGGGATCTCTATTCGCTGGATCAGCAGTGCGTCTTTGAGACAAAGGACACTGTGCTGGAAGAACTGCTTATGCAGAATCAGTCCAAATGTAAAATTTCCGAAAGACTGTCTCTCCCGGAGCTCAAGGACGACGTACTGCAGATCATCCACAGTCAGGGGAGTATCCAGGTGGAGAGTGAGCAGTATACGGAAGAAGGAATCCGAGTGGAAGGAATCCTGCATCTGTCTTTCCTGTATCTGCGGGGGAACGACATAGAACCGTACGGAAACTGGCAGGGGATGGTTCCGTTTTCGTGGTTGATCGAGTATCCGGCCATGCCGGATAAAGTCAGCAGCAGTCTTTCATCTCATGTAGAGCAGCTTGCGGTCACGCTGGCAGGCAGCGAAGCGGTTGAGGTGAAGGCAGTTTTGTCATTCGATATATTTTTGGTAAAACTTACCCCCGTAGAAGTGATCATAAGTGTCAGGATGGAGCCTCTTGATATGGAAAGGCTGTCCGAACAGCCCGGAATCGTTGGACATATTGTGCAGAATGGCGAGGATCTGTGGAGTCTGGCCAAGAAATATATGACTACAGTAGAAGGAATAAAAGAGATCAATGGATTAAATGACGAAAAAGTCTCATCAGGGGATAAATTATTGATTTTCAAAGAGAATGTAAGTATACTATAGGCATAATGTATACAAGATACAGCACACAGTAAGCACGTATGGAGGACACAGGATGAATCAGATTGAACTGAAAGCACTGGCGAAGATTAATCTGGGACTGGATGTACTGGGAAGAAGAGAAAACGGATATCATGACGTACGCATGATCATGCAGTCCATATTTTTATACGATGAAGTCAGAATTGAAAAGAAAGAGGCGGCAGGAATCGAGGTGGAGACCAACCTTAAGTTCCTGCCTGTCGGAGAAGACAATATAGCATATAAAGCGGCAAAGCTTTTGATAGATGAGTTCGGGATCGGGGAAGGTGTCAGAATCACCCTGAGGAAACATATACCTGTAGCTGCAGGACTGGCCGGGGGCAGTTCCAATGCAGCGGCGGTACTGTTCGGAATGAACCGGATATTCCGTCTCGGGCTTTCCCAGAAAGATTTGATGGAACGGGGCGTGAAGCTGGGGGCGGATGTTCCTTATTGCATCATGAGAGGTACGGTGCTTGCGGAGGGCATCGGAGAAGAACTGAAAAGACTTCCGGCTATGCCTAAATGTACGGTCCTGATCGCGAAACCGCCGATCAGTGTTTCTACGAAAACGGTCTATGAGGCGCTGGATTCAAAAGAAATTACAGAACATCCGGATATCGACGGCATAATCAAAGGCCTGGAGCTGGGGAATCTGAAAATGATCGCCGACTCTATGGGAAATGTTCTGGAAAAAGTCACTGTTCCGATGCACCCGGAGATTGAGGAAATCAAGCAGGAGATGAAGGAAGCAGGAGCGCTGGGAGCTATGATGAGCGGCAGCGGTCCAACAGTGTTCGGATTGTTTGAGAGCCGGGCCGCTGCACGGGCAGCCCAGAGAAACATCAGAGAAAAGGAACTGACCAGACAGGTTTATGTGACGAATATACACAGTGTGAGGAGGAATCAGGATGCCGATTGATTTTGAAGTTACGATGAATGAATATCTTCCCCTGCGTGACGTGGTGTTTAATACTCTGCGCCGTGCGATCCTGAGGGGGGAGTTAAAGCCGGGCGAGCGTCTGATGGAGATACAGCTGGCTAATAAACTTGGAGTGAGCCGCACACCGATCCGCGAAGCTATCCGGAAACTTGAGCTGGAAGGGCTGGTTCTTATGATACCGCGCAAGGGAGCGGAAGTAGCGGAAATCACAGAGAAAAATCTGCGCGACGTGCTCGAAGTCCGCTGCGCGTTGGAGGAACTGGCCGTTCAGCTGGCGTGCGACAGGATAGAGAGGAACCGGATCAGGGAGCTTCACGCGGCGGCAGCTCATTTCCGTGATATACTGGACAGCGATGATATCACTCAGATCGCAGCGGCGGACGAGGCATTTCATGATGTGATATTTAAGGCTACGGGAAATGAAAGACTGATCCAGCTGTTGAATAACCTCAGAGAGCAGATGTACCGCTACCGGATTGAGTATCTGAAAAAGAAAGAATGCTATCCCCAGCTTTTGAAAGAACATGCGACGATCATGAAAGCGATCGAGGAACATGATAAAGAAAAAGCAACCCGGATCACGGGGCAGCATATTAACAATCAGGTAGATACAGTGGTCGATACGATCCGTCATAAAGAGGATTAAATTCGGAACGACTGAATATTGTCCGTAAAACTGTTCATACTCCATATATCAGATCAGATACATGGAGGGATTACATATGGACAGATTACAGAATATAATTCGAAAATACGGAACGAATATAAAAAGAAAGAGCAGAAAATGTGCGGAGAAGATACGGAAACATGCCTGCCTGCTCTGTCTGGCGCCGTCAGTCCTGCTGGCGGCAGTGATCTCATTCGGGGTATATCGGCAGGCAGATGCGGCTGAACAAGCGGAAATCCAGGAGCATTTGGCTCAGGAAGTGGTGAGATTTCATGTGCTTGCCAACAGCGACAGTGCCGATGACCAGGAACTGAAACTGAAGGTACGCGATGCCGTGTTGGGCTATATGGAGGAGAAGCTGCCGGAATCAGACGGCGCAGCTGAAACAAAGGACTGGCTGCGCAGCCATATCGATGAGATTGAGGAGATAAGCCGCAGGACGGTTGCAGATGCGGGAACAGAGTATCCCGTGAGCGCGGCAGTTACTACATGCTGGTTCCCGGACAAGACCTATGGGGACGTTACATTTCCGGCAGGGAATTATGAGGCACTGCGCATTGAGATCGGCGAGGCAAAAGGGCATAACTGGTGGTGCGTGCTCTACCCGGGGCTCTGTTTTATGGATACTACAAACGCGGTTGTACCGGATGAAGGAAAGCAGAAACTGAAAAATGTATTGACAGAAGAGGAGTATTCCAGGATCACGGCAGATTCGGATTTTAAGATCGGTTGGTTTTTCTGGTGATGATAAAAAGATGACAGAATTTTTAATACGACATTTTATTAAAGATTATAAGGACGTCGAGAAGATATCCGTGCGGACGGCATATGGAGTGTTGGCCAGCATTGTGGGTATCTTCTGCAATGTTTTTTTGTTTGCTGTAAAATTTGCAGTCGGGTTAGTGATGCGCAGTGTATCCGTCACAGCGGATGCGTTTAATAACCTGTCGGACGCCGGATCGTCCATTATCAGCTTTGTAGGAGTGAAGATGGCTGAGAAGCCCGCGGATAAAGATCATCCGTTCGGACACGGAAGGATCGAATATATAGCGGCTCTGGTCGTTTCTTTCCTTGTGCTGGAAGTAGGATTTACCTTTCTCAAGGATTCAATCGGAAAGATCCGGAATCCGGAGACTCTGAATTTCCAGCTGGTCTCCGTGGTAATATTGATCCTGTCCATTGCAGTGAAGCTATGGCTGGGATTGTTTAATCGAAAACTGGGAGAGAAAATCGACTCAAAAGTAATGATGGCGGTGTTTACTGATTCCATGGGAGATGTGGTCACTACGGCAGCTACGATCCTGTCGCTGATATTCTTTGCTGTAACAGGGATCAATATTGACGGAATTGTAGGCGTAGGGGTTGCCCTTGTCGTTATGTGGGCCGGCGTGGGCATTGCAAGAGACACTCTGGAACCGCTGATCGGAGAGGCGATCGATCCTGAAGTTTACAGACAGATCAAGCATTTTGTAGAGGGGTATGATGGGATTGAGGGAACACATGACCTGATCGTACATAATTACGGACCGGGGCGCAGTATGGCGTCGATCCATGCAGAGGTGCCTAATGATGTAGATATCGAAAAGTCGCATGAGATTATCGACCGGATCGAGCGGGAAGCGGCAAAGGAGCTTGGAATTTTCCTTGTGATCCACATGGATCCAGTGGAGATGAAAGATAAGAGTGTGCTGCGTATCCGTGATAAAGCAGTACAGATCCTGAACGATCTGGATCCGTCGAGCAGCCTTCATGATTTCCGGGTGGTGCATGGAGAGCATCAGATCAACCTTATCTTTGATCTGGTTGTTCCCATCGACTATGATGATGAAAAGAAGGATGCATTAACATTGCGGTTGACGGAAAGGCTCAAGGGCGCAGATCCCAGATATGAGTGCGTGATAACCGTGGAGTCAGATTATGTGGCGCAGGACAGTCCGGTTGAAAAATGACCTGGGAAATATGATATACTGCAGAGGCGCAGTCCGGGGGCAGTAACAGGTATAGAGAACAATCAGCAGAGGTGACAGAAGATGGCAGAGAGCATGATGATACAGAGAGAAAACGGCAAAGGAAGATATGAATTTAACGGCAGGGTCCGTTACAGCGAGATCGATCACAGGGGAACGATGACGCTGCCGGCATTGATCAACTATTTTCAGGACGCCAGTACGTTCCAGTCGGAGAAAATCGGTCTTGGCATGGACAGGCTGAAACATGATAAGAAAGCATGGGTGCTCTCTTACTGGCAGGTGATCGTAGACCGCTATCCCAAAATGTGCGAGAAGATCACCACGGGAACATTTGCCACGGAGTTTAAAGGTCTCTATGGAAACCGTAATTTCTATATGAAGGACGAAGCGGGAAAACAGATTGCCTGTGCAAATTCCATCTGGGTGTTTATGGATCTGGAGAAAGGCAGGCCGGCGCGCCCGACAGTGGAGCATATCGATCCGTACGGTACGTGCGAACCGCTGGACATGCCTTATGAAGGAAGGAAGATTGCACTGCCGGAGCTAAGCAAGGGCGGAGAGCCTTTCCCGGTACGGAAATATCACATCGATACGAACGAACATGTCAACAACTGCCAGTATGTACAGATGGCGCTGGAGATGGTGCCGGGAGATATACAGGTACGGCAGTTGCGGGTGGACTATAAAAAGTCTGCGGTGCTCGGAGATATGATTTATCCGAGGCTGACTGTGGAGCAGGAACGCACGGTGGTGGAGCTGTGTGATGCGGACGGGAATGCATATGCGATTGTGGAGATGAAATATTATCCGGCAGTTCGCTAGAGAACAATATAAGAATTTTGTGGAAATTAATTTTGTCGAAGATGAAAATGCAGCAAGTATTTTGTCGGAGGTATCAAATGTTAATTCGATTATTACGAATCTGACGGCTTATACTAAACAAACATTAATACCGGGAAAAACACTAATCTTTTTTGATGAGATCCAGAAATGTCCTGCCGCACGTACTACGACTAAATTTCTGGTGGAAGACGGACGGTTTGACTATGCCGAATCAGGATTGCTCCTCGGCGTCAGTTATAAAGAAGTTAAGTCATATCCAGCAGGATATAATCAGGTATTCGCGAGAAAACAAAGCAAAGATCAAGGATATATTTGACAGGATTCCGTCAGAACTCAGTGAAAAAACAAAAGATTTATTCTTGCAAATGTAAGAAAAACGGCAAGGATGGAGCGCTGTGAAAGCGCTTTTCTATGGTTGTGCGATGCAGGAGTCGCATTTTGCCGAAAAGAATGTATGGTAAAAGTTGCACAAAAGGATATTGGAAAAGGAAATGAATAAGACAATGCAGGCAATCCTCCAGGCTCTCTCCTACGGCGGCATCGAAGTAGAGTCGGCCAGGTGGATCGCGGATTTGAAAAAGCTGGATCCCTTGCGGATTTTTGTAAAAAAACTGGATATCGAGATATATAATAATGAATATAAAGTACCGGTCCGCCTGTATTTCGCTGACGAGGCGTCAATGGAATCCGGAAATGAAAATGTTCCTGTGATCTTGTTTTTTCATGGCGGAGGATGGACAACGGAAAGTGTGGAGACCTATGACCGGGTCTGCTCGCGCATGGCGCAGTCAATAGGTCAGCTGGTGGTCTCCGTGGAGTACAGGCTTGCGCCGGAACACCGGTTTCCGGTGGGATTCGAGGATTGTTATGCGGCGGCAAAGGCACTGTTTGCAGGTGAGCTCCTGCCGCGAATACGGCCGGAGCAGATCACTGTCATGGGAGACAGTGCGGGAGGAAATCTCGCTGCGGCTGTATGTATGAAAGCGAGAGATACAGGAGACTTCAGACCACAGCGACAGATCCTTATTTATCCGGCGCTGAGTAACTGCTATACAGAAGATTCGCCTTATGAATCTGTGCGGACGAACGGAACAGGTTATCTGTTGACAAGCGAGAAGATGGCGGATTATCTTAATTTATATGAAAGTAAGCCTGAAGACCGGGAAGATCCTTATTTTGCTCCGCTGTGTGCAGAAGATTATGCGAATCTTCCGGATACATTGATCCTGACGGCTGAGTTTGATCCTTTAAGAGACGAGGGAGAAGAATACGGACGACGGATGAGACAGGCAGGATGTAGGGTGCGCATCGAGAGGATCGAGGGGGCGTTGCACGGATACTTTGCTCTTGGAATCCAGCATTTATATGTGCAGGAGAGTTTCAGGCATATTAACCGGTTCCTGAGTGTGGAACGGGCAATGAATGAACAAAGACTGTAAGTCAGAAAGGAAAGGGGGCAGGCAAGGTGAAAGAGAAACGGCAGAGACGATGGAGAAAACTCGATAATGCCGCACAGGCATTTCCGGCGGCTACCGGGAAGAAGGACTCCAGGGTATTCCGGTTCTACTGTGTCCTGAAAGAGACGGTGGATGCGGACACTCTGCAGCGTGCACTGGATCTGACTATGGAGAAATATCCCCTCTTCCGGTCTGTGCTGCGAAAAGGCCTGTTCTGGTTTTACATGGAGCCGAGGGAGCTCCCTGCGCTGGTTAAGAAAGAGGACAGACCGCCGTGCAGCAGGATTTATGTTCCGGATCAGAAAAAACTGCTGTTTGAAGTGTCATATTATAAAAACAGGATTAATATGGAAGTATTTCACGGGCTGACGGATGGTACCGGAGCCATGCAGTTTTTGAAAGAACTTGTCAGAAACTATCTGATGTTCACATACCCAAAAGAGAGTTTCCCTGAATTTGAAAATGGCGAGACGTTTACTGACAGCGACTATGAAGAGGACAGTTTCTCTCAGTATTATACGGGGAAGAAAAGCAGGAACGGCAGATCAAGGAAAGCTTATCAGCTTAAGGGGGAACGTCTGGAACAGGCGGAGATGGAAATTTCAGAAATCTGCCTTTCAGCGTCGGCTGTTCACAGAAAGGCAAGAGACTACGGAGTTTCCGTAACAACTTATCTTGCGGCGGCCTTTCTCTATGCCATTTATGAAGAAGTGCCCAAAAGCAGGCTGAAGAGACCGGTCTCCCTTATGATTCCCGTAAATCTGAGAAACTTTTTCCCGTCAGGCTCTATGATAAACTTCTGGAGCTGGATTGAAACAGCGTATGATTTCGGGGAAGATACAAAGCTGGAAGACGTTATTGAGAAGATGAAAGAAATGTTCGGAAAGGAATCGCTGGAAAAAGAGATATCGGGGCGCATGAACGACCTGGTCCGTCTGGAGAAAAATCTGTTTCTGCGCGCCGTTCCGCTGGAGATTAAGAATCTGCTTCTTCTTGCCGGAACAACGCTCGGAGGACGCAGCGTGACGGCAGTGTACTCTAATATCGGAAGGATACATATGCCTGAGGAATATGAAAGATATATAGAGCGTTTCGGTTTTTTTGCAAGTACGGATAAAATGCAGATGTGCTCCTGTTCGTACGGAGATACTATGGTACTGGGGCTTACATCTAAGATTATCGGACCCAATATATGCCGGAATTTTATCAGCATTCTGAAAAATGACGGTATAGAATGCCGTATGCAGGAAAATGATTTTCCCGGTTATCATGAAAAACCATCGAGACGTGCGCTTATGGGGCTTAAGATTTTTTCATTTACCTGCACTGCCGCGATTGTGATCTGCTGGATGATCAATTACCTGCTGTCTTTCGGACGATGGTGGGCTGCTTATGTGACGGGAGGAGTATTCTGCACATGGCTGCTGATCATGGTGGGATACCGTAAGCGGAAGAATCCGCTCAAAAATGGTATGTGGCAGCTTGTGATCGTAGCATTCGGTTCCTTGCTGTGGGATGTATTTACCGGCTGGCAGGGGTGGTCGGTGGACTATGTCATCCCGCTTGCAATGCTGGTAAATATGCTGTCTATGGTCATTATATCAGCGGTGGGAAAGATGGAAGTGTCAGAGTACCTTTTCTATCTGATCCAGGCGGGAACGTGCGGGTTGATCCCCTCTATCCTTCTGGCGGCAGGCGCCGTTTCCTCGCCTTATCCGTCCGTAATCTGTTTCGGAGTCAGTCTGTTATTCCTTCTGGGTCTTGTGATCTTCAGATGGAAAGATTTCATAAGAGAAATGCAGAAAAAATTCCACGTTTGAGCGCCGGGCTTATTCAAGCCCGGCCAGCACATCCTCCAGAACTTCCTCTACCGAATCGGTAACATACCGGGCATGCCCTGCAATGCCGGGAGCAGCATTAGACATGGCGTATCCTTGTCCGACCAGTTCTAACATTTCCACATCATTATACTGATCTCCGAAAGCCATGCATTCTTCAGGCTTCACACCAAATAATCTCATCAGCTCCTCTAAAGCAGTGCCTTTGTTGTATCCCGGAACAATGAAATCAATCCAGATATTACCGGAAGTGACGACTTTCACTGCCGGGGCGAACATGTCCTGAAGATGTCTCAGATAACTTCCAAGGTCATGTGATATCGTATTGGCGATCGCTACCTTGAGGAAAGGGCCTTTTACTTTGGTGATATCATCCACAATCTGTGTTGTATTGTGCATAACATTTACAATGAGATCCACAAATTCAGGGTTGTTTCCCTCGATCAGACAGGTATCCTCCCGTGATACTACAATCTCATATCCGGGTTCTTTCTTTATCTCGTGTATGATACGGTAGGCCAGTTCGTCAGGAATGATCCCTCTGGAGATTACCTTACCCTGGTGGATACACAGGGAACCATTTTCCGCAATATAAGATATTTGATCCTCAATCCCGGCAAAGAGTCTTCGTTCATTGTCATACTGACGTCCGCTTGCCGCGACGAAACGTATCCCTTTCTGTGTAAGACTGCGGATAAGTTCCACTGCGCGTGGCGTCAGTTCCTGAGCATCATTTTGTAATAAGGTTCCGTCCAGATCACTTGCGATCAGCTTTATCATAGCAGACTCCTCCGTATATTCATTTCTTCTTTAAAAATATCTGATTTAAAGCCCATATATCAAGTTCTAGTA
>DWXI01000249.1 GCA_019119265.1 Candidatus Mediterraneibacter intestinigallinarum | reverse complement strand
AGGACACGGTTTAAATCATCCAGCGAATAAAAGACCATATCTTCCATATCCATGAGGATGTGCATGGTAATGATCTTTACGTGGCCTTCCACGACTGGTTTCCAGCGGGGTGATTTCACTTTGGCAGGGGTTAAAACCGTATTGTTATGTTCTGCCCATGCCTGGAAATCTTTATTCAGGACAGGGCTGATCCAGTCTTTGTTCCGGGCAACTGCTACTTTGCAATTATCCGGGGTGATCGTCGGTGTCACGCCGCCAAAATAGGACAGAGCATTATTGTTGACCCGGATCCAGTTCCGGATATCGCATTCGGTCATTCCTTCAGCGTAAAAGTAATCACTGTAGGTGAGAGCCGCAATAAAAATGGTGACCTCTGTGGTCTCTTTCGGGTTCCGGCGGTTATGCAGATAGAGCTGCTTCCCCGCATAGTCCAGTTCGAGATTGACACCGGGATAACGCTGGATGTGGAAGGTCAGCTGTTTGGAATCAGCCCATTCGCTGTAACGCCTGCAGTACTGGCGATAGCTCATTGGCTTCTTCCCGTCTACAACACCTATGGCATTATATTTCTGCCACAGATGCTTCAGGGTCTCTCCTTTGCGGGCCAGAGCCTTGTAGACAGCTTCCTTGTTAAAATCCCGGTAGAGGAGCTGATCCGCCGATACACCTGGCTTTTTATAGAGCAGACTCTCGATATATTCATTCGTGACATCTGCCGGTAAAGGGTATGAAAGCTCCGGATTCTCTCTGAAGCGTTTCAGAAACTCGTTGACAGTTGTTTTGCTGCAGTCGCCGCAGCTTTCGGCAATCTCACGGCAGCTAAGATGGTTCACAAAGTGAAGCCGTAGTACTTTTTTGTAATCCATAGTAGGACCTCCAGATATAATATTTCTCCATTTTAAGGAGATGCGCTTATTATATCTGAAGATCTATTGTCCGGTTAATGTGTCCCTACTTGTCCGCTAATTATGTCTCAGACTGTCCGCCGAATATGGCACAGGTGTCCGTTTAGCCCGACAATCTGCATATATATGTATTAAAAAGTGAATAAACTACTTTTTTACAATGTAAATTCCAGTAAAAGGGGGCATATGCTCCGCACCAACGGTGCGCTCAGTCCATTTTAAACGGTGCGGAGCATCATCCCTCTGATGACAGATGCTTATTTCTCAGCTTCGCGCATACTGATACCATTCATTTCAAGCCGATAGCTATGTCGCTTATCAGTAATACGGGCAAGACATGCATCCGCATAAGTATGTTCCCTGAACAGATCAAACCATGACTTGATCGGAAACTGTGAAATGATGATTGTGGACCTGCGTCCATCCCGTCCATCGATTACTTCGAAGAGATCACGGCATTTATCCAGATCCAGCTCCATGAGACCAAAGTCATCAATCGCAAGCAGATCAAGTTTGGACAGCGCGGTAACGTATTCCAGATAGGTTGACTTCAGTCTGGCCTGCTCCAGTTCAAGCATGAGCGTGTTTGCACGGATATATCGCACCGTCTTCAGCTGGCGAAGAGCAGAGATACACAAGGCATTGCTTAGATGTGTTTTCCCGCTGCTTGTCATCCCGGTAATCAGGAGATTCTTTCCTTCATCAATCCAATGGCAGGTTGCCAGCCGCTCAATTGCATCTGTGTCCAGTTTTCTTGCAGGATCATAAATGGTTTCATCCAGATCAGCATCCGGATAGCGCAGATGTGCCTGTTTCAGATAGCGTTTAAACTTTTTGTCGTATCGTATCTGCCATTCATGGTTTACGATCTCCGTGAACCGTTCAATGAAGGGCGCCAGATCGGCATTCGGATCCAGCATCTGGCTTTCAAATGCATCTGCCATTCCGGACATCCTCAGGGAACGCAGGCGTTCACAGATCAGGAGTTCCTCGTGAGTAAGGGAAAGATTTTCATTCATTGATAGCAGTCCCTCCCTCTGATGTTTTCATGTTCCGGAAGATGCCCGGCTGCTCTGTTTCCTGTCGGTTCGTGGTTAACCAGACGGCTAAGGGCTTTCTTGAAGTAAGTGTACTTGCATGCAGATGCATCAATACAAATCTGAGCCGCTTCCGCTGCGATATGACGCGGGACATCATTGCACATATGCAGAATGCCCTTGCAGCTGTTGTATGCCTGCTCTTCATGCTTGACACTGCGAAGAATACGATCAATGAGCGTAACCATGGACTCTCCATAAACGGATGCCCATCTGCGGTAATACGCCCCGTCATGTGCATTCAGTTCCTTGTAATACAGGTGTTCCGGAGGCATATGACTGTCGTCTGTGATATAACGCGGAAAATCCTTATAGGAGCGTACATGCTTACACAAAAGCCTATTATTCTCATCACAGATCCTTATCTCACTCATTGTAGCTTTGAGCATTGCAGGTTTTCCGTGATACGTATACAATACAGAGTAATAGTGGCCGTCATATTCAAGGTGGTAATTATCTGGTATACGCAGAAAATATTTATAATCACAAGTCGTAAAGCTGCCCGATGGAAGAGGCTTCATTTTTGGCTTGTCGTAGGTCTGGAAGGCATACTCCCGTGTCCTGCGGATATCATTTTTATTCCGGAAATCCGCTTGATTGATTGTCGCTATTATCTTTTGGGTTTCTTTGTTCAGGGAATCGAGACTTGTAAATATGTTTTCTTTTAAGCGCTCGATTAAATGTGTCTCCAAAAAACGGACGTGGTTTTCTATCGTCGGTTTCCCTTTCGGCTTGCGCGGCGGTGGAGGCAGCACAATCGTATTGTAGAAATCCTCCAGATCTGAAAAAGCCGAATTCAGGATCAATTCGTCCTTTGAGTGTTTAGAAATCGCGGTCTTCAGGTTGTCTGGAACAAGATACTTCGGAACAGCCCCATAGTATTCCAGTGCGTGGACAACGCCGGTAATAAAACTTGGCAGCTTCTCGTCAAGGAATACTTCTGCATATACACGGCTGCTGAAGCCAAGTGTCGT
>DWXI01000248.1 GCA_019119265.1 Candidatus Mediterraneibacter intestinigallinarum | reverse complement strand
ACATCGATCAGCCTGTGGGTCTTCTTCAAAACAGTTTTGTCTACATAACTGCAGACAAGATTCCGGTCGATCGAAGCTATCTTATGCTTCTGTGCCAGCCGGATCCACATATCATAATCATCCTGCTTATGGATACGGGTGTCAAACCCGAACATATCCTCAAAAGCTGTTCTTCTGAACATAGCCTGGGATACCGAATGAATCGCCTCCTGGGAAAGAGATGCCCTCCCTGCTGCAGGAACAGCTGCAGGTTCCGGGGCTGTCTTATAACAAACGGAAAGCGCATCATCCTCCTGCTGCCAGCTCTGGCAGAATGCAAGCGCTATATCGGAATTCTCTTCCAGCACTTCGATCTGACTCGACGCACATTCTTGATTCCAGGCATCACCTGCCATAAGGAAAGCCAGATAAGTGCCGTTTGCCTGTTCAGCGCCCTGATTTTTTGCAGCGGCAAACTCTCCTCTTTTACTGGGACATGATATCACCGGAATCTCGGGGTACTTTTCCATATCCTCCCGAAGGCCCAGACTATATGCGCTTCCTTCTTTATTTGCATCCACAAGGATAACTTCATAATTCTTATAGCTTTGTTCCAGTACGCTCTGTATCGCGCGTCGCAGAATAAGAGAGGAATTTTCATATGATATTATGATAATACTCAATAATGGTTCCCTCAAATTCCGTCACTCCCCTTTCCTGATCGTACCTAACAGACAGCTCCCATCCTGCCCGGTCGGATTCTCATTAGCAAACAGAACCGTCTTTTTATCCTTTTCTCCTGTAACTCTGAGCCAGACCTTATATTCCCCGTCTTCTGCAATATCCAATGGCACTGTAAAAGAAGTGATTTCTCCCGGTCTCCACTTCCTCACATCAGTGCCTGCTGTCAATGTCTGCAATTCTCCCGTCTTCACGTTTCTTATCAGGATTTCCGTTACACAGGATGTGTATCTGGGGGCATATCCTATATTTTCAATCTGTACGGTAATACCGGCCGGTTCCCACTTCCATCCACTGCGGGTAACTTCCGTTTCCCGGATCACAAAACGATACCCCATATGTCTTTCTATATATTCATATCCCGTTAATCCGTCATAAACAGATCTGTCATTTGAATATTCTGTATTTTTCCATTTTTCAATCACTTCTGTATCATGAGCTTTATTGAGATAAGATATATGCATTGTTCTAAATGCCTGATCTGCATTCTCAAGATCATTCAGCCTGTTATCCAGTACAGCCTCTCCGCCGTTTGGCACATACAGGTTCAGTATATTCTGAAACGCCAGCTCGTCCGCTCTGATCCAGCGATCCTGAAGGGATTTTGACTGATTCTCCGGAATATCGCCGTAAGTGCCGCAATCCAACTCATTGCCAAGTATTCCATCATTAAAGAGCGACATTCTGGAGATCAGCTCAGTCCTCTTCCATGCCTCCTCTTCTTTCAGCGGCTCTTTTCTGCCTGCTGCCATCCGCCAGTATGCAGGAGTACGTACCGCAAGAAACACGGAATCCGGCATTGTCTCGTCCATCTTCCTGATCAGTGTCTGATAGTTGTCGCCTGTCAGATATCTGGAACTATGCATCTCTGCCCAACTGCCGACAAGCACCCCTTGAACAATATATATCTGATCCTCATACTCAGATATGATCTCTCCGAGCTGCTCCATATGCCGCAGCACAATATTGATCGACGACGGATCGCTCTGGGCGCCGTTTCCCTCCCAGTCGTAGAGAAAACGTACGATCAGACTGACCTGATATTCTCTTTGGACATAGGCTTCAAAAGTCCTTCTAATCTGCTCCAGGCCTGCTGCACTGATATCTTCGTCTTTATAGCTTCCGATATGAATCTGGAGAAGTTCTATAGTTTCATCAGGCTGTTCCGTTCTAATACTCTCATATACCCATTCTTCGACAGGACGGGAATCACTGATCATCACACCCCTCATATTATAGAATCCCCGTTCATTGTTTGCAAGAAATTTATTAGTTTCTACATTATTTTCCGGCTCCCATTCCAGTTTCCACCGGAACATGCCGGTCAACAAAATTCCCATGACTATTACAACCCCTGAAATAATTCCTGTACATACGAGTCTTTTTCTCATGCCCGGTCACTTCCTGTCAGACTTAAAAACTCTTCAAGGTCTTTCTTATAAGAAAGTTCTCTGTCATATGCGGCCTGACCGTATCGCCTGCGTATATCGGGATCTTTCATAAGATTCTCTATCTCATCGGCCAGATTTACCGGTTCCATACCGGTGATCACTCCGTCCTTACCGGAACGGATCTGTTCCTCAATCCCCGTACATCCTGTAGCTACAACAGGTTTTCCCAGCGCCTGTGCTTCCTCAATAGCAATACTTTTCCCCTCATATCTTGAAGTACATACATAGATATCCGACTGCTTAAAATACGGATACGGATTATCCGAGGCCCCGAGAAGCAGAAAATCATCTTCCAGTCCATATGCTTTTATCTGCTTCTGCAACTTCTTTCTTTCCGCTCCTTCTCCCAGGACATACCAACGGAAACTGTATCCTCTCTCCTTCAGAACTGCCGCTGTTTTCACTGCGATATCATACCCCTTCTGATAATACAGCCTTCCCACTGTCAGAAGACGCATTCCTGTAAATCCGTCTGTAAATCCGCCCGGTTCTTCTGCTCTTGCCCGGATGTATTCCCGATTGATGATATTAAAGAACAACTCCGTCTTGCCTTCATACTCCGGGTATACTTTCAAGAACTGTCTCCTGACGTCTTCCGAAACTGCGTAAATGCGGTCAAAGGCATTGTAGCACCCATCATCAAGCGCTCTTAAATAACCTGCTTTTCCATAATCAATATGGAGAAACGCCGCCTTTCTAACTGCATCTACCTTCTCCGCGACATACCATGTGGCAGGTCCTTCCAAATATGCCACTGCCAGGTCATATCCACCAGGAAGAGCAGCTGAACCATCGGCCAACATCCTTCTCAATACCTTTTCCAGGGTGAGAGCCCCCCTCTGTTCTCCTGCCGCTTTCCTGTTCTTACTAATACGCTTGAAAGCCTTTACCATGCTGCCGCTATACAGGGCTGCCTTTACAAGCCGAGCTGCGACAAACAGTTTCCCGCCGGCCGAAAGAACCGATCTGCTGTCTGTCCTTCGGTTGAGGATGCGAACGTATTCGGGCACCTCGGAAAACAGTTCTCCTCTGGGGATCAATACATAAAGACTGATCCTGTATTTCTCCGGATCCAGGACTCGCATAAGCTCGATCAAAGCCCTCTCAGCCCCTGCTCTTCCCATTGTATTCATGAGAAACAGAATACTTTTCTTACTGCGCATGTGTCTCCCCTTTCTGTCCTCTCCTTATCTGTCTGAGATCATAAACTTTTGCATTAGGCATAGGTTCATTTTTTCTCTCAAGAAGAGTGCCCCGGCAGAAAATATGTGCGTCCAGATTTCTCTCCAGCCATCGCATTCTCATGTAGGCAAAACTCCAGGCAGCAATACTTCCTGCGAACACGCCCACGCCATACCAATAATCCGGGAACTCCCGGGCAAATACACTTACAATTCCCGTAACAACGACAAAGATCAGACTGGTAACAGCACTTCCGGTCAGATCATTGAAATACTGCAGGAACAAAATAACTGTATACATGAGAAAGAGGACAAAATACCCGGCTGCCAGGCATGGATAGATTGTCATCACAAGTCCTGTCATCCCCATCCTCGGCAGGAATATGATGCACAGAAGGAACAGCACAACGGATACGATGTACTGAAGCTGTGTCACACGCATGAGTTGTTCTCCCATAAGGCGGAACATCCTGGATTTCGCTTTTTCAATATCCTTCAGCCGTCCGCCAAGCACCGCTTCCGTATAATCCTGATATCTCTTATGGAAATGCATTTCTACATAAGCAATAAATATAACACTGGCCGACAGATTGGTAAACATCGCTATACAGCTTGCCATATCATAGGGCTGATTGCATACATAGGTATCGGCCAGTACCATGCGCATGTCATCTTTCGTCCAGAACACAAAGTTATGGATAAAAAGTCCCAGTATATAGAAGAAATTCGTGAAGATCAGTTTCCAATAAATTCTGAAATACGCCAGCACTTCCCTGTAGTGATGACTGTTTTCATGAAAATATGTCTTTGCACAGGCAAACTCAAGACATGCGATGAGGAAAAATCCAACCGTCATCGCGAGGAGCATACTGTACTGGATCGACATGCCGAAAACAAAACGGAACAGCATTGAAAGCACAAAACAGAGAATCATTCCTATCGCAAAAAACAGAGAAATCTTCTTGTATGCCTTTACAATAGACAGATACAACATCTGATAAAAACACAGGCCCAGCCCGATATAGGCGCAAAACGCTGTAAATACCCAGTACAACGGTATATTCCCCACTACATAAGCCCATATGTGGAACGGAATACCTATCAGGGCTGCAAGCCCCATATTCAGAGCCATTCCTACATAAATACAGGGAAGGATATCCTCATATCTCTCCTCAAATATCCGGTCACCTACATACTTTGACAGTACCGAGTTAAACGGTGAGGCCGCCAAAAGTGAAAAGATAAAAACATACAGGATCGTACAGGAAAAGAGCTCCCTGTCATAGTAGCGCAGACTCTCGAATCCCAGGAATATATACATGAGCAGCATGGTTCCGATCACCACAAGCATTGGGGTAACCGTCGCAAGCATACTGTATCCGGATCCATACAGTGTATGAACCAGTGTATGTTTTTTAAATATCCGGTTCAGCCTGATTCCGATTCCAGCCATGCATCACATTCCTCCTTCTATGTCTTTTTCTATCGTAAACACTTCATTCGGCCACGGTACGCTGCCGTCCGCCGCCATCTTTCGATAGATTTCTTCATATGTCTGTCTCATGTACTCAATCCTGTACTTGCTGCAGACCCGCCTATATCCGATTTCGCCCATCCGCCGTCTTTTCTCTTCATCGCCGGCAAGTTCCACGATAGCGTCAGAAATCTTTCCTATATTCATAACCGGCAGGACAATGCCTGCTTCACCCAGATCGTCTGATTCCCCATAGATCAGTCCGGCGCAGTTTCCCACGTTTGTAGCGATCATCGGCTTCCCTGCGGCAAATCCCTCAAGAATCGTAAGCGGCTGCCCCTCGCTGATACTGGTAAGGATCAACATATCCATCTTCCCGATATAATCCCTGGTATTGATCCGCCCCGTAAAAACAATGTCTTTTACCTGAAGATTCTCTACCAGATCAAAACATTCCTGCGCATACTCCTCGTCTTCTTCCCATGGACCCATTATCCACAGTTTCAGTCTGGAATCTCGCTTTTTTGCATAATAAAATGCACTGATCATAGTTTTCACATCTTTGATCGGAGCCACACGCAAAATCGCCCCGACATTTATCATCAGGTCATCCGGATCTTTCCGGGAAATATTTTCATAATTTTCCACTGCAATCCCATTTGGCGTAACTGCCGTTTTCTCCTCCGGGCAGCCCAACTCGATCTGCAGGGAACGCGCATTGTCAAACAATGAAGTAACCATATCCGCATGACTGTAGGCGCAAAGCGAAAGTTTACGGAACTGTTCGATCCAGAAATCTTTATAAACTCCCTGTACCCATCTTGCTTTAATGATCTCTTCTTCCCGCTCTCTTGTATAGATGCCGTGTTCGGATATAAGCAGGCGGCTCCCATAGAGGACTTTCGCCATACTGCCTATAATTCCCGAATAGCCTGTAGCAACACAGTGATACAAATCCGCTTCAGCCGGCCTGAACTGAAGAGCAAACCCAAGCGGAAGATATATTGAGCGGAGAGTCCAGAGGAAATCTGAAAATACAATATTTGTATACTTCAGCTTATATACCTCCTCAGCAATATTAAGAAAGTCCTTTCCCATAAGAAGCTGATCCACAGACATATTTTTGTTCTGGAACATATGAAAAACCACATCCCAATCTACTTTTTCCCCAAGGACAAGGCCTCTAAGTGCTTCATATTCATCCGGGCTCAGCGTTACTTTTGCCTTTCTGTTCCTTCTGCCTTCCTTCAGCCACTGGCTGTCATTGAGATAGATTTCTCTTACTTCTGTCAGATTATCTGGTAAAGTATATGCAAATTTACCTCTTATACTTCTGTCCGCCACAATAGCAGCAAGTGTAAACTCAATATTGGGAAACTGTTGGATCAGGCTGTGTACCCAGCTTGAAACTCCGCCGACCACATAAGGATAACATCCCTCGGCCACTATACACACTTTCATAAACAGTCTCCTTTCCCGGGTTACTTAATATAATAGTCCGCATGATTCGTCTGTTCCAGTGTAATCTCTGCAGACGTCTCCGTTACTGTGAGCATGTACCAGCCATTCTCAATTTCTTCATACGTTCCGCCGGTAATCTCGCTGATCTCTTCTCCGTGAAGGCGTATGATAAAGTAGCAGTCACCGTCAGGTGAATCTGTATTAAGCCGGATGGTATCTTCAATGCGCTCCGTCTCGTAATCCAACGCAAGATAATTTCTCACCCTTCTGTCCGCCTCAGTGGCAGTCGTCTTTTCAAAGCACTCAAAAGGAACGCGGTACGGGCGATAGTTTCTGGACCAGTCGTTACTCATGATATTCCAACTGTCCTCCACCGATTCCGGATAGATAACTTTCGCCGTATCAATTGCAGTTCCATAATATCCATATGCTGTCTGGAGACACCTGGAACGGAAATCATCCTCATCCTCCATAACCTGGCTGTCCATATATACCGGAAGCTGGATAACCTCATTGTCAAGATAGGAAAAAAACATGTCCTGACTGTTTTCATCGTAATCTGTCAACACAGTATCTACATCGGATAACAGTCTGCCTTCTCCCACAAGATCCTCGTAATCTTCCTCCTCGAGCTCTCCGGCCTGAAATGTACGGATCACATAATCTGGCAGTACCTCTTCATATATTTCCAGGTCCTGTTTCAATTTATCTTCCAGCGGAATATCTGATTCCTGATATCCTGAAATACCAATCTCACCTGTTTCTTTTGTAATCTGTTCAAAGTAGTACTGCAGCAGAGAATCATTCAGCTCGCCGTCCTTACTGTAATCCAGCCTTAGAGCGCTGGTGACTGTCAAAGCATCCTCCGTATCATAAAAGACAGCCACAATGGACGGCCACAGGATATCCCGAAAGACAATAGATGATTCCTGTCCATACTCCCGCTCCATCAGTTCTGAATTTTCATCTGCCAGAACAGGGTAGTTTTCGACCACTGACACCTGTGCATTGACTACCGGATATATGTACAGTTCTTCACAGTCCGCCGCAAATCCCGTAAGGAGTCCGGCTCCTGTCTGTCCTGTCAGATAATCTCCGTTCACTACGTAGACTTTACCTTCCCCCGGAGCATATCTCCATATGATCGCCGGAAGATCCTCATTGTCAACATCCTGTATCCAGTTATCTTCCGACTGGGCGACTGCATAGGCTGTTACAGAATCATCCAGACGGACGTACGGCATATCCTGCCTGTAATCCATATAGACAGTCTCTCCTCCAATCACAAGTCCGGCAAACAGTTTAAAGCCGTCGACGGACACCTCATCCTCCACGATTTCCAGGATTCCCAGCGTCCTCAGGAGCCCTTCGTTTTCTTCCAGTGTCTCAGTGTCCGGCAGCTGTGATACAACAACATGCCTTCCCTGTACAGAAAGTTCCTCAAGATTCCGCACATCTTCCTCCGATTCCAGCGAAGTGCCGTCAATGATCAGGAAACCTGCACCGTTCTCATCTCCGACAGCCTCCTCCAGATTTTTGTAATAACAATATTCCCGCTTCTGTGCTGCACACCAACTGTTCCCGACAGAGAGACACGCTTCATCTTCTTCCCCCACAAGTCCTACTGTATCCTCATTTCCGGAAGCCACCTGCAGTTCTGCCACAAGCTGCTCATAGCTTTCCTTTTCCAGAGCAATCTGTTCTTCTGGTACAGCTTCTGCAGCATAAAGGTTCTCTCCTGTATTCATCAGAACATTTTCAGATATGCCTGTAAGCTGGAACATCAGAAGCACGACACACATGATCAGTGTGATCGCAATATAATTTGACCTGCTAATCATCTGTCCCACCTCCGCTGTTATATCCGTAGTCGATGGCAAAATTGTTCAAATAATACTCGTTCTGCTCTATGTAGTAACAGATAAAATTATCATCCTCATAATAAACTTTCATCTCATTGGGAAATCGTTTCTGATACTCCTGTGCCCAATAATACAGCCTGGAATTCACGATAATACGCTCCGTTCCCTGATACTGACTCAGTCCGTTCTTTACCGGAAGACCCTGTGAAGCCCACTCATTGCTGACTGCAGCATTAATATCGGTAAACTCTCCATAAGCATAATTAATACTTACTTTTTCAATAAAGAAAAACACATATTGAGTAGGGATATACATTTCATCTCCATCTTCATAATTTTCCATACTATCGAGAAAATCGATTACCTCATAATGCCATGCCACCGGAGATATCATATTTCTCTCCTCATTACAGGATATGATCGTCCACTTCTCATCTGGATATTTTTCCATGATGTCGTATACACAAAGAGCTGCTCCGTCTCTCTCCAATGCAGATTCACCGGTCACTTTTGCCCGGACTTGACCGCCGCCAGTTACGTTGGCCACAAATGCCGCCGTTATGACAAAAGATACGGCCTGCCAGAATCTCTTCACACGTATGATCCGGCTTAATATGAGCAGAATCCCGTCTACTGAAAGACTGATGCACCCCAATGCCGAATAACAGAAGAAAATGCTGCTCCTGCTCTCATCCAGCAGCACGGGAAGACCAATCCGTCCAGATATACATACCAAAAGAAGCAGCATAGTGTATACAATAAACATAATGAGATATCTGCTGTATTCCCATTCACGCAGCAGCCACATGACCGGTATCAGAACGGTTATAACTGCCATACAGCTGAGCCATATGTCCAAATACTGTTCCATACTGAAGATTAAGGTTCGCAGGATACTCAATGCAGCTTCCTTAACTACCGTAAAATACTGCATAGCAAGCTCTTTAAAAGATGGGGGTTCTTCCTGTACAGGCGACTTCGCTGTCTCTTCTGCTGCCGTCACATCCATATTTTCCTCTACAGCAGTGACATCCGTGTCGCCGGTCTCATCGGTAATGTCTGTACCCGATGTATCCTCAGCGTCGTCCGACGTATCCACCCCCATGACTCCCAGTGCCCAGTATAGCGAACCTTCCAACGGTGTGCCCATCGCAAAAGAAACTGCCATGGGAAATACCGGAATCATCACCGCAAGTATTGCCGCCACGATAAGCCGCCGCAGTGTCTTCGGCTGAAGGACATAACGAATATATGCGACAGCTGCTGCTATTACAAGCAGCGCAGCTATGATTGTATTATAAAAATGTGCCGATAGCGTCAGCCCGAAACTTATAATCAGAACCCACAATTGTATCGTCGATTCTTTCCACCTGTGCTTTACACCAATCTGTGTATAAAGAAGTTTCTTCTCCTTCATCTTCTTATATTCTGCATTTTCCTCCCGGACAGCCCGGAAAAACCGGATCAGGGCAATGGCACACGGAAGGATAAAGATCATGCCGAATTCCTGCGGAAGGGTGCTGTAAAAACGGGAATATCTGTTGCTGGCTATATAATCCCCTATTACATAGGCAATATAGCACAGATACGGCGTATACCGGAAACGGCAGATTTCTTTGAGAAAGGCCAGGAGCATAGTAAAGATATAGAATGTCTGTACCGTTCCGAACAACAGAACGACCCTTACTGTAGGTATGTTAAAAACTGCATGGATATAGTAAAGGAGCGCATGCATACCGAACGGATATATTCCTTCACGAAAGAGAGTTCCCTCGTCCACCCCGTTGATCCAGTACATATGCACGACCAGATCCGATGCTCTTGGTCCGTAATGGTCTGTAATACTGAAATACCAGAGGATAAACACGCTGCATCCGGCAAACAGTATTCCCTCAAACAGATGTTTTCTCAGAAAGCGTCGGAATATTTTCATAAGATTTCTGATCTTTCTTCCTAGCCACCGAAAGACCAGCCTCATACTATACCGGAAACTGTTTTCGCGCCTGGCGAACCTGCAGACATTGATCCACGTCTTCTCCAGATGTCGTTCCCACAGTTCCTTTCTCCCGCGTATCAACAGAACGACCGGCACAGCCAAAGTAGAAGCAATCAGTACATACCGGTTCGTAACATGGATAAGCCCCCATAAAAGTACAAGCATAATATAAAAGAAATTGCCGGCAACAACACAAAACACGAATTTCTGCGTCCAACTCCTCCCTTTCAACAGACGACGCATAATCAGGCCTGGCAGTACGACTACCATCAATGTATATATGATAAATAATTTTGCGATCCACAAAGCGGTCACTACATTGAATGACATTTTCAGCCTCCCGTATTGCTTATTCCTGGAACAGTCTGATCAGTTCCATCATCTCTCTGTTGACAACAATCCCCGATTGTTTCAGCCTGTCCATACATTTCAAAAAGGCATCTCTGTCATCGTATGCAAAATAATATTTGAGACACCCGATATAAGTATCCAGCTGATAATCTCTGTTTTTCATAGCTCTACGTGCCCATTTTTCTGCTACTGAAAACTCCTCGATATTAACGAGATCTTCTATAAGACGGCGATATTGAAGTCCCTCTATCCGTTCCCTGTGATATCGGTACATCAGATCGCCAATCTCGTCTTCCATATAGGTGTACGACCGTTTTTCATCGCCACTGAGAATATTCTGCCGCAAGACCTCATTAATATATTTCAGCATCAGACTCCCGAGTTCAAAATTTTCCGGATCTTCTTTTAGCTTCCCGTGCATATTCTGGACATTTCCGCGGAACTCCGACAGTACATCCATGATCACGGAAGCAGCATAGTGCGACGTCTCCGAATCCGGATTGTTAAGAGCGATCGCGATCGCACCAAGCGATCTGCGGATATCCTTTTTCAGCACGTCGAGCAGCATCTTCCTGCGCCTTTTGACGTCACTGACAACAAGGGCTTCCTGCATGGGCGCAATATTAATATCCCGTTCAATATCCGCTGGCGTATATGTCTTCACTCTCTCCCTGCTGAAAGAAACATCCGCCATGTCCACTTCCCGGTTGGAAAAAATGAGATATAAAATATGGGAACATCCGAGAAACAGCGGACCAATCAGAGGACATGCGAGCATTACAAAGAAAAGCATAACATATTTTGCTCTGTGCCCACGGTCTGCCTCTTTATTCTTTCGGCGCAGAATTCCCCACAGAAGATATACGACCGCTATGATTGTATTAATGATCAAGATCAAAATAAGTAACGCCAGCTGCATATCACACACTCTCTTTCAGACTGCATACGATTCCCTGAGAAGCAAACCGCCGGATTACGATATCTGCCTCCTGAGCATTCGAGTTAGCCAGCAGGATATAGATACGGTCGTCTTTTCCCACCCCTACTCTGTCTGTATCTCTGAGATTTTTAGTAAGTACTTCATTATAGTACCTCAGTTCCTTTTCATTCTTCTGCAGCGCGCCCACTGACCCGGCAGATTCAATACAAATAAGAACCCACTCGCCGTAGTTCCTCTTGCTGATCTCCAAACTTGTATTTATCGTTTCTTCAAACGCTCTCTCGTTCAGTATCTTTGTTTCCGGCAGATATCGTTTATCACTGATCGCCTCATAATAAACATCTGATCTTGTGATCGCGTTATGAATCATATGTCCGACGACCTTCAGAAGATTCATCTGATGGAGAGATATCTTTTCAAACGGAAGATTCCAGATCATCAATATATACTCCAGAGTGTCTCCATGACGAAGTCCATATGCCATGACCGGCATCCCTTTCTCGAGCGTCCTGTTGACATATACTTCATTTTTTTCAAGACTCTCCCAAAGATCGTGTTTCTCGGAATATTTGAGGGATTTACCGAGTTGCCGCGCATCATCCGTTGTCGCTACGAGCAGACGGCAATAATCCGAATTAGATACTTTATATATTGCGGCATCCTCAGTCTCCAGCACTTTAGACAATACCTCTGCCGCCTTGTACATTGCATTTCCGCTATTAAGCTGCTCCAAGCTGGCGGTCATGTCCTGCAGGACGCCAAGGCTGTCATCATACGAGACAATATGTTCTTCCAAGATATTCTTCACTTTCAGATTACTACTGTTGATATCATATATATCGTCCAGCTGTCCTGACAGAAAGGCAATCTCTTCATCTTTATCATCCTCGATGATCTTAATATTATCCCGCAGATGCCCCACTGCCATACCGA
>DWXI01000021.1 GCA_019119265.1 Candidatus Mediterraneibacter intestinigallinarum | reverse complement strand
TTTCCTGAATATGCTTGCCTACAAATTAGAACAACGGGGGAAGGTACTCGTAAAGACAGACCGATTCTATCCATCCAGCAAGAAATGCAGCAAATGCGGAAAGGTAAAAGAAACGCTGGCATTATCTGAGCGGACCTATCATTGCAGCTGTGGAAATCATATGGACAGGGATGTAAACGCGGCGATCAACATCCGGGAAGAAGGAAAGCGATTATTATGTGCATAACAGCGCAGAAAAAGATGCCCGTATCCGGGCGATAAATAAAAAAGAACCGCCGGACTGGCGGGGATAGCCTGTTGATACTTAGCCCATAGGGGCTATTGAACAGGAAGCCCCTACTTCAAACCGTCAGGTTAAGTGGTGGGAGCAGGTCACATTAGCTACATGCGAGAAAAAATGCTAATAAAGCGTAAAGGCTATAATGGATTTACAAGCACAAGGGAGGGAACAGGATGCTGGAAGAGAAAGCATGCGAAGCCTGTGGAGCATATTTTATGCCGTCACGTGCAAGCCAGATATACTGCCCGGACTGCGGTAAGAATGGATGCAAGATCCGCCGACGCGTTGAGAAAGGGATTGCGCACAGTAAGGCACTGGACCAGTTCTACAACCCAACGGTATACGATCTGGTATGTAAGCAATGCGGCACTAGTTTCAAAAGCACGCATCAAGGACGCGAGTTCTGCAGCAGTAAGTGCAGGAAAGAATATAAAAGGGAACGGGTGGTGTGTGACAACTGTGGGGCGTTGCTCAAAGACGTTCTTACAGACATCCCGGATGAAATACTGGACAAACCGCATCATTATTGCTCGGAGAAATGCAGGGAAGAGCATAAGAAAAAGCTTGAAGTCAGCCGTTATGGAGTAAAAAAGTGCAGGCAGTGCGGGAAAGAATATGTTTCCAAAAACCAGTATTTTTGTTCCCGCGAATGCAGCGTTACTTACAGAAAAGAGCATCCTGAAGTGAAACAGAAATCAAAAGTACAGGCCGTACTGCTGCCTCACCTGATGCATCCGACTGTACATCAGATGACTGCTGGCGAGAAGCGTGAGAAGGAACAGAAGGAGTATATCAGGAAGAATGGCTTGTGCGGGATCTGCAAGACACCATATTCCGACTGCGAACGGATGCAAAGCGGTTTCCGGCTGATACCCAAGGGTGCAAAGTATGCCGATGACAAGATCCGGTACTGCCCGAAATACCGTGGACCAAAATGCGGATAGTACTCATGTGCAAATATTAACGTGGGCGGCGGCCGTCCATCCGGGTGCAGAGGGGTCCGAATCCCCGAGCTGACAGGTTCGACTCCTGCTAGCGCATGGTGCAAAACCTGGAGTTGAAAGGAAAGATATTATGACAAGAGAAACTGTACAGATAACGGAAGATATCAAGGAAGCCGAAGAAAATGGAATACCGATTGAATATTATACTTTGGATGGCAAGAAGCCGATATTACATATGTTGCCAGGAAACCTGATGATCATATGTAATGTCCTGCATGATTACACGCATATGCTTGACGAAGCCGCCGAGGCTAATATCGGATATGTACAGGCATCTTATATCTATCACGCAAATCGGTGCCGGAAGATCCAGGCGAAGATTGAGAGCCAGATGGGATACAGCACCGAGGCGGCAATTGAGAAGTGTAAGAAAAAGCACAAGTATATCGGACAGGAACCACTTTTCAAGGGAAGTGATGTAGGAGAGGATGCGGTTATACTGGCGATGCGGCAGAGGCACCACCAGAAGAGTAAAGAAAACAAGCGTAGAAAGGAGTTCGAAGATGGAGTGCTTAACACAATGGATTAAAGGCGAGAATAAGGCAATTACGAGAGTTGATCTGAAAAATTCGGGCATGAGCGGTGCACGACACATCTCGCCAGATATGAAGATACCGGCTTTACCCCGGAGCAGATCATTAGTATTGCAACTGTACTGAAAGAATACAAGCAGCTTGGGTTGTCTCCCAAAAGACTGAGCGAACATGTTGCGTTTTGCCATAGATACCATGAGCTGTTTGGTGCTGTTGACTTCAACCGGCTCACGGAGCTGGTGCAGCGTGATACAGCAACAGCGCCAATGTATGAGGGAGACGGATGCTAGGATGGGGAAATCGTATATGACATATGGATCTGCCCGAACTGTGGAACTAAGTACGAAGTCGATTGCGATGATTATGACTTCTGCCCTAATTGCGGGCAGAGGATACTGAAGTGAGGAATGAGTCATTTATGAAAATTACATTAGAAATTCCAGAGGAAGAAATTAAAGATAGGCTGCTAGATGTAATAGCACAGCAATATTATAAGGATTACTCGGCAGACAGGCGAAAAGTAGATGCTGCGACAAAAGAATGTGTCAGAGAAATCATTTACAAAGACAAGGAACGCATTATAGACCGTATCGTATCGCAAGCAAGCATCCACACTAAAACTTTAGCCGTTAAAAAGATGCTTGAGCAAATACAGAAAGAATAAGGTGAGCCAGGGATATGCAGGGATTAGTAGAGAAGATTATATCAGATATTCGGAGACGGACTGCTTTGAACAGTCCGTCTGCCGTATTAAATGAGGTCATGCCATTCCCTTCGGTTATAAAGAATGCGGAATACTTGGACTTCTTTTGATGCTTCATCAACAAGGAAAAATGCGATGTAGTTTTCGATGAATAATTTCCGCACGCCAAGCTGTGCATATGGTTCTTCTGCAATTAGCGGGCAACGGTATGGCATGGATGCCAGATCGGACAGCTCTTTTTTTATTTTTCCATATAGGCGTTTCGCCGCATCCGGTGCTTTCAGTGTTTCTGTAATGTAGATAAAGAGATCAACCAGATCTTGCTCAGCCAGGGAATCAATAATCACCTTATACATCTGATGGGAAACCAAACCTTTCTTCTAAATCAGCAAAAACATCAGACGCCGGCCTGCCATGTCCAGCTTTGGTATCTTTCAATCCGGCCTCCAGAAGATGGCGCAGTTCCGCTTTGCCGCAAAGCTGTTCGTATTGGGCGTTAGTCATAACTACAAGGTCACCGGTTCCGTTTTTTGTAATGAACACGGGCTCCTGATACTGATTGCAGAATTCAGAAATCTCATTATACTTATTACGTAAGTCACTGCTTGGACGAATCATTGGCATAGAAGTACCTCCTTAAAGTTATATCAATATTATATCGTTATTCCGAGAAAATAGCAATACTCTGCTCTTGATCGATGTATAGCTCTATATTTTCCAGCTTTTTCAAGGGATTCTCCATATTTAATTTTTATTCATGAAACAACCCTGATCGTTTTGATAAAGTAAAGGAACGCTCTGCTCTCAAGGTATCTATATCCCGACTTGTCTGCATCCTTTTTCCGGAACTGGAAAATCTTGTTCCCACCCTTCATATGACATCTGTCTATACGTTGTTGTTTGAATTCCCAGGTGCTTCTT
>DWXI01000247.1 GCA_019119265.1 Candidatus Mediterraneibacter intestinigallinarum | reverse complement strand
AGATTTTTCAAGGCATAGTACCCGCTATGTCCAATGTTTATGTCCTTTTCTCGTAAATTTCTGTTCCTGCACGATATTCAGTTGTCAAGTTTCTGTTGGAATCTCATTCATTGAGATTCCGAGAAGTTATTCACTACATCCGTCCGAAACTGACAAAATGTTCTCTATAATAACCTGTGAAATCCGAAAACTGGCATTTAGTCCCGCCTGCATGGAAAAATTGATTGTTACCCGTGTATACACCTACATGGGTAATATATGCTCCTGCATCATACGTTCCTGTAAAAAAGATCAAATCCCCTGGTCTGGCTTCGCTTTCCGGTATATGTTTACAGGCATTATACTGGGCTTGCGCATTCCGGGGAATTGTAATCCCTGCAGCCTGATATATTTTTTTTGACATAGCAGAGCAGTCGATCCCTGCTTTTGTTTCCCCGCCAAAACGATATGGGACGTCTTCATAGTCCTTCATAACGGCATACATGGCTTCATATCCTTCCCCTGCTGCAGCAGAGTCAAAATTCATATGCGAATATACATGCTCCACATACTTCACATCCCCATAACTGCTCCATCCATATCTGGATGCCATGGAAGAGGAATACTGCCTTGCCAGCTCCTCCGAATGTTTCCCGCCATTTTCGGCTATAAATGATATGTATCCTCCACCGAAGTTATAGGACTGGATCACAGTCGCCCTGTCAACCCCGGCCGCTTCACCGGACCGGACCAGTGATGCCAGATATTTCACACCCTGGCGGATGCTCACCTCCGGATCATCGATCGCGTTAGGCGACATCCCGGCACTTTCCGAACACTGCATGATATCAGGGGTCTGCTCGGCATTTCCTCCTGACTCCTGCATGATCATCGCAAGTATGAGGTCGACATATTCCGGTATTCCATATTCTTCTGCATAATGCTCGACAAGAGACCTCCATTGTTCCACTATGGGCGGTACATTCGCAGTTCCGTATCCACTGCCTTCAAACTCACAGCCCGTGAACTGGAATGCCGAAAGGAGGACCACAAACAGCACGCAGATTTTTCTCTTCAGTTTCAATTTTCATCCTCCCTAAAACAGATCCCGGTTCTGGCGTTCAATGATGGCACGGACCTTGTCTGATATCGTTTCCCGTGCTGCAGCATAATTCTCTGTTCCCGGCTCATAATCAGGGTTATTGCTCAGCCTTTTCATGATCTCATCGGTCAGCTTTTCGGTTTGGAATTCCGTCCGCTTTGCCAGCTCCTGCTGTTTTGTCAGCACAGTCCCTTCTAATTCCCTGGCAGCCAGAATGTATTTTTCTGTTTCAATATTTGCCTGCCGGAGCGCCTCTACAGCGGCACTGTTCCGGATTCCGCCGGTCGGGGTTAAAATCTGCTGGAGTGCTGACGCACTGTCTTTTTCGATTTCCACCTGTACTTTCCGCTCCACGACAGAGCCCATTGCCTCTGGTCCAACCCCGGTTGGATTCTGGCCTTCCTCTATCACAATTTCCCGTTCCACTCGTTGTGTCTGATGGGGAATCGGCTGTTCGGGCGGTACTATCCTCTCTCCGCCTGTTGTCGGAGTCGGTGCTGCCGTCGGCACCGGCGAAACCGGCGTTTCCGGAGGAGAGACAGGTTGTACAGGCGGTGAAGCATTGCCGCTATCCACAAACCGGTTTCCCACCGTCTTTACGAAACGGCCGCCGGCAATTCCGGCTCCTACTGCTGTACTGCCGATCGCTGATCCTGCAGTCATGCCTGCCACTGCACCCATCTGCATTGCTCCGGTACCTAAAAATACACTTCCGCCGCCAAGTAACACACCGCCGGCGGCCGCGCCTGCCACAGCAGCGCCTCCTTTGACTGCATTTGCGATTGCTCTTTGGCGATACAGTTTCTCCATTTGAGCATTGGATAACACGCCTCTGAATTCCGGCTGTTCAAAATTGTCAATATTGGCACGCTTACACAGGATTCTCGCCCTTGCTTCATCAAACTGTGTTGGCACAGCTCCGCGATCGCTACCGCGCAGTTCCTTCTCCTGCTGACGGAGCTGGTTCAGCTTTCTGGACTGGTCCTCAATCTTCTCGGCAGTTTCCGCAGCACCAAGCGCTGCATCTGCACGCTCTTTCTCAAGCTCTCTGTATTCATCACTGCCTCTTTCATGATCCAGCATCTTACGCGCAATCTGTTTTTCCTGATTCTGATAAGCTGCCTTCTTTACCCGGAGATCATCTATCTTTTGCTGCATGGTATCCATTGTCTTATTCAGATCACGGAGGGCTTCATTCCGTGTGAGCGGTTCTTCTGTACCAGCTGGGGTTTCTGGCGTATCATCCTGGGCAGGTTCTGTCTCAGTTTCATTCATTTCCATGCCTTCCGGAATTCCCGTATCATCTGTTATTTCATCCATGCCTGCCAGATCATTCTGGCTTCCTCCCTGCAGCATATCATCGTCAAGATCCGCGACTTCTGGTGCCCCGTTTCCATAACCATCCATTTCGGCAGAGTCTCTTGTTCCGCCAGAAAGCTGAGCCATCCGCTCTCTTTCTTCCATATCACTGACAGCTCGATTGTCTGATCCGCTGCGGTCAAATCCACCCAGCAGCGCTTCTCTTTCTTCCTCATCCACTTCTGCCATTTCTCCGTGAGCACGGCTCTTTTCAAGATCGGACCGGATCCCGGCAATCCTCTGTACAGCACCTTTCGCTTTTCCGGCAATCATCCGTCCCATTGCAAGCAGCCCCATAGCAGACAGGAACCCTCCCCGTTCATTGCTCTGGATTCCCAGATGGCTTTTAATGCGATTCCTTGCCGGGATGATCAGCATACACATGATCATCTGGATCACCGCAATCCCCTGAATCACGTCTCCCAGCATCATACTGGTAAGAAGCGGCACCATCAGTAGGATCGCGTCTAAAAGCGGAGTAATTATGTCCGATAAAACGCTCATAATCCAGTTCCCAAGCAGATCCCTTTTGGGGGAATGCAACACACACAGAACCGGAAAAGCGACAAAAGCAACCAATACATCAATTGCCAGTGCGATATAGATTATGGCAAAATACATCGTAAGCAGGACCGTTCCCAAATACATCACTGCATCAACAAAACGGCCGGTCTGTTCTGCGTTCGTCAGGAATGCTTCCGACAAAGAGAGGGTCGCTCCCCCTGTAACCATCTGTCCGGTCACCTCTTTTACCCCATAAAGAGCTACATCCCGGACATAAAGCGCCACATCAAACAGGAACGGCATCAGCATAAGGATGCTGAATTTCATAGCAGTCGAGAAGATACTTGACTTAATCTGTTCCCTGCTCTGGGCTGTCTGCCCTGTCCAAAGGCTTTTCGCAAGAATAGCTACAAACATGATGCCGAGAAATACAAAAGCCATACTCCTTAACAGGGAATAACAAACGGCAGCTGTAACTCCATACGGATTCCCAGACCGCAGCTCAAATCCAAATATATTTACCGAATTCGGCTTTCCGCTACCAACTCTTCCATATATGATGCCGTCAAGACTCGTTCCAAGAATGTTTTCAAGAAGAGCAATCAGGCTGCTTGCTATATTTCGCAGCAGTTCGGAAAAATACTTTTCAACCATCCCCGGCTCATCCGGTTCAATATCCTGTTCTTCTTCAGTAGTATCAACCCCATTCGAGTATATAGAGTCATCCGCACCGTCCAACCAGGGTGAACCTTGTGAAAACCGGTCTTCATTCGCTTCATCTACCTCATTCGTCAAGTCATCCGTCGCGTACACCACTGTTGTGCACGGCATCATCAGAGTAAAACAGAGTAAAAAAAGGCAGACTTTCCCCAAAACTCTCCATTTTCTCATAGGCGGCCCCCTTATGCGTACATCTCTTGGATCACGCGGGGATCCGTTTCTACAAATACCGCTTCAGCTTTCTTAAGATAATCGATCTTTACAAAGCAGATCTTTCCATTATCGACAATGCAGACTTCCCCTTTTCGGCTTTCGGACTCATCTGATGGATCTCCTCCTAGCTCCATAACTCGCTCTGTCTGCCCGCTTGTCAGGTTCAGGGCCTCCTGGACCCATTTCCGGTCGCTGTATGACTGCTTAAATACAAACTTTGCCGCTGCCTGCTTCAATAGTGCTTCTGTTTCCCTGCAGCAATCATAATCCTTCAGCGCCTGTGTTGCTGTCCATAGTGAAACAAGGCGTTTCCGGCTTGTCCTTGCCACATAATCCAGGCTTGCGACCTGTGATTTCATGGAAAAGTTCTGATGCACCTCATCAACGATCACTCCAAGTGGCTGTGTCTTTTTCGGGTTGGTGGCATTCGCCTTGATAAACTGCTCATTAAGAAAACTCAGGCAGATCTGTCTGGCAATCGGCCGCTCCGTCTCCGGGAGCTGAGAAATATCCAGATTTGTAAAGCGCTCATTTTCCCGTATCTGGATCGTACTCTGCCCGTCATAATATGCCTTTGCCCCGTGTATCCTGATAATTCCCGTTCCACATCTGCATTTCTTCTTATTTGTTTTCCATTCCTCCCTTGTGTAGAAGGTCAGACACTTCGGGCAATAATACAGTTCCTTTACCCTGTCTTTCAGGCTATCAAGTATGATCCGGTAAGCTTCCTTGTGCTCCGGTATCCGGTTCTCTCTGCTTTTTAACAGGATCTTCTTATAGAAGTCAGTAAGAACAGGCATCTTTTTCTTGATTTTACCGCTGGTGATCACACCATCTTTGATTCCTTTGCCGGACTCATAAAGGGAATCGACTACGTTATCATATATCTTCCGTTCTTCGTAAAGTTCGGCGACCGTATCCATAACAATACGTTCCACATATGTAATCAGTGTAAAATCTGCGGGTTCTTTATTCCCCTGGATCAAAGTCATAATGTCTGATTTCGCATTTGCGATCTTATCCTGAAGGCGGAGCACCTCGTAACTCCCGTTCAGTTCCGACCATTCCTCCTCCTTGTCAAGATCGAATATATTTATGACATTCCCTGACCCATTTTTTATGGAATAATTGGTGCTACACATCATATCTGCCAGCATGGCATACTCCCCGCGGTTTCCTCGCGCTTGTGAATCAATGCATACGAAACGATACCCGTTCTTCGTTATGTAACGTGAAGCCATGATCTTCATGCACGCCGACTTTCCCGTGCCTGTCATGCCCGCAAAAACGATATTGTAGCCATTATGCTTGCTGTCATAGACATCAAAGGCGACCGGCATCCCAGTGCTTAAATTCCGTCCGATTATGATGCCGTTCTCCTGGAAGAAGTTGTCCTGAGTATGATTAAAAATACTGGCAACGCTGAGTTTATCCATTGTGTGCCGTTTCAGTCCGCACGAACGTATCGGCCCCATTGACGCACTATAGCGGTAAATCAGCGGCATTCCTGAAAGATAACATTCTGCCTGCTGGGCATAACAGCAGGACAGGGTCACCTGCCTCTCTTTCGCCAGATTGCGGAAAGCATCCGTCCGTCTGTTCAATTGATCCAGACTGTCTGCCATGATAGTAAACAGGAAATATACATGATAAAGGCTGTTGTCTCCCGTTTCGATCCGCTGTGCCCAGGCTTCCGTATCTCTTAATTTTGATGTAAGTTTTCTTATCTGATTACGATCTGCATTCTTTTCCGCTGTAATGATATTTGTCTCAATTTCCACAATCCTTTCATCCAGAAGGTGTGATGCTCTTCCCTCTGTGATGGGCTCTATAAAAACCGAACTATTCATCCGGTCAAAATTAAACAAGGAGGGGAATGTCACAGCAAATACGGTTCGTTTCGGCAGGGAATCTACCGTAAAACTTCTTATATAAATGTCATGGCCACAGTCCTGAACCACTGTATATGACAGAGGATTCGGATTGATTCCATCCGGCGCAACTACTTTCCTCGCCTCCATGACTTTATCCGCTTTCTTCTGCTTCTTTTCTTCCAGTTCTTTCTCATCAGGATTCTTTTTCCTCTTGGCAAGCATAATGCCCAAAACTGCCGTCAATGCAGCCGCGGTAAAGAGGATTCCAACAAACGCCACGATAAAAAGTTCTTTATGTTCTGTCAGCAATACGCTCATTGTCCAAATCCTCCTTCCGCTATTCCGGTTTCCCGGGCAATCTCTTCCACAATCTTTCTGTTTACTTCATCCTCAAGCTTCTGAAGAGACCGGCTCGTCACACAAATGCTGTCATAGGCCGTTTGAACAATATCTTCCACGGTTCCTTTAGCTGCGGAAACCGGATGGGTATACCTACGGATCTCTTCAAGAAGTTCCACTCCCGACATTCGTCTGGCATGGACGCCGCAGTTACGCAGAGCATTGATATATGCATTTGCCTTTGCCTTCAACTGGGCTTCTGCCCGCTGATACACCTCAATCCCTTCCAGTTCCTGGGATGAGAAATCAACCGGGTTGTACTGCCAGTCAAAGATGTATACCTCCTCGCGCTTTGCTCCTGCATTTTCACCGGAAATAGCATACATATACTGCACCTGCGCCTCCAGCTGCTCGATCTGATATGCCAAAGAAGTCATTTCTCTCTGCATATGTTTCAACTTTTCATAGTAGATGTCATAATCAGAAGGTGACAGCGCCGGATTTTCGGATTCAGCTTTCAAATCTGTATAATCAAGGTTCAATGTGAAGCGTTTCTCCTGAAGAGAAGTAATCTGCTTTCTGTAACTCTCAATCAGTGAATCCAGATTTACATCCCTGGAAGACTGCCGATACTGTACCGGTCCCATCATTACATTAAAAAAAGTGATATATCCGCGGATTGTCTGCAGCTTTTCCTCCGGCTCGGCATCGGCAAAAGAAAATCCCTGACATTTGATCGCGCCAATGAATCTTTTACCTCCGTCCGCCACAAGCATTTCATCTGCCACATCATCAAAGCCGATATAATCAACCACTTCTTTCCTGTTAAATGACGAATAGTCTAGCGCCTGTTCTTTTACTGTTCTCTTTTTAAATTTGAAAAGATAAAGACCTATCCCGCAAAAAACGAGCAGGATGATTATGATTACTGCTGCGATAATCTGTATATTTCTGATCAGTTGCGTTATCATTGTCATTTTCTATTTCCTCAAATCAGAAGTTCAGAAAACTGTTTAAAAATTCCAAGCCAGAATGGAACGGAAAAGAGCATAACTGCAATCATTCCTTTAATGACCGCCTCCTGCCGGATCTCCTCACGACGAGCGGCATTGCGGGAAAAGAGAAGTCGTACCGCAATGTAGATAATAGAAAATACCATCCCCATAATTCCTACTGTCATTGCCAATTCTGAAGACGATGAAGCCAGATCAGTCAGGGAATCATTCAAGTAAATTGAAGTATCTTCCAGATACGTCCACGGATTAATATCTTTTGGCTCAGCTCCTGAAAAATCAAACGGGTCTTCTCCTTCATCATCTCCGCCGCATCCGGTCAGCATTACTACCGTTATCAAAACCAGAAATAGAAAACGGAGTTTCTTCTTCATAGACAGTCCTCCTCAGATATCCCGCATTTGGTATACAGCTCTCTATGTCGTAGCCGATACAGAAGCCGAAAGATCAACTGATCCACGGTAAGCCCTCCGCCTGACAAAAATAGTGCATCTACCGGAAGATGGATCATGACAATTCCCATTGCAGTCATCGTGAGTATGAGCATGATTATGATTGCAGGAAGAAGCAGACCTTCTGCATATGCAAACAGAATCACC
>DWXI01000246.1 GCA_019119265.1 Candidatus Mediterraneibacter intestinigallinarum | reverse complement strand
GGCCAAGCCCGCTGCCCGGCTTATTCTTTGTGTTTGACCCCCTGTAAAAACTGCTGAAAATATGAGCGGTCTCGTCAGGACTGACAGGCGTTCCCGTATTAGTCACCGTCACAAGCCTCAAATCCTCTTTTTCCTCGACAGAGACAGTAATGTTTTCCCCATCTCCGTATTTGATGGCATTTTCCATGATGTTCTGCAGCACTTCTACCGCTCTGTCCGAATCTCCTTTTAACAGGCAGTCATGATATTCGCCCACTTCGAACTCAGTGCCGAGCAGAATAAGCTTTTCACGATAGTATTCCTGGATTTCCCCGATCAGATATGAGAGATAGAACTCATTGTTTTGCACTTTCAGATTCAGGAAATCCTCACTGTTCGCCTTTATGATATCTGCCAGATACGAGTTGATCTCATCCGTATTTTCGCTGATTTTCCGTACGATCTCATTTTTCTTATTTACATTATCGCCATAGAGATTCTTCTCGAGAGCTTTCGCATAAAGCTTAATGGCGCTCAGAGGGGTCTTTATATCATGGGAGAGCGACAGTATCAGAGTATTCCTTTCCTTCAGAATACTCATTTCTCTGGCACGGCTCTGCTCCAGATTCTCCTTGAGGATATTGAGCCCCCAGATAAATCTTCCAAAATATCTGCTTTTGCTCTCTTTAATTTCTCCGGTCAGGTTCCCCTTCGCGATCTGCTCCGGAAGAGATGATATCTTATGAAAAGGGAGCAGGATCTTCTGTCTCATCCAAACCATCAGAGCAATTGTCGCCAGAAGAGCAGCAGCCAGTGAAATATTCATCACCAGACAGGCGGAATCGTATTCTTTTCCTGCGTCCGTCTCATAGTCAAATCGGTAGTACGCACCGTCAATAATTCTGACCGCATAGTCGCCGCCTGATCTGAAGAAATCTTCGGCCTCATCCTCAGATGCGTCCTTCTCGAGTTTAGTTACATTTACAAGAGTCCTATATCCGGCCGGATCTGTCTCTCCTTCCTGTCTGATCTCATCTTCAGCACGGTTGATCTCCACCATATACAGTCTGTCTCCGTCCCGAACGGGCACACGGGAAAGCGCGCAATTCGCACAGGCAATAACAAAGAGAAAAACTATGATCACTGATACACACAGCTTACGATACCCTCTCATAATGTATATCCTTTCATATATTTCCTTGTACGAATTTATATCCCACTCCCCAGACTGTTAGAATGCAGCGGGGATTCCCCGGATCTTTCTCTATCTTCTGCCGCAGACGCTTAATATGCACTGTCAGCGTCTGCTGTTCGCTCTCGCTTTCAACTCCCCATACTTTATTAAACAGTTCTTCCTTGCTTATCACTTTTTCTTTATTTGTAACGAGTAAAAGCAGCAGTTCATACTCTTTCACGGTCAGAGGCAGCGGCCTGCCATCCAGATAGACTTCCCTTTTTGCACAGTCAATGGTAAGACTGCCTTCCTTTATCATCCGTCCCCGGTATCTTCTCTCGAATATACCGTTGATCTTTGCCAGAAGGATATCAATATCATAGGGTTTTTCTATGTAGTCGTCAGCGCCCAGGCCCAGGCCATCCAGCATGTCTGTCTTTTCCCCTCTTGCACTGACGATGATCACCGGCACATCGCTGAGTCTGCGTATCTCCGTACAGACGGTAAATCCGTCCATCCCCGGCAGCATAATATCAAGGATAACGAGCCGGGGGCTGTGAGCTGAAAAAAGCTCCAGCGCCTCATACCCGTTTCCCGCAATCTCTGCCTCATACCCCTCAGCCACCAGAAAATCCAGAAGTACTTCCGCCAGTTCATCATTATCCTCTACGATCAAGATATCCACTCTGCTCTCTCCTTACCATCCCATATCCAGCAGCCAACTGCTGATCGCCCGCTCGCGCTCGCGTCTGTCGGCCTCGGGCTTTTCCTGTTCAAGATTATACTGTCCTGCAATGCAGCCGTCAACCAGATAGAGCACTCTTGAGCAGGAGGCTGCTACCTTTACATCATGGGTGACGAGCATGATCGTTGTACCGTCACGGTTCAATCCGGCAAGTTCTCCGATCACCTCGTCAGAACTTGCCCGGTTCAGTGCACCGGTGGGTTCATCGGCAAACAGCATCTTTGGATTGTTGATCATACTCCTGCAGATGCAGGCGCGCTGAAGCTGTCCTCCCGATACCTCGTTGATATCATTTTCTGCTGTCTCCATGATCCCGAGGCGGCGCATCAGCTGCTGCCCCCGTTTTATTTTCTCCTTCCGGTTCATCCCCGGCTTCTTTGACTGAAAAGCAGGCAGAAGGATATTGTCAAGAATGCTCAGATTCTTAAGCATATACATCTGCTGAAAGATAAATCCCATATCGTCAAGCCTGATCTGTGCCAGCGTTTTTCTGTCAAGTCCGGCGATATCTCTTCCGTCGAAGATTATCTGTCCGGCACTCGGCTCATCCATACCCGACACCGTATAGAGCAGTGTGGACTTTCCTGAGCCCGACGGCCCCATAACCGCCACCATCTCCCCGCTGTGTATCGTCAGATTTATATTTTTCAGTACGTTATTCTGTCTCTTATTGACCACATAAGTTTTACACAGGTCTCTGACCTCAAGAATGGTATCCATATTTTTTATCTCCTCATTTTTATATATTATTGATTTCCCGTGCCTTTATTTTCGTAATCTGTAATGCAGAAAACAGGGCAAATACGGTAGTAACCGCCAGTACAGTCAGTGGATACACACAGTATGACATCATCGGGTCGATCACGATCGTGATCCTGGAAGTACCCATAATCCCAAAAACCGGGCTCAGTATCCAGTCCGACAGCGGCAGTGTGAGCACAGATCCCAATATGGTCGAAATGATCAGAACCAGAGAAATCCTGAGCCCCTGCCAGAGGATCAGCGTTCCGTCCGGAAATCCCATACTCTTCAACAATGCGATATCGCTCCGCTCGCGGCTGATAAATGACCGTACCATCAGCACTGCGATCAGCGCGTTCACTGCCAGAACAATAGCCAGTATCACCCTGCTCACCGAATCTAGAATGCCGGACACCCCTATGGTATCATCTGCAAATTCCTCGCAGCTCATAACCTCATATTCAGGAAACAGCTCCCGGATCTCAGCTAATTTCTGCTCTGTTTCTCCTGCATCCGTATCTTCTTCCAAAGCAAACTGTATTCCCATTGCCCCGCTCTTCTCTGTGTAATCCAGCACTGCATTTTCAGAAAATCTGACTCCCTCTCCCATATTTGTCAGAGACTCGTATAGGGCAGTGATCATAAACTCTCTGTTCTCACCGTCTATCATGATATTCACTGTATCTCCGATATGCGCGCCCAGTTTTTCTGCAACCAGGGATGTGACCGCAATCTCATTTGCAAGTTCGGGAGCGGCTCCGCTGAAGTAAAGGTACTCTGCCGTATCCGTATGCAGCCCCTGTACGGCTATAGAGGATGCCATATTATCTTCAAAGCTCAGAGTATATCGGAAGAGCACCTCCCTGAAGGCCCGTGCACCAATTCCCCCATCCATTAACTTTGCTTCTATATCATCCAATTCCTGCTCAAGTTCCTTCTTTGTCTGGCTGATAAGCGCCGGATCTTCTCTGATCATTGCGCCGTCGCACTTCGCCATGTTCATCAACAGGATCATCTCATCGCTTCTAAGTGTAGATACTGCGCTCAACGGAATATTGATCATAATGATACCAAGGGTAAATATGAGGATCATCATAGTAAATTTCTTTACTTCGCTCAAGATATCGTTCAGCGCCATAAAAAAAGGAAGCGGCATGGCGCCTGTACCGCCGAGAGTTATCGGACTGCTGCGGCTGAAACTTTCTCCTTCAGCTCCTGCACGCATTGCCGTCACAGGAGAGATCCTGTTCACTCTGCCGGTGCAGATACAGCCGAACAGGAGCACAACAGCAAGTACTGTCAGCACCGGAAATATCTGCAGAAGTATTGAATCGCTTTCCTCCAGCATGATCCTGCGTGACGCTCCCGCCATCATGACATTCTCAAGCAGAAGACCAACTCCCGTACCTGCCGCACTACCGGCCAGAGTCAGGACAATATACTTGGAAAGATACAGAAGCCTGATACTTCCGTTTCTTATTCCAAGCGCCTTTAAGATCCCGATTTCCCGATATTCCTGCTCCATTGTAAAAGACACCGTAAATCTCAACACCACCAGTGCAATAATAATAAGTACAATACTGACCACCACAAAAATGACGGCGATGATCATGTCCATAACATAGGTCATGCCCAATGTATCTCTGTTAAAGCTGGTCAGAGTTACGATCCCGGAAGCATAGAATTCATTGACAAACTTCTGCTCATCCCCCATATCTATCATATAAAAAATATATTCCTCCATCCCCGCGTCTAAGGCCGCATCCCGGAGAATATCATAGTCTTCCGTACTCATAAGTATCCGCTTCATACTGATAAACTCCCCTCCCATCACAGCGTCCATCATTTCTCCTGCAACAGTAAATGCACGGGAAGTATCGCCGATGGTCACAGTGATCCGATCTCCTTCCTGCAGACCTGCTCCTTCCATCAGAGAATACGGAAGATAACATTCGCCCTGCTCCACCTGTACAATCTCCTGCTTATCTGCATCGAAATATTTCTGTCCATACGTCTCCGGAGCAGTGACACAAATGGTAAAGCTATAGTTAATCTCCTCCCCGCTGCTGAGTGTCACATAATCTTTACTGGTCAGCAGATTACTGCCCGATTGTGAATATGAGCGGATATTATCACTGTCTTCTAAAAATTCCTCCAGCTCATCAATATCTCCGCTGCCGACAGAGATCATGTAATCTCCTACCCCTGCTTTATCAAAATACCCTTCAAGTCCGCCCGTCGTCGCAATCAGACTCCGCGTACTCGAGCCAATAAACGCCGTGGCAAGCATTACAAATGCGGCGAAAATAAAATTCATTGCACGTTTTCTTCTTAAATCCTTTTTTAATATTGCCAGATACATCCGTCTTCTGCCTTTCATCTTTGATGAGTCAAGTATAAAGGATAAATTGTGAAATAATCCTTAACTGAATAATCATTTTAGAAAAAGATTAGGAAAAAGTTAATGATAAGCATTTTATATTACCTTTGTATTCATAATTATGCTATAATTGTGTTAGAGAAGGGAGCGATGTGTTATGCCACTTATTATGCCTATTAAAGAGCTACGCAATACAACTGAGATTTCCAATATTGCACACAAGGAGCAGAAGCAGTTGACGCAGAAATAGTTTTTGCAGAATTGGAGAAAAAACATTTTGGATAAATACAAGGTAAAAGTCAACCCCAGCGCTGTCCGCGAATTAGATCAAATTTACAATATATCGCAAATGAGAAATTGGCTCCTGAAAATGCCAGAGAACAGGTTGACCGAATCAAGAAGGCTGTTTTAAGCCTGGATACATTTCCACATTGATGAGCAACACAAAATAGTTTATGTGGTAACAATACAATATCAAGGACGTAATCTATAAGAAAGTCAGAGGAACTATCTATTTCCCAACAGTTCCTCTGACTTTCTTACAGTTTTTTCACAAACAGCGCCCTGATCGCGTTGAGCACTGCAATGATCATGACTCCCACATCTGCGAAGATAGCAAGCCACATATTGGCAATACCGACTGCTCCAAGTACGAGGCAGATCAGCTTGATCCCGATGGCAAACCAGATGTTTTCATAGACGATTCGGAGGCATTTTCTTGAGATCCGGATGGCCTTAGATATCTTCATCGGATCGTCGTCCATCAGAACGATATCTGCGGCCTCGATAGCTGCGTCTGATCCCATAGCTCCCATGGCGATGCCAATGTCTGCACGAGAGAGCACCGGCGCGTCATTGATGCCGTCTCCCACGAACGCCAGTTTTCCTTTCCCTGTATTCTTTTTCAGCAGTTCTTCCACTTCGGATACTTTATCAGCGGGGAGAAGTTCTGCGTGTACTTCATCAATGCCCAGGTCTGCTGCCACATGTTCGGCTACCTTTCTGGAATCGCCGGTAAGCATGACCGTCTTCTCCACACCTGCTTTCTTCAGCGCCTGTATCGCCTCTTTCGCATGAGGCTTCTCAATATCAGAGATCACAATATGTCCGGCATAGATCCCGTCTACCGCCATATGAATGATCGTACCCGCCTGATGGCAATCAATCCATTTGACGCCAAGTCTGTCCATGAGTTTTGAATTTCCTGCCGCAACGTCAACGCCGTCTACCTTTGCCATCACGCCATTGCCGCTGATTTCCTGAATATCTGTCACACGGCTTCTGTCGATTTCTCTTCCGTAAGCTTTCTGCAGACTCTTGCTGATCGGATGGGATGACGCGCTTTCAGCCAGCGCTGCGTATTCCAGCAGCTTCTCTCTGTCCATCTCATTATGATGTACCTCGTTTACCTCGAATACTCCCTGTGTCAGAGTACCCGTTTTGTCAAATACAACACATTTTGTCTGAGATAATGTCTCCAGATAATTTGACCCTTTTACAAGCACTCCGGCGTTGCTTGCCCCGCCGATTCCTGCGAAGAAACTTAAAGGAATACTGATCACCAGCGCGCACGGGCAGCTTATAACAAGGAATGTAAGCGCGCGGTATACCCACGTACCCCATTCTGCCGGAATCCCCATTCCGAACATTCTTATAAGCGGCGGGAGAATCGCAAGTGCGATGGCGCTGTAAACAACTGCCGGGGTATAGACCCGTGCAAATTTGGTAATAAAGTCTTCGGATTTTGATTTTCTGGAGCTGGCGTTTTCCACCAGATCCAGGATCTTCGACACTGTAGATTCTCCAAACTCTTTCGTCGTCTTTATCTTCAGCACGCCTGTCATATTGATGCAGCCGCTGATGACTTCGTCTCCCTCTTCTGCATCTCTAGGCAGGCTTTCTCCTGTCAGTGCACTTGTGTTAAGGGTAGACGTTCCTTCTGTAACGATACCGTCAATAGGAACTTTCTCCCCCGGCTGTACCACGATCACAGAGCCGATTTCTACTTCATCCGGATCGATCTGTTCCAGTTTCCCGTCCTTTTCAATGTTGGCATAGTCAGGACGGATGTCCATCAGATCGCTGATATTTCTGCGGCTTTTACCAACAGCGTAACTCTGGAACCACTCGCCGATCTGATAGAACAGCATAACCGCTATGGCCTCTACATAATCTCCTGCTTCGTGATCAACTGCTTCGCTGTATATCGCAATAGCGATCGCACCGATCGTGGCGATCGCCATCAGCAGACTTTCATCAAACGGCTGACGGTTTTTTATTCCCTTAAACGCTTTGATCAGGATATCATAGCCGATCACAAGATAGGGGATCAGATAAAGAATGAATCGGGCCGATCCGCCGAATGGAAGAAAATGAAATCCGATCAGCAGCGCCGCCGCGACCAGGATCCTGATCAGCATTTTTTTCTGTTTTTTACTCATAAGTCCTTCCTTCTATCACCCTACAGAAAGATCTCGCAGTCGTCTTCCACTTTCTTACAATTTTTAAGAACTTCCTGCATGACCGTCTTTGCGTCATGTCCTTCCTCAAACTCTACGTTCATCTTTAATGTCATAAAGTTTACGACCGCATCTTTTACTCCTGCCGTCTCCTTCGCAGCCTGCTCCATCTTATTTGCACAGTTTGCACAGTCAACATCGATCTTATAACTCTTTTTCATTTCTCTGTCTCCTTTTCACCCGCACCGGCGGTACTGAATTTAGATTAAACAATTATTTAATTGTTGACTATAATGTACTTCTGATTTTATAATAAGTCAAGAGCTATACGGGTGTTATTTCCGTTTGGGCGAAATATATTTCTGATTGGAGCAACGACTTATGAAAGAACAGAATCTCCCCCACGACCACGGGCATAATAATGAAGAATTAATAAGGAAACATCTGCCGGGAGAGGCTGAGATCGCCGGAGTATCCGAGGCGATGAAACAACTGGGGGATCCCAGCAGGCTGCGTATTTTCTGGCTTCTGTGCCACTGTGAGGAATGTGTGGTCAATATCGCTGCCATTGTAAATATGACAAGCCCCGCAGTCTCACATCATCTGAGGATCTTAAAGAGCAGCGGCCTGATCGTCAGCCGGCGTGAAGGAAAAGAAATGTATTACAGGACGGCAGATACTGAGCTGGCACAGATGCTTCATCATATGATAGAAAAGCTGGGAAAGATTACCTGTCCGGAGGAAGATACGTAATATGGAAAAAGAGCTGTGTACGATTACCGAAAAACTCAAAGATGTGCCGGAGGGAAGCTGCATTAACATCCGACATCCCCTCGGAAGAGCTGACATTATAACAACGGCATCCTCCGAAAGCGTACCTGACAGCGTCAGACTGAAATCGGAGACTTTCGAACTGTATCCCGGAATTGAACTGTCTTTTCACTGCTATCTCGCAGATCATTTTCGAATTCACCACAATCATGGCGTCTCCGTTCTTTCCATTGATCACTGCCGTGCCGGAAGGATCGGCTGGGAAATGAAAGGAGGATTAAGCCTATATTTCGGAAACGGTGATTTATCCTTCCACTATACGGATAAATGTTCTGACTCTGACATCACTCTTCCGCTCGGATACTATGAAGGGCTCTCCGTTGCCCTCGATCTTCCGGTACTGCAGGAGAGCCTGCCTGAACTTCTTCGCGACGCGGGTGTGGACGTCAGAGACCTCTGCGTGAAGTTCTGCGGAAAGCAGGAAACTGCAGCGCTTCCTGCAAGCAGCCGGATCGAGCATATATTTTCCGAAGTATATGACCTTCCGGAACAGATGAAGCTGCCTTACCTGAAACTGAAATGCCAGGAACTTCTGATGTTCCTGAATATGGCGGAACCTGCCGGGGAAAACGTGCTCGACCCCCACTACTCCGAACAGGTCAGCCTCATTCGGCAGATCCATGACCGAATGACAGAACATCCTGAAAAAAGATATACGATCGACGAACTGGCAAAAGAATATCTCATCAATACCGCCGCACTGAAAAGCATATTCAAATCCGTTTACGGAATGCCTGTTGCCGCATATATGAAGCGCTACCGCATCACAAAAGCAGCCGGACTGCTTCGGAACAGCAACGAAAGTATAGCCTCCATTGCCCGTGCAGTGGGGTATGAAAGTCAGAGCAAGTTTTCGGCGGCATTTAAGGATATCATGAAAATACTGCCCACGGATTACCGCAGGCAGTATACTTAGCCTCTTCTTCGGTTTCTGTCGGCTGACGCATGCTGACGGGCATGAGAGGAATTTCTTCTGCCCTGACTGTTCTGTCGGGAGCTCGTCCTGTGCCGCATCTGCGCCTGATGTCGCTTTCTCCTGATCATCATACGGCGCTTTTTGCGGACTGCAGCTCTATGCCTGAGGACAATTGCCATCACAAATAATAGCAGGAGCACAGCTGCCGCAGCCACTGCTGCTATACGTATGATCGTTGATAGCTGTATCGGAAGAAGGCTGCTCTGTGAATCCTCTCCCAAAGCAGCTCCGGAGCCACTGAGATCCATCCTGGTCGTGTACCCGGTTGCTTCTTCTATATATTCCGGGGTCAGCACAACGTCCGCACTTCCCACGTTCTGTCCATTGTAAAGGAATGTAATCCGTCCGGCGGCTTGTTTCTCATCTTCAACCGTTATCTCATGATCCAGCGAATCAAATGTGATCCCATCCGGAAGAAGTACATAAGAATCATTGTCTGCATAGGAACGGATCTCTTCCGGTTTTTCCTCTCCGCTTAAAAGAACTTTTGAAAAATTGTCAAAGCCATAGTCGAACATCGCCTTTGTATCCGCATATACGTCTCCGTCATCCTGAAGTACTACCGCCACAAGCTGCAGCGTTCCGTTGTCTGCAGTAGTGACAAGAGTCGTTCTGGATTCATCCGTATACCCTGTCTTTCCACCGGTACAGTACTCATAATAGTTGCTGTTTCCTGGCCACAGCATTTTGTGATGCTGCTGGAACACCCGGTCTTCATCTACCAGATTTGTCGGTCCGATCGTATAATTCAAAGTCTGCGCGATCGTTCGGAACTCTTCATATTGATATAAAGCGGAAGTGATCAGCGCCATGTCATGAGCCGTGGTATAATGCTGAGTGTCATGGAGTCCGTTAGCATTCGTCCAGTTGGAACCCGTACAGCCCAGTTCTGCACTCCTGTCATTCATGACCTGAATAAACGTATTATAATCACCGCCCATCAGTTGTCCTACATTCTCGCCAACAGCATATGCAACTTCGTTAGCGGATGCAAGCATGGTGGCATATAAGGCGTCTTCCATACTCAGGATCTCGCCGGGGCGCATCCCGATGCTGGCATAATCGGATCTTAAAATGTCAATACTTTCCTGGGAAAATAACACTTCATCATCAAGACTTGAATTTTCAAGAGCTATAAGAACTGTGAGCAGCTTGGTGATGCTGGCCGGATAGTGCTGTTCGTCAATCTTCTTTCCATATAATATGGCCCCGCTGTTCATATCCATTACAATAGCGGAATTACCATATACTTTCGGCCCTTCCGGCCATCCTTCAATATCGTTTGTTTCCGGAACCGCGTCATAGGAAGCTTTCTTTTGTTTCTCAAAATCAGAAAGTTCCGTCTCCTGTGCGGCCGTATTATCCGTTGACTGCCCTTCCTGAGGTTCTGCATGCGCCTTAGATACGGGTATCATTGTCATGATCAACAGCAGCATTACTGTGGTCATACGTTTTAATACTGTCCTCATCTCATTCCTCCGACATGACACGTAAACTTTTTCTCATTATAGTAAATTTGTCATGAGGATGCAAGGAGAGTTTCCCTTTCTTTGTGTTCCTTGATCCTGCCTTTCATATACGCTTTATATTCCGGACTTTCCAGA
>DWXI01000245.1 GCA_019119265.1 Candidatus Mediterraneibacter intestinigallinarum | reverse complement strand
GCGTACAGGAAGGAGGGGCGGGAGTGATTGACGAATATATCAGAAAGCATGGAAAGCGCCTTTTTGGATTATGCCTGACGCTCTGTGCTGATTATTCAGAGGCAGAAGATTTGTATCAGGATACATGGCTGAAAGTTTTGAAAAATATACCAAAGTATGATCCGCAAAGAGAATTTGAACCCTGGCTGACAAAAATATGTGTTAATACTTATCGGAATACATTGAGACGCATCGTCCGCAGTCCGGTACTTAGTTTCAAGGATACACAGGAACAAGAACGGCTGATACACTCTGTTCCCGCACCGGAAAAGAAGGATTATGAGCCGCTTTACGAGGCGGTGCGGAATTTACCGGAGAAACTGCGGCTGACAGTTATTCTGTATTACTTTGAAGATATGGACATCCAATCCGCAGCGGAAGTACTGCAGATCCCGACGGGAACCGTGAAATCACGTCTGCATAAAGCAAGAAATATATTGAAGGAGGCGCTGGGCGATGAGACAGATTTATGATTTTGAACAATATGTACCGCCTGAACTAAATGAAGCTATGCTGCAGCATGAGCTTGAGAGAAGGCAATTGCGAAGACAGATAATTCTTCTGGCACTGGCAGTGGTCCTTTCTCAGGCAGCGACGGTGCTTTTGGGAGTGCTGATGAGGGAGTTCCAGCCTGTAATTTCAACATTTTGTTTTGGATATACAGCAATATCTGCTGCAGGCAGTGTCGTGATTGCAGTTGTTTATTCATATAGAAAAAAAGGAGGCGATGAGGTATGGCAGTTGGTGTAATGATTTCTATATTTGTGATAGCTATGGTAATCCCGGTACTGATCGGAGTCTATGTATACCGGGACGCGTCAGACCGGGGAATGAATGCAGTTCTATGGACTCTTGTGGCAGTGCTGGCGCCTTCACTGATCGGGTTTATCATTTATTTGTTAGTGAGAAGCAATTATTCGAATCTGAAATGCCGGGTGTGCGGAACCAGGGTGAGGGAAAACTATGTGGTATGCCCCGGCTGCGGTACAAAACTTAAACCTTGCTGTCCGAACTGTTCTGCACCGGTAGAACCCGGCTGGAAGGTGTGCCCCAGATGTGCCGCTCCGTTGCCGGAACATCAGGATAACATTTCAGCTCCTGTAAAAAAGAAAGACCGGACTCTGGTATGGATTCTTACTGCGGTGATCTTGATTCCGATTGTCATGATACTGCTGGCGCTGATTACTTTTTCCATAGGAAGTACGATGACATCCGCTGTAGCTGTTTTCCCTGTAGATGATTATGTACAGGAGACTGGAAATGCACAGATAGAAGACTGGATACAGGAGAAGAGTATTGATCTTAACGAAGCGATTGTTCTTAGATATGAAAACGAAACAGAGGATGAGACATATACGGAATATCTGATTTATATGCCTGCGCTGTCAGAGGAGGCGGAGTATTCCGTAAACTCCGGAGATGGATTTTTCAGAGATACTATTGAATTGGATATTGAAAGGGAAAATGAGGGAAGCGGCAATGCTTTGATGTTTATTTCCTGCTCATCTGACAGGACAGTAGATATTGAGATTGTGTGTGCAGGTGAAAAAATACAATATGAAATCGAAGAAGCAGACCATCCTCTGTATTGACTGGTTGTACTTCATCTACTCTGTATCTTGACTACAACAATCCTCTTTTTTATAATAATTCTGGTGCGCTCTGAGCGGTTTTTTGCGGCGGGGCGTAACTGGAATTTTTTAGTATCTTGAGGATGACAGTAAAATGTTTAAAATAGCGATCTGCGACGACGAGGAAATACTGATCAGGGAACTGCGGGAGTGTCTCGACAGGTACAGCGAGGAGACGGGCAGGGAGTTCTGTTACTTTGAATATCATGACGGCATGGAGCTTCTTAAGAATTATCAACCGGATTTTGACCTGATCTTTATGGATATTAAGATGGAGAAGATGAACGGCTTAAAGACAGCTGAAGAGATCCGGAAAGTGGATGGCACGGTGGGGCTTATGTTTCTTACATATGGATCGTGCGATCAGTATCGGTATTTTTCTGGGACGCAGATCTTTTCATCCGGTTTTTGCTTTCTCAGTGCGTGAGGCTTGGGCAGAAATTTATTCACAGAAACCTGTTCTTATCTGTATAAGCCGGCGGCTCCGGGGAGGAACTGGCGATGAATTATTCTTTTTTTTAATATTTGTTCTTTCTTTTTGGCTTGGGGATATGCCTTTGTCTTTTATCTGATTTTAAAGGCTTTTCTGCCTCTACGGGAAAACCGGATTTTGAAAATCGCCGCATTTTTCGTTTGCGGATATTTGGCAGATACCATTATTTATTCTAATGATTTAGGCGGTCTGCTCGGCACAATGCTTGCCTTTTTCGTATATATTTTGTTGTTCTACAAAGGCACTATCATGGAAAAAATTTCCCTGCTTTTAGTTTTTTATCCGGCTTTGATTGCTGTAAATTATTTAATGCTGGACACAGGCGGACGTTTATTTAAGTTAGCTGTGCAGGCAAGCTATGCGGAAACGATGCAAGACCCGAAACTGATGCTCATCAGCACGGCATTTCATACGGTTTCCCTGCTTCTGCGTCTGCTGTTTTGGATTTTGGCGTGGCTGATACTTCGTAAATTTTTATCTAAGCTCCCTTCCCATCTGAATGTACGCACATGGCTCATTATAGATATGCTGATGCTGGCATCCTTTGTTGCCATTTTTACAATCATTTATTTTATGCCGGAGGATACGGCAATTGTATACCCTATATGCGGCGCGGCTATATTTTCCAGTTTTGGATGTATGTATCTTGCGTCTTATATTTATGATTCCATGCAGACAGCGCAGCGTTTACGGTATATGGAATCACAGCAGGCTTATTATCGTCAGCGTGTTGCGGACGAAGAACGTATCCGTTCAATCTATCACGATATGAAAAACCATCTTCTCGTACTTGAGAGCAGTCAGGAAACAGCGGCTGCCCGGCAGATGGCGAAGGAGCTGCGTGCACAGATCGCAGACTATGAAGATTACATCCATACAGGTAATGACTTTCTGGATATCATTATCAGAGATAAGGCAGAAAAAGCCCGGGAGAAGCATATCGACTTTTCCGCTGCCATTGATATCAGCAGTGCGGACTTTATAGAGCCTCTTGACATCAGCACATTGTTTGGCAACGGGATAGATAATGCAATGGAAGCAAGTGAGAAACTCCCGCAGGAACAGAGAGTCATTGCAGTGAAAGCAGGGCGGGTGAATGATTTCATTTCTATTCTGATCGAGAATAACTGCGTGGAAGGACAGGCTGCTGATAAGACTGGAAAACACCGGACGACAAAAGCAGACAGCTTTCTGCACGGATTCGGTATCACGAATATGGAAAAGACAGCAGAGAAATACGGGGGAACCTGTACGACAAGGCAGGAAGACGGCAGGTTTACATTAAAGATATTACTTCCGGTGATAAAGAAATCGTAAAGTGAGGCGGCGGCAGGACCGCCCCTCTGTCAGGATCACAGAGTCGGGAAAATTCCCGGCTCTGTTTAACGTTAGTCTTCGAGATACTGTTGGATATGTTCGAGAACCCGCTCAATCTTTTTGTCTTTCTGTGCTGCATCAGAGGATTCTTTCGCTTCCATCAGATCATCTTTAATAAAGTTCATGAGTAATTTTAATTCTTTTTCGCTGATTCCCATTTCATCCATGATATACTCCTTTCTCCACCTGCCTGGTTATTAAGCCGCTCAAATTTTGCGGCTTAATAGAATTATTTCATATAGTGCGCTATATGTCAATTATCATCTTTGGAATTCAGGATATCGTCTGTTTTTTCATTTAAAGCATCAAGGTAAAACTGTCTCATACTCGGATATCCTGCTTTGCGTGCCGCGGCTTCATATCTTGTAAATTCGTCTGGTTTGACGCGAAAACGGATTTCTTTCAGCTTCTCGAGATACTTCATGATCCGCTGTTTTGACTTTTTATCATATGGCATATTCTGTCACCTCTTAAAACAGAGCAATGAGAACGCTCCAAATTATATTTTGTACAATTATTGTAACACAAAATAAATTAGTGCGCTATACGATATGTTTGACAGAAAAATAAGAAATTGTATAATAGTATCAGAGGCGGCAGAGATGCCCCTCTGTCAGGATCACAGAGTCGGGAAAATTCTCGGCTCTTTTAAATTTTACACTCTGAATATTAGTTTTTGCAGTTCCCATTGAAGAATTCTCCGGTTTCAATAAGATGTATGTCAGAAGATAATCCCGCAAGGGTATTTTAAGAACACAGCGTAACAGGTGAAAGGAGAATCAGACATGGCAATCTTAACTGCATCACATTTGAAAAAATATTATGGAAAGGATGAGAGTCTTGTAAAGGCACTGGACGACGTGAATGTCTCCATCGAAGAGGGACAGTTCGCAGCCGTTATCGGTACGTCCGGCAGCGGTAAATCCACACTTCTCAATATGCTGGGCGGTCTGGACGTTCCTACTTCCGGAAGTGTACAGATCGAGGGAAATAAACTTGAGGAAATGAGCGAAGAGCAGCTCACTGTATTCCGCAGGAAAAGGATCGGATTTATCTTCCAGAATTACAACCTCATCCCTTATCTCACAGCATATGAAAATATCGTGCTCCCGGTGCGGCTGGACGGAAAAAAAGAAGATAAGAAGTTCTTAAAGGAGATCGTAAATTTTCTGGAACTGGACGGAAAGCTATCCAACTATCCGAGCCACCTCTCCGGCGGGCAGCAGCAGAGAGTCGCTATCGCAAGGGCGCTTATCACAAAACCGGCGCTCCTGTTGTGCGATGAGCCAACAGGAAATCTGGACAGCCGGACCAGTGACAAGGTTATCGATCTTCTCAAGATGACCAGTGAGAAATTCCATCAGACAATCGTAATGATCACCCATAACCCGGAGATCGCGCAGAAAGCTGACCGGCGGATCCGCATCGAAGACGGGCGGATCCAGAGCGACGAAACCGCATATGAAACAGACAGCAGGGTAACGGCGTAAGGAGGAATTTGAGATGAGTGGAAAGAAAACGGCGAAACATATGATTGCGCTCATGTCAAGACAGAGCCTTAAGACGGGCAGGATGCGCAATATTTTCGTGAGCATCACGATCGTACTGGCGGCAGCGCTGCTGACGGCGATCCTGATGTTTGTACAGGGACAGCGGACAGAGACTGCGCGGGAACTTTCCCATGCCCAGCAGGTGGGCTACTACAACCTGACTGATGATCAGGTGCAGGCACTTGCGTCAGATGAGCGGATCGCATATCAGATCCGGGTGAAGACAGGAGTCCTCTCTGATATGGACGGTTTCTCCGTGATGCCCTATTATGTGAATGAAATGTCAGATGAGATCCGGATCGGAGAGCTGACAGAGGGAACATTGCCGGAAAAGGAAAATGAGGCGGCTGTGCAGGGAGCCATGCTGGAAAGCATGGGGATCGAGCCGGAAGTGGGCAGCAGTGTGACGCTTGACTTCTATGACGGAAATGAGGAGACATTTACCGTGTCCGGTATCCTCGCAGGAGGCGAAGGCTCAAAGCAGTTTTCCGTCTTCTTCTCCGAAGCATACGCGGAAAACGGCAGTCAGTTAAAAGATATGCCGTATGAGGTCTATGCCAAGATTTACGGGGCAGCAGATATGTATCCGGATGAACTCAGGGAAGCGATATATCTGATCGGAAGCGACGCCGGGATCGAGAGAGAGTACATCAATCCGTCCAAAGCTTATCTGGATTCCCTGTCTATAGACAGCCAGCAGATTCTGCTCTGTGTCCTGGTGGGCGGCGTGATCCTGCTCGCCTGTGTCTTGGTGATCTATGGTGTATTCTATCTGTCAGTTATCGGCAGGATCCATCAGTTCGGCCAGCTCCGCACGATCGGCATGACAAAGAAGCAGTTGAAGAAATTTGTCTCAAGAGAAGGACGGCTTCTGTTTTTAAGATCTGTTCCCATCGGCATTGTCATCGGCGGCGTGGCAGGATATTTTATGAAACCACGCGGATTCAGTATACTGAATACATTGATCATAGCGGCAGCAGTGTTTGTGATCATTTATATTATTACGATGCTGTCTGTGCATAAACCTGCAAAGATAGCAGGAAATGTGTCGCCGATGGAAGCGCTCCGCTATGTTCCGCAGGATGGCATGAAGCAGGCTTCCGGTAGAAAACAGTGCCGCGATCTTACCCCTGCTGGGCTTGGTATTATGAATTTCTCCAGAAACAGGAAAAAGGCAGCCATCACCATGCTCTCCCTCGGGCTTGGCGGTATCCTTTTTATGACGGCAGCCACTTATATGTCATCTTTCAGCAAGGAGAGCTATGCGAGACAGGGAGACTTTCAGGAGTCAGAGTTTATCATAAGCTATTCTCCGTCTGCCGTAGAATTGAATGAAAACGGGCTGAGCGGAATGCAGGCAGAGTCACCGCTTGGAGATGAGATGGTTGGGGAGATTGCTTCCATTGACGGTGTGGAGCAGATAACCGAACGCAAAGGTTTCGGTGTGCAGTATGATTTTCCGCTGCATGATGAATATGGAAGCAACGATATTATTTATCCTCTTACAGAAGAAGAGATGCAGGGGATCGACTCCTATGTGACAGAAGGTACTGCTGACACAGAAGCGCTTTTGAGGGGAGAACAGGTGCTCGTAGCTGGAAATGATACGGTGGAAGAGATCTACGGCTGGAAATTTCAGGTAGGAGATAAAGTGACTCTTTACTATTATGACGGCAGCGACATGGCAGAAAAGGAAGTGGAGGTCGCGGGAATGCTCAGCGATGCATTTGACCGGGATCACAACGGGATCGAAGGCTGGTTCGTCATGCCGGAGCAGGCAGTGCTTGACTGGATTTCCTATGACAGTATCAACAGCAGTCTCCTTATCAGCACAGATCCTGCAAAAGAGACCGCGGTAGGAGAGAGTCTGACCCAGATCGTCGGAGAAAGGCCGGAGCTTACAATGGAAACGCTTGCTGAGCGCCGTATTGCGTACGGACAGAACGCGGACCAGATATTCGGTGCCATCAGCGGGCTTGCGATATTTATCATGATGTTCAGTATTCTCAGTATGATGAATACGCTTATCACAAACATCGTGACCCGTAAGCAGGAGCTGGCCATGCTGGAGTCCATCGGCATGAGCAAAGGGCAGATCAGGAAGATGCTTCTGGGAGAGAGCCTGCTTCTTGTAGGAGTGACAGTGGGTGTGACCATGACTATCGGAACACTGTGCGGATATATACTCTGCCGTATGCTTCATGGGATAGGCGCCGTCTATATGCAGTTCAGATTCCCGTTTGAATTCGCACTTGGATATGTGATAGTGCTGATCCTCGTGCCGCTGCTGATTACGGTTGTTTCTATGAAGAGCTTTGCCAGAGAAGCGCTGGTGGAGCGCCTGAGAGGGATGGAGTGCTGATGTATATGTACAGGTGCAGCCGGTATCGGGGATGCTATAAGATATGGCTTTCCGGAGGATATGATTTTCTAATTATATCGCCGGATATAGCAGCCGCACTGATCACAGAGATGCAGAGCGCTCATGCAAAAGAGAAGAGCGTTTGTGAGGATGAAATATTTCCTCCGGGATACACCGAATATCTTGAACAGGTTATGGACGTAAATCGGATGGACAAAAGTATTTATGACGTGGCTGCGGAGCAGTTTAGACGGCTCAAGGTGGAGCAGAGTTTGTGTTTTGAAGAGGTAAAAGTTTCCCAAAATCAAGAAGTGTGGTTCGATCTAAAAGCAGGAAATACGTTCTACATGCTCATCCGGAATGCCCGCAGCCGGTTCAGGTATGTGTTCCCAGATGAAGAGGGGAAAGAAATCAGCGTGCCTCTGGAACAGCTCTATATTTATTAAAAAAAGGAACACTTAAGACGGCATCTGACTGCATAGTCTGTCGAAAATCCGCTTGCCATTCCCCCTCCTTCTGCGTATACTGTACGTGGACTAACAAAGGGGGAAAGCAGCGGATTTTTTAGAGTGTCCGCTGCGCACAAAAGACGATGAAGACAAGAAAACAGATGAAACGGCTTGGAAGGATGTCCCTGAAAAAGCACTATGTGATCTTTGTGGCCGCCTGCCTGATCGCAGCATTTCTGGCGTCGGAGTTCACCAGCTCGTTGAATTTTTCTACAGCACAGAATTATGAGGCAACCTACGACCAGGTGCAAAGTGATCTGAACGGAGAAGGAACCTACACGATCAAGACCAGAGTGGACAGTATCGGCTGGGGAGACGTGATCCGGATCATAGTAGAGGACAATATGCAGGCGGGCAAGGAGATGTCGCAGGAGATACGGCAGAATGCCATCGAAGATTCCGAAAATGGAAATCCCATGTTCGGACGTACGCGGGGCGTATTTTCAAATATTGTAAATCAGGTAAGCTCAGGCTCGATTATCGTGACAGCGGCAGCAGCGATCGGATCAATCACGGGTTCGGATAATCTGGGAATTCTGATACTGATCATCATTGGAGCGCTGGGGCTGTTTATTTTCTGGTTCTTAATCCAGAATACATTCCCGGTAGTGATCAGACGAGTATTTCTTGAGGGAATGATCTATGATAGAGTGACGACGCAGCGGTTTGTATTTCTTCTACGCGTGAAGAAATGGCTGAAGGCTTCCTGGATCATGTTTGTAAAATATGTTTACTATTCACTGTGGTGTCTGACGCTCGTGGGTATAGTGGTCAAGCATTACTCGTATTTCCTTGTACCGTATATTGTGGCTGAGAATCCGGACATGACGGCGCGGGAGGCTATCACACTGTCCAGAAAGATGATGAAAGGACATAAGTGGCAGTGTTTTGTGTTTGAGCTTTCTTTCCTCGGGTGGGAAGTGCTCGGAGCACTTACTTTGGGAATTTTTAACATTCTGTATACCAATCCGTATCAGATGGCGTCCTTTACACGTTACTATGCGGAACTGAGAGCAGAGGCAATAGAGAAAGGCATTCCGGGAGCGGAACTTCTGTATGACACTTACCTCTACGAGAAAGCGGAGTCCTATGTGATTGCGGCGAAATATCCGGATGTGATCAAAGTGATGGAGGAGCCGGAAGATACGGTAGAGAAACTGACCGGCTGGCGCGGTTTCCTGGCGCGGAATTTTGGAGTGCTCCTCCTGAGAAGAGAGCAGGAGCGTGCGTATGAGCGGCACCAGGCAGATTATGTCAGGGTTCATTCTATGATCGACGATGTACAGAGGGAGGCATATCCGGTGCGTCTGTATCCGATTCCGGAAGAAGAACGGAGAAAACTTGTACAGTCGTTGAATTATATGCGCCATTACTCCATCTGGTCTCTGATTACGATTTTCCTGAGTATGTCAGTATTCGGTTGGCTGTGGGAGGTGGGAATGCATCTCGTGTCCTACGGTGAATTTGTCAACCGCGGCGCTCTGCACGGACCGTGGCTTCCAATTTATGGTACAGGGGCTGTGCTTATCTTGACAGTATTAAATCGGTTCCGAAAGAATCCCGCGCTGGAGTTCGGGGCGACGATTGTCTTATGTGGTTTTCTGGAGTATATGACTTCACTTATCATGGAGATTGCCACAGGCGGTACAAAATGGTGGGATTACAGCGGATATTATCTGAACCTGAACGGCAGGATATGCGCAGAGGGGCTTCTGGTATTTGGTATCGGAGGTCTGGCAATCGTATATGCCATTGCTCCTATGATAGATGATCTGGTAAACAGGTTCAATGAAAAGAAATTTATGGTCATCTGTACGGTGCTGATGGTCTTTTTCCTTGCAGATGCGGTGTATTCGCAGATCCATCCGAATACAGGAAAAGGAGTCACTGATATAGAAGAAGCGAGGGAAACGCATTCCACGCAGCAAATATCCGATAAACAGATATAGGTACAAGGTAGCTGTAATAACAATTATAAAAACGGGGATGACCGGAATGGTCATCCCTTTCGTCTTGTCGCTACATCCTGAAACCGGAAATAATCCGGCCGGTGGCGTGACTGTGTAAATTCGAACTGCACTCCGTCATCATTGAATGTCTGGCTGGTGATCACGGCCATGCAGTTATAGTCTTTCATATCAATATATTTCTCATCAATCTGCGTCACATGTTCCACAGTGAGTGTCCGCTTGCTCGTGGCAATGGTGAGCCTCAGTTCTCCTTCGAGATAATCATAAATGGACTGAGCAGCAATTTCCGGAGTCAGACCGGTGACCACTTCTTTTAAAAAGTAGTTGTGATCAAGTATCAGCGGTTTCCCGTCCAGTGAACGCAGGCGCTGGAGGTAGTAAAGTTCTGCTCCTTTCCTGAATCCTGTTTTCTTCGCAATCTTTTCATCCGCCGTAATCTCGGCAAACTGAAGCACCCTGGTAAATGCCTGCTGGTGGTTGCGGATAGCGGATTCTTTGAAGGATTCAATACCGCCCACGGTAAATGAAGTCTGCTCGATGGGCTGAAAGATATTTCTCACACCCTTGCCGTGCATGGGCTGGACATAGCCGTCAGTGGTAAGTTCGGCCAGCGCCCGGCGGACCGTATTGCGGGAACAGTCATATTCTGTGATCAGAGCGTGTTCAGACGGCAGCATTTCCTGATAAGAATAGTATTCTGTCTCGATCTTTTCCTTTAAGTCTCTGTAAATATAGTCGTATTTTGCTTTTGGCATAAACTCACTTCTCTCTCACACATCTTGTTTGAACATCTTTAATTATAGAAATCTATATTCCCAAAATCAAGTTAAAAATCCATGCAGAACCTATTTCGGAAGAAATAGACAAATTTTTTTCAGGTGTTTTGTGAATAATGACAGAAAAGAATTATTTTTAAAAAATCGATTGACTTGTTTAAACAAGAATGGTATATTCAAGATGTTCAAACAAGTTAGACTTGTAAAAATAATGTTTCAGGTAAAACAAGTATGAAAGAGAGGAAGAGAAACGATGGGAAAGTATGATAATGATGTAAAACGTCTGCTTGAACTCGTCGGGGGCAAGGAAAATATCCAGGCTGTCTCCCACTGTATGACAAGGATGAGATTCGTCCTTATCGATCCGAAGAAAGCGGATGAGAAAGCGATCGAGGATCTGCCGAGTGTAAAGGGAACATTTACACAGGCAGGACAGTATCAGGTCATCATCGGAAATGACGTGTCTGTATTTTATAATGAATTTACGAAATATGCGGGCATCGAGGGTGTGAGCAAGGATGCCGTGAAAGCAGCGGCGAAGACGAATCAGAATATCGCCCAGAAGATCATGGGAACACTGGGCGAGATATTTGCGCCTCTGATCCCGGCTCTGATCTGCGGCGGTCTTGTGCTCGGCTTCAGAAATGTGATCGGTGAGATCAACTTCTTTAATAACGGTACACAGAGTCTTGCGGATATTTCACAGTTCTGGTCAGGAATGTACAATTTCCTCTGGCTGATCGGTGAAGCGGTATTCCACTTGCTGCCGGTAGGTATTGTATGGTCGATCACTAAGAAAATGGGAACGACTCAGATTCTTGGTATCATCCTTGGACTGACGCTGGTGTCTTCCCAGCTCCTGAACGGCTTCAGCGTATCGTCCACACCGGCCGACGAGATTCCGGTATGGGATTTCGGATTCTTCCAGGTTGAGATGATCGGTTATCAAGGCCAGGTCATCGCGGCGATGATGGCAGGCTTCGTCCTTGTATATCTCGAGAAGTTCTTTAAGAAGATATGCCCGGAAGTGATCAGTATGATCGTAGTTCCGTTCTGTTCCCTTGTTCCGGCGGTTATTATCGCCCACACGATCGTAGGCCCGATCGGCTGGACGATCGGAAACGCTATCGGAGACGTAGTATACGCAGGGCTTACATCTGACTTCAGATTCCTGTTCGCGGCAGTATTCGGCCTGTTATATGCACCGCTTGTTATGACCGGTCTGCACCATATGACAAATGCAATAGATTCACAGTTACTCAATACCCCGGCAAAGAGTACGATCCTCTGGCCGATGATCGCTCTTTCCAATATCGCACAGGGATCAAGTGTGCTCGCAATGAGCGTGCTCCAGAAGAAAAACGAACGCGCGCAGCAGATTAATGTTCCGGCATGTATTTCCTGTTATCTGGGAGTTACGGAGCCTGCACTCTTCGGTGTCAACCTGAAATATGTATTTCCGCTCGTATGCGGCATGATCGGTTCCTGCTGCGCGGCAATGATTTCTGTAGGATTCGGAGTTGAAGCCCTGAGTATCGGAGTCGGAGGACTTCCGGGAATCCTCTCCATCAAGCCGGAGTACTGGGGACTTTTCCTCCTGGCAATGGCAGTTGCGATCATAGTTCCGTTTACACTGACATTTATCGTCGGAAGGATCAAACTTTCAAAAGAGGATAGATTTGGCAAAGAAAATGCGGCTCCGGCAATTGAGGCAGCAGAAGGCGCAGAAGCCGTTGAAACAGCACAGGCAGCAGACAGAACAGATTCTGCGGCGGCAGTTTCCAATACAGGCGCATCGGATGTAAAAGAACTGAAATCAATCCTTGACGGCAAGGTAATACCCATCGAGGAGGCTCCGGACGATGTGTTCTCACAGAAGATCATGGGAGACGGCGTTGCCATCGAACCGGCTAATACAGTCGTGACAGCTCCGGCTGACTGCGACGTAAGCGTTGTAATGGCTGATACAGGCCATGCGTGCGGCCTGACACTTCCTAACGGAGTGGAACTTTTGATCCATGTCGGTGTTGACACAGTCGATATGGGGGGAGACGGATTTAAGCTTCTTGTAAATGAAGGCGATCATGTAAAAGCAGGACAGAAACTCATCGAGTTCGATCCTGAGAAGATCAAAGCAGCGGGACATCCGTGTACGACAATGCTGATCATGACCGCCGAGGGAAGCGCTGCTAATATCCGGATGCATTCCGGTATGGATGCAAAAGCAGGCGAGACAACCGTCATCTCGTGGGATTAATAATTAAAATAAGGAAGGACAGGGGCTGTAAAACTATGAAAGATTTCAGAAAAAGTACTGTATATCAGATTTATCCCAAATCATTCTGTGACACGAATAAAGACGGACTTGGCGATCTGCGCGGAGTTATAAGCAAACTTGATTATATAAAAGAACTCGGTGTCGATTATATCTGGCTTACTCCATTCTTTGTATCTCCGCAGAATGACAATGGGTATGACGTGGCGGATTATTATAACATCGACCCTGGATATGGAACGATGGAAGATGTGGAAGAGCTCATCGCAGAGGCCGATAAGCGCGGCATCGGCCTGATGTTCGACATGGTGTTCAACCATGTTTCAACAAATCATGAGTGGTTCCGGAAAGCTATGGCAGGGGACCCGTACTACAAAGATTTCTTCATCTTCCGCAAAGGCAAGGACAACGGCGAACCTCCGACTAACTGGGAGAGCAAGTTCGGTGGAAATGCATGGGAATATGTTGAGAAATTTGATGAATACTATCTACATCTGTTTGATGTGACACAGGCAGACCTGAACTGGGAAAATGAAAATGTCAGAAAAGAGATCCAGAAGATATTGAAGTTCTGGATGGAGAAAGGCGTCAAAGGATTCCGATTTGACGTGATCAACCTGATCAGTAAAGCCTGCTACGAGGACGACGATATCGGCGACGGACGCAGATTCTACACAGACGGTCCGAAGATCCACCAGTACCTGAAAGAGATGCATGATGCAACATTCGGGCAGGCTGACGGATTCGTGACTGTGGGCGAGATGTCCAGTACTACGATCGATAACTGCTATCAGTATGCAGGCCGTGATACAGGAGAACTGTCCATGGTATTTAGCTTCCATCATCTGAAAGTAGATTTCATGGGAAATGAAAAATGGGTGCTTGTGCCTGCGGATTTCCAGAAACTCAAAGACATTATTTTTGAGTGGCAGACAAAGATGGCAGAACATAATGCCTGGAACGCAGTGTTCTGGTGTAATCATGATCAGCCCCGTGTGGTATCCCGTTTTGGCGATGAAGGTAAATATTGGAAAGAATCAGCCAAGATGCTCGGAACTATCATCCATTGCCTGCGCGGTACACCGTATGTATACCAGGGCGAAGAGCTGGGCATGACAAACACAGACTTTACAGATATCTCACAGTTCAAGGATGTAGAAAGCCTGAATCATTACCAGATTCTTCAGGATAAAGGACTGTCGGCTCCCGATGCCCTGCGCATCATACAGATCCACTCCCGCGACAACGGACGTACACCGATGCAGTGGGATGCTTCGAAATACGCCGGCTTCACTTCAGAGGACAGCAAGAAGCCGTGGATCGCAGTGAACAGCAATCATGAAAAGATCAACGCGGCAGACCAGCTGAAAGATGAAGACTCCATCTTCCGCTATTATCAGAAGCTGATCGCCCTTAGAAAAGACTCCGAAGAGTCCGATGTTATCGCTTATGGCGATGTGGAGCCCCTGGCACAGAGAGATCCGTCCGTATTTGCGTACCGCAGGACTTATGACGGACACGAACTGATCGTGACAGCCAACTTCTACGGAAAAGAATACCAGTGGAAAGGCGCACCGGATCTTAACGGATTCAAAAAAGTGCTGGGGAACTATGAAAACACTGAGATTGCAGAAGATGGTACGATGAACATGAAACCATACGAAGCAGCAGTGTGGTATAAGTAATTCGTATTTTACAGACCGGCAAAGCATCCGCCGGGAGACAGGTATTGCCAGCGCACCCGCTTTCGCTCGGGCCGTAACGCAGCGGTACATAGGAGCGCAAAAGACGCGCTCCAAGTGCCGGCGTTACTCTACGGTGCGTACACAATACCTGTCTCCCGGCTGATCCGAATACGTGAGTTAATACATTGTATCCGATTGATTTTCGGATGATTTATCACAGGATGTCTCTCAGATAAACACGAATTCAAGTTCCTGAAAATCCCCCTCTTTTCTTTACGATATAGATCGGCCGTTTCTTACTCTCCATATAATCCTTTGACACATACTGCCCAAGTATAGAAATAAAAAACATCTGCACGCCGTTGAGCAACAGGATCAGGCAGATAAGAAGCGGGATCCCGGTCAGACCACCGTCGAATATCAGAGCCCAGACTCCGGTCAGAACTGCGGCGAGGATCAGAAGAGCCCCGGTGGTTCCTGCCATAGTGACAGGAGCGGAGGAAAATGACAGGATTCCGTCCACCGCATATCGGAAGAGAGACCGCAGGGACCATTTCGTCTCGCCAGCTGTCCGCTCTACATTGTGGAAGGGAATCCATTTTGTGTCAAAACCGACGAAAGAAAAGATTCCTTTCATATATCGGTTGTATTCTTTCAGTTCAAGGATGGAATCAGCCATTGCCCGGCTCATCATACGGAAATCTCCTTTTCCGTCGCCCATATCCAGTTTGCAGGTTTTCCGAATGATTCTGTAGAATGTGCGGGAGAGGAGACTGCGGAGTTTATTTTCGCCGGTGCGGTCTTCGCGCAGTCCTGCGCAGCAGTCATAGCCTTCCGTTTTCAGTACGTGGTACATTTCTTTCAAAAGCTGCGGCGGATGCTGCAGGTCCGCGTCCATAAATACACAGTAATCTCCCGAAGCATTCTGCAGGCCGGCATACATAGCGGCTTCTTTCCCGAAGTTCCTGGAAAAGGAAATATATCTGCACCGGCTGTCTGTGCGGCAGAGACTCTCAAGGATATCGGGAGTATGATCGCGGCTTCCGTCATCTACAAACAGAAATTCACATTCAGTCCCATTGATATCGGTTACTGCTTCTGAAGTAACCCGGTAAAATCCCGGCAGGGCTTTCTCCTCATTATAACAGGGAACGATAATACTGATCTTATCCATGGTTGACGACCTCCTTTTTAAAAATCCCGAATTTACACAATACATAATTCCCGATCACGGTGATTACGCTGACAGCTAATTTTGCCGGAAATGCGGCTGTGTCCAACTGGCTTATGAGCAGCCACAGCAGCACATTTTCCACGATCAGAGTTACGAAGCGCAGCGTTGCAAAGGATGCAAGTTCGCCGGCGACATGCTTCTCAGAGTGAAAGACCAGACGGCGGTTCAGAATATATGCCGTGAGAACAGCGCCCGCCCATGCCGCGCTGTTGGCAGCAAGGTAGGGGATATGCATGGCGAGAAATCCTGCGTACAGGAGATAATTGACGCCTGTGGTCACGACTCCGCTGATCAGATAAGTAATAAGTTCTCGTTTTATTTTCATAGACAATTCCTTCCTATATTGTGTTTGCGTTGGCGCAGAAATATATACAAGAGATATATGACATATCCGGCTGCTGCGGCTGCGCTGACGGCACATCCGGCTGCCTTTCCGGGCGGGGAAAAGCGGAATTCTATTGTGTGTTCTCCCTTTGTAAGATAAGTGCCGGCAAATGCTTCGTTCACTTTTACAAGTTCTGCTGTTTTTCCATCCACCAGAATCTCAAGTCCATTCTGCAGAGGAATAGATGTGACAAGATATCCGTCGCTCTGTGCAGTTACCATGCCGGAGTCGGTCAGAGGAGTGTATTCTTTCGCTGTCAGCAGAGACTGGTCGTAGAGATACCAGCGGATATCGGACAAGCGGTAATGCCCCTTGGAAAATGTGATTTCCAGGCGGTCCACTCCAGTGGTTGAATCTGTAGAAAACTGGTAGTTGAACTGATCGTTCCCGTTTGGATATGGGGCAAATGCGCCGGACAGTTTATTGCGTATATTGTTAATGTCGATGACTATAGCCTTTGTCGTCAGATTCTCAACATCAAACTGGCAGAGTAAAATGTTGCCGGGCTGAGGATCCTGTATGTCAAGCGTCAGGGTGCAGTCTTTTTTTGCCGTGACTTCCCAGCCTTCGTCTGTGCGGGTGATGTCAAGCCCTTCGGGGAGTTCAGCAGCTTTGAACTCAGGCGTATACGGACGCATATTTTTCTCCGGCAGATTTTTCTGCCCGGCATTCGCCCCGTCGCCAGATGGATCTGAACTGTCTTCAACAACAGTCTTCTGCATGATAACATCCAGCTTTTCCAGCGGATCCAGTGTATCGAACCACTTCTGTGAAACAATATCATCCGTAAAATACACGACCGGCAGTACGTTAGGATTTTCGGCAAGAACATTTTCCCCGGATTGAAGGACTTTTTTGTATCCTGCAGGTATATGATCAGAAGTCGTTTCCAGATACCGGACTCCGAGCAGATGCAGCATAAACGGATTATCCGAAGTCAACATCGCTATCCGGTTATTGATCCGGATAGGGGTCATAAGTGTGTCGTAGTACAATTTGGAATATTCCCCATTTGTGACGGAAGAATACATTGTACTGCGCAAATGTGACGTATTCAGCTCGTTCCCGCTGACAAGAGGACTGAGCAGACTGTCAAAGTGATAAAGAGGATTAAACTCTACTTGTTTCAGTTCGTCGGTTGTTAACCCCGGATACACCTCCGTTTTTTTTACCCAGTCCTCTGTAGCTGACGTAGTTATATACATGCCGATCGGTGATATGATAAGAAGGATAACGGTCAGCCAGCCTGTGGCAGTGTGCAGCCGGCCTGTGTGGCTATAGTTTTTCCTTAGGCTTGCCATCAGGCAAAGGCAGAACAGGATTACAAGTTCCAGCATGATCCAGGGAAACTGAGCCTGGCTGAACCAGAGCAGGCTTACCGGGAGCATGACGGCAAAGGGCCAGAGCGGGACAGCGGGCTTGTTTTGCCGCAGGTTTGATCCGCCGGAACTGTACATTTCCAGAAACCGCGCGCAGTGCAGGATTATCAGAGGCATAAACGGAATCAGAATTTTTGGTCGCGCGTATAACGTTCCGTTTAAGAGGTACGAGAAAATCCCGAACATACCGAACAACAGAAAGAGGATGCTGTCCGGTCGGAACGCTTTGATCTTCAGCCCTGCCAGCACGGCATAAAAGCAGACAAGTGTAAGGCCCATCCCGTATTCGTTGAACAGAATATTGTTAAAGGCTGGATTGGGTCCAAACAGCTCCAGCAGCTTCAGTAATCCTATATCCGTACCGCTCCGTCTGTGTTCCAGCAGAATCAGTGCAGTGGGCAGCAGGAGGGCGGCTGCCATTGCCGAGGCAAGGACAGCTGAAGGAATATATCGTTTCAAAAATGATTCTTTCCAAAAGTTCCTGCCTTCCGTCCGGTACCAGTACCATCCAACTGCGGTAAAAGCAGAGATGGCAAAGTAAAAGCTGGACAGACAGATCAGCAGGAGGCACAGAGGAAGCCATTTAAAACGCTTTTTCCTGACACAGAGGAAAGCTGCCAGCAGAAACGGCAGATAATTTACAAACATGATCTGGCGGTGCATATGGAAAAGACACCCGGCTGTCATAAAGAGCATACTCCCAAGCCATGCGTTAAGCGGAGATGCCTGTTCTGCTCTCAGCCAGGTGAACATGAGGAGAACAGATCCCAGATATATAGCCAGCATGTATACGATTATGATATTTACCATAGGTACCTGAGGCAGCAGGCATCCTATAAGGATGTCCGGTCTCAGAAAACCATAATAGGCAAACTGATATCCGTTGGAGCCGCCGCCCAGATTGATCCATGACGGCAGCAGAGTATGCTGCTCAAGGCATGTATTCCGTATTGTTTCAGCCAGAGTGACATGCTGGCTCAGCCAGTCAGTATTTGATCCATACACATAGCCGGACGGAATAATGGCAACAGTAAGTATTATAAAAATCAGGATGAGGGAAATGGGCCAAAACCATTTCTTCATTATTTACATTCCCCCTTTCAACAATCACAGATTAATACACGTTTCTTAAAAATTGCCTGAAGCGAATCTAAAGAATTCTTAAGAAACCCTTCAGAGAAGATAAAATCGTGTATAATCAGACACAGAACGGGTTTAGAACAGGGGGAACGGTCAAGTGGAAATATATACGGAACAGACAGAGAATAAAGCGCCGAGAGTACTGATCGTAGATGATAATCCAGAAATCCGTGAGATCATTCATATACTGCTTAGAGGCGAGGGCTTTGAGCTGTCGGAGGCAAAAAACGGAGAGGAAGCGTTGATAAAGATGGAGAAAACCGCATATGATCTTGTCATTCTGGATATTATGATGCCCGGTATGGACGGATATCATACATGTATGGAAATCAGAAAGAGGAGTAACGCACCTATCCTTTTCCTCAGCGCAAAGACTCGGGAAGGAGACAAGATGCTCGGGTTTTCAAGCGGAGGGGATGATTACCTTGCAAAGCCTTTTTCCTACAATGAACTGGTAAGTCGTGCAAAAGCTCTGATCCGGCGTTATCAGGTTTATAAAGGAAAGCAGGAAAATGTCACGGGTAATGCAGCACAGGGAGAAGCGCTTCAGGAAAGGCAACAGACACCGGCACAGGGGCAGTGGGATTCCCCCGGCAGGAATATTCTGCGGCTGCAAGATCTGGAGATTAACGAAATATCTGAGACGGTCATGCGCGATGGACATCCGGTAGATCTGACGGACACAGAATATGAAGTCTTGCATCTTCTTGCGAAGAACCGCCGTCAGATATTTTCAGCAGAGCGCCTCTATGAGGCAGTCTGGCAGGAGCCATATTACTATGGAGCCAATAATACGGTCATGGTTCATATTAGGAATCTACGCAGAAAGATAGAGAAAGATCCGAAGAATCCGAAACTGATAAAGACGGTATGGGGAAGGGGGTACCGCTGTGACTAAAGAAGAGCGTGGAAAATTCAGAGTAAAGAAGGCTGTAAGGGCTGCTGCAGAAAAGATCAGGAGCTGGAAGATACGCACGAAAATGCTCCTCCTGCTCTTTATAATGGCAGCCATAAGTATATCCCTTTTCGCCTTTTTGTGGAGACATCAGGCGGATGCAGCCAATCTGCTGGAGAGTTCCGGAATCGTTACATGGTTTGATTCAGGGGAATTTTTGGAAAAAGCGGAAGCAGCGGCAAAATATTATAATGTTCCTGAATCAGAGGATGACGAAGAAGGGAAAAAAGCGTTCGAGCCGTTTCTAGATCTGATGACGGACGATTATACAGGTGTTTCCATATATGGACGTGATGACGGCCTTTATCGTTATGGCCGGATACCGGCGATTATGAATCATTTTATATTCGGTTCGATACTGGCGTCCAGTCAGTCCATTCTCGGGGAACAGTACGGCACTATTCCCCTTAAATTTGCAAATGGTACATATGACCTGATATACTACTCTTACCACAGGAGCCGTTTTACTTATCCGTACGTTATTGCAAGTATTATTCTTTGCGTGGCTGTATTTTTGTCAGGAATTCTTATTTTCCTCGGCAGGATGATGAGACGGGTATCTGTAGTAAAAGATTCGATTGTCCGCATGTCTGTGGGAGATTTGAGTTCTCCGGTTCCACCCTGCGGAGCGGATGAGATTGGGATTGTGTCGAAGGAACTTGATACACTGAGGCAGACTCTGCAGGAGAATATCCGGAGGGAGAGCGAAAGCAGGCAGGCGAATCAGGATCTGATAACAGCCATGTCCCACGATCTTAGGACTCCGCTTACTGTGCTGAACGGCTATCTGGAAGTACTGAAATTAAAGCGTGCCGATCCGGATGCGCAGGAGAAATATGTGGAGCGCTGCCTTGAAAAAGCATCAGATATAAAAGCCCTTACAGACCGCATGTTTGAATATGCTCTTGTATATGAAGAAAATGAGACCGCGGATCTTAAACCTCTTCCGGTATCTGTGCTGGCCGAATGCCTTCGGGAAAACTGTGAGTTTATCCGGATTGCCGGCTTTGCTGTAGAGGGAAAGTTTGAATATGGAACGGAAAGCGAGATATACGGAGATGAGATCATGCTTAAGAGAATATTCAGCAATCTCTTTTCCAACATATTAAAATATGGCGATAAAAAGGGCGAGGTGGACGTACGGATCTGCCCGGAATGCGGCAGTATTAAGATACGGATTACAAATCTGATCAAAAAAGATGCGGCTGACACTGAAAGTAATCAGATCGGACTGCGAAGTGTCAGGAAAATGGTGGAAATGCATCAGGG
>DWXI01000244.1 GCA_019119265.1 Candidatus Mediterraneibacter intestinigallinarum | reverse complement strand
TAAGTGCCATGTATTTGAGAAATCAGTTATTTACTGAATGATGCGCCGGGTATGAATCCACGGTAAGCGCTTCGAATGCATATCCCTGACTCCGGTAATGCCTGATGATATCCGGAAGTGCATCTACAGTCGTTCCTTTTGCGTCGGTATCATGCATCAGTATGTTAATATGCTGGGCGCTGCTGGAAGTTGCGTTTTCGATAAGTGTTTTTGCCGGGATATTATTCCCGCTGGCGTCTGTTGAATCGCAGTTCCAGTCAAAGTACTGGTATCCTTTCTCACGGACAGCCTTTGTGAGCTTTGTCATAAGGCCGGGGCAGTACTGTTTGCTTACAGTATTGCTCGACCCGCCGGGAAAACGAATCAGTTTTGACTCGACCCCTGTGGCTTCTTTTACCATGTCAGAGATTTTCTGCAGATCTTTGAAGTATGCTTCTTCAGAGGCATATACCTCGGCATAGTTATGCGTATATGTGTGCAGCGCCACAACACTGCCCTGATCAACGATGCGTTTGAGTACATCATTATGTTTCTGGTTATTTCCTGTTACGAAAAAGGTGGCTTTGGCATTGTATTCATCCAGAATTTTAAGAATCTTGTCCGTGTGTGCGGACGGACCGTCGTCGAACGTGAGGTAGACGACTTTCCTGTCATAGTCTCTGTCCTTTTTGATCGTAACTTTGCGGATGACAGTTCCTTCATTACCGGAGCGGTCTTTTGTTGTATATGAGACTTCGTAGGTGCCCGGCGTGGAAAAATCTACATGGTCGGAATTAACGGAGAATTTCGGATCCGGATCCATATCATCTGTCACGGTGATGCCTTCGGAGAAGTCTATTGTTTTTCCCTGAAGCACTTCTACACTGTCTGCGCCCTGCACTACAGGAGGTGTGCTGTCCTTTTTTCGCGTCAGTGTTGTTGTCTCCACTGTCTCGTTGCCGGAAGTGTCCGTTGCGGCGATCTGCACGTCATAGGTTCCCTCTTTATCCCATGTCTGCCGGTCTTTAAAACGTACAGATGTTTCTGTAAAGTCGCTGACTTCTTTAACAAATTTTTCCGGTGTGATCTCTTCCACGAGATCCGTTGTATAGGGTTTTACTTTCAGTGAGGGAGGCGTTGTGTCTTCCACTTTGACAGTGGCTTTATACTCATGCCCTCGGCAAGTGTAAGTGACGGGATAATCCCCAAGTTTTTCAACATCTGCCTCTGATCGGATATCAACGTCATTTTTGTCTGCAAAATAGAGATCCTTTACATTTTCCCACGGATCGAACGGTGCCATCAGTTCATGCCTGATGACAGTATCCTTTAATTTGACCGGATGGGTGTACAGATATGTAAATATCCCCGTTGCGGCCAGGATAGGAATGATCAGCAGTATAGCTGCGATCTTCAGGGAGAGTGTGTGTCGGCGTTTTCTTTTCTTTGATAATCGTCTTTTGTTCTTCTTAGTCATAGGCCCCTCTTTTGTATATAAATTGTTAATGGATATTATTGTGTGCGGCTTCACTATACTAGGTTACAGACATATATGCAAGTGAGTTACACAAAACATAAACAAAAGTACATAAAATATTAAGAATTGACCATTTTTGTGATATGATACCATTGCAAGGGTGGTTATACTATACACAATAAGTTTTCAGGCAGATGAAAAGGACGTCTATATGAACAGAAAGAATGACAGGATCCCAAATATAAAAGAAAGCGGCGGAGAAAATCAGAAAAGCAGAAAGAGTACCGGCGGTCGTATGCGCAATTTGAGTGAAGCGCTTTATATGGAGCTTCGCGAACATAAGAGCTCTTTTATTGTATATTTCACGCTTCGCATTATAGTGATCGTAATGATGATCCTCCAGCTTTTGAACAGAAATTATGAAAATGTGTTTCTCTGTGTGTTGACGCTGATCCTGCTGATCATGCCCAGCCTTGTGCAGGTGACGTTTAAAGTGGAATTGCCGACGACGCTGGAGATTTTTATTCTGATCTTTATTTTCGCAGCCGAGATCCTTGGAGAAATCAGTGAATTCTATCTTGTGTTTCCTTTTTGGGATACAGTGCTCCACACGATCAACGGCTTTCTTGCGGCGGCTATCGGATTTTCTATGGTGGATCTGTTGAACCGGAGCCAGAAGATCGTGTTTAATCTGTCGCCGTTGTTTATGGCTATTGTCGCATTCTGTTTCTCCATGACCATTGGTGTTATCTGGGAATTTTTTGAGTTCGGCATGGACTGGCTGATCGGATATGACATGCAGAAAGATACGGTCATCCATACGATTCGGTCCGTAATGCTGGATCCGGCGGGGCGCAATGTTCCCTATGTAATCAGTAATATCACGCAGACAGCAGTAAATGAGCAGGAACTGGGCCTTGGCGGCTATCTGGATATTGGCCTGATCGATACGATGCAGGATTTGATTGTCAATTTTATCGGAGCGTTTGTGTTTTCTGTGATCGGTTTCTTTTTCGTAAAGAATCGCGGGAAGGGCGGAATCGCTGTCAGATTTATCCCGCGTAGGAAAGCAAAGGACAGGGATTTCCTGAAGATTGCGAAAGAAATTACGGATAATGGCGATGACGTCAGGGAAGTGATCCGCCTGAAAAGCGTGAAGCAGAAAGAAGCAGGAGAGAGCGGCAACTTTGTATCATCAGATGAACTTGCTGCTCCCGGAACCGAAAAAAAGTATGAGGCGGTAGACAAGTTTCCAGATCAAAAAGAAAATCAGGGCGCCGAAGATTGTTGAGGCGATGTAGAATAGAATAACGCCTGTATTGCCGAGGTACGGAAGCAGATCCCGGAATATGACCTGCTGCATTTGATAGTCGGGGTTGATGTAGAACATGTTGATGGTACCGAATTTGTCCAGCCAAAGGTTGAAGAATTCCGCAGTCAGGCAGCAGGCAAGATACAGGAATGTGCTGTATATAAAAGGACGCAGTGGGAACGCGGCTGCAAGGGCGCGGGAAAACAGCGCCTTTTTTTCATTTGAGCGGAGTGTGCGGATATATGTGAAGCCGGCGGCGATGCCCAGTATAATAAGAAGAATATGCCACAGATAAGAATGCAGTGTAAGAACAGTCAGCGGATAATGAAGACCGGTTGTATCCGCAAATACAGCGATCCCACTCAGCAGGCAGTAGCACATGAGAAAGGAGAGCGCGGCGGGCCTGGCATTCCTGCCCCGTATCCACGGGTAGGAGAGCAGAACATACATGGGGATGCTGCAGAGCTGGAATGGAAAATACCACCAGTTATAGCTGCCGCCGCCGATAACAAAAGTTAGCGTGAGTTGTTTCCATATTTCGCTGCAGGCCATAATAATGCCGCATGCAAAAAAGAAAATATCTGATATATGTGGAAAATATGTTGATTTCAAAGAATTTTTTCTGTTCATTTATGCACCTCTTCTATATTATAGCGCAAACTTTGAGATGTTTATACCGGATTGCTGTTTTTTGCGTTCGGTTAAGTTGTGAAAAGATGTGATATTGTACGAAACATACAAATAATCAATAATTTTTCGGTGATTTTATACAAAATGATATGAGAACTTGAGAACAGGTCTGATATTCTGAAAAAACCCATGAAAATTCAATAAAACTTCATTCTGTGGGGGTTGCGAAAAAGGACAAAATGAAGTAAAAAACGAGTGTCCGAATATAAAACAGATCAGAGTGTGAAAATGTTGACAAAATCCTAAACGGGGCGTAATATTTACTCAGCTTTTCGGAATAACTATTTAATATGAAGAAAAGCTTATATCTGAAGAAAAAGTAATGGTACTTTTTCTGAGAAGACGGACGTAACTGAAAAGTGAAAAGGATGATAAGGGGTTCAAAGGAGAGCAACTCTTTTTTTTATGCAAAAATCAATCCGGAATACGGATCAGGACGCCCGCCAGATTAATACGACAAGTAAACATACAAAGGAGGGAGCAATACGGGAAATCTGACAGAAACACTGATGGAAGAACTGAACTGCGAGACAGTTTTCACTCTTCCGGTCATAGGCGGTATCTCTGAATCAGTGGTCGTTACATGGATTCTGATGGCAATACTGGTGCTGTTGTCGATCATCTTTGTGAGAAACCTCAAAGTGGAGAATCCCGGCAAAGTACAGCTTGCCCTGGAAGCAGGCATCAGCTGGGCGCAGGATTTCTTCGAGGGGATCATCGGAAAAGAAAACCGGAGGTATGTGCCTTATCTGATCACAGTACTTCTTTATCTGGCGGCAGCCAATACGATCGCGCCGCTGCTCGGCTTTAAACCGCCGACAAAAGATCTGAACGTTACGGCTGCTCTGGCGATCATGAGCATGTGCCTGATCGAATTTTCGGGAATCCGGAAAAACGGAGTGAAACATTGGGTAAAACATTTTGCCCAGCCGGTTCCGGTCGTAGCACCGATCATGATACTGGAGATTGTGATCCGGCCGCTGTCGCTCTGTATGCGACTCTTCGGAAACATGCTGGCCGGGTTTGTGGTGCTGGAACTTTTGAAATTTTTCGTACCGCTGATCATACCGATTCCGGTAAGTTTTTATTTTGACATCTTCGACGGTCTGCTTCAGGCATATGTATTTGTGTTCCTGACAGCTCTGTTCATGACTGAGGAGATGGAGTAGTCCGCAGAAAGCGGAAAATGTCGTGTCCGGACAAAACGGAACGGCGCAACATTTCATAAAACGTAAAATAAATAATATGAAAAAGGAGAACATTATTATGGAAACAATTATTGCTATCGGAGCAGCTATTGCAGTATTAACAGGTATTGGAGCAGGTGTAGGTATTGGCATTGCAACAGGAAAGGCAACAGAGGCGATCGCAAGACAGCCTGAAGCAGAGGGAAAAATCAGTAAGAACCTGATCCTCGGGTGTGCACTTGCAGAGGCAACCGCTATCTATGGTTTCATCATCGGACTTCTGATCATCATCCTTCTTCAGTAGTGAGAATGGCAGAATTTAGAGACGATAACATGAAAGGTGGGTTGCAAAGGTGATTTCAATAGACTTGAACCTTGTCTGGACCATAATCAACCTTGTTGTTCTTTATCTTTTGCTGAGACATTTTCTCATAGGCCCTGTGATGAATATCATGGAGGAGAGAAAACAGATGATCGAGGATGGATTCAAAAGCGCACAGACAGCGCAGGCAGACGCCGACAGACTGAAACAGGAGTATGAGACGGCCTTAAGCGGAGCAAAGCAGGAATCCGTACAGCTTATTGAGAATGCCAGAAAGAGTGCGAAAGCAGAGTACGACCGTATCATAAATGAAGCGGGAGAGAAAGCCGGCACTATGATCGAATCTGCAAAAGAGAGCGTGCGCATTGAACGTGAGCAGACGATGAAAGAACTGAAGTCACAGATCGCAGGTCTTGCTGCCGCATCAGCGGCAAGAATCATTGGCAGAAATGCAGATGATAAGGAGGGTCAGAGCCTGTACGATCAGTTTTTGAAAGAAGCAGGTGAGGGCGATGGTAATGCAGACAAATAAGGAAATACGCTGTTCGTCTCCGGCAGTCTCATACGGAAAAGTTCTTTTTGAACTGAACATACCGGAAGAAAGTGTTCGAAAGACGCAGGAGATATTAAAATCTGTTCCGCAGCTTTCAGAACTGTTCATGAATCCTACGGTCGCCCTGAAGAAAAAACTTGCAGTTATTGACAGGGTCTTCCCGGAAGATATGAGAAATTTTTTGAAAACAGCGTGCAGATATCGCAGAATGGATCTTATGGACGAGATTTTTGCCGCATATGACAGATGCAGAGATGAGAAGGACAGGATCCTGAGGGCTGTGCTGACATGTACCGTTGACCCGAGCAAGGAACAAAAAGAAAGAATAGAAGCGTTTTTGTGCAGAAAATACGGCGCAGATGAAGCGCAGATCGAAGTGCGCCATGACGAGGAGCTGTTGGGCGGTTTTATTCTCCGCGCAGGCAGCGATGAATATGACTGGAGCATGAAAGGGCGTCTGGACAGGCTTACCCGGGCTTTAGCGCACTGACAATTAACCTGGAGGTGAACAAGGTGAGTTCAATCAACTCAGATGAGATTATCTCTATTCTCCGAGAAGAGATAGAGAATTTTGATACAATGAGCAAAGACAGTGAAGTCGGAACTGTTGTCTCAGTAGGTGACGGGATCGCTACAATCTATGGAATCGATCACGCAATGTACGGAGAGATCATCACATTCGAGACCGGGCTTAAGGGAATGGTTCAGGACATCCGCAAAGATGAGATCGGATGTATCCTTTTCGGAAGTGATACAGGGATCCGCGAGGGAACGAAAGTATCCCGTACGGGAAAGAAAGCCGGCGTACCTGTCGGCGACGCATATATAGGTAGAGTGGTTAATGCACTCGGTGAGGCAATTGACGGAAGAGGAGAGATTAAGGCGGACGATTACCGACCGATCGAGCAGGAGGCGCCGGGAATTATTGACAGAAAGTCTGTCAGCGTGCCCATGGAGACGGGAATCCTGTCAATCGACGCAATGTTCCCGATCGGCCGCGGACAGCGAGAGCTGATCATCGGAGACCGTCAGACAGGAAAGACCTCGATCGCGTTGGACACGATCCTGAACCAGAAAGGAAAAGATGTGATCTGCGTCTATGTTGCGATCGGACAGAAAGCGTCCACAGTGGCAAAGGTAGTAAATACACTGAAGACACACGGCGCTATGGAATATACCATAGTGGTATCCTCTACGGCAAGCGACTGCGCACCGTTGCAGTACATTGCTCCTTATGCGGGAACATCGATGGCGGAGTATTTCATGTATCAGGGAAAAGATGTCCTGATCGTATATGACGATCTGTCCAAACACGCGGTAGCATACCGTGCGCTGTCACTTCTTCTTGGACGTTCCCCGGGGCGTGAGGCATATCCGGGAGATGTATTTTATCTTCATTCAAGACTGCTGGAACGCTCCAGTCGTCTGAGCGATGAAAAAGGCGGCGGCTCTATTACGGCGCTGCCGATCATCGAGACGCAGGCGGGAGATGTGTCCGCGTATATCCCGACTAATGTGATCTCTATCACCGATGGACAGATATTCCTGGAGAGCGGTCTTTTCGCATCAGGTATGAGACCGGCGGTCAATGTGGGTCTTTCCGTATCCCGTGTGGGCGGTGCGGCCCAGACAAAAGCGATGAAGAAAGCATCAGGAAGTATCCGTATCGATCTGGCACAGTACAGAGAGATGGAGGTATTTACACAGTTCAGCTCCGATCTGGACCCGGCAACGAAAGAGCAGCTTGAATACGGGAGCGGTCTGATGGAGCTGTTAAAGCAGCCGCTGTATCATCCGCTTTCTCTGCATGAGAAGGTTATTACTCTCTGTGCGGCGACACACAAAGTACTCCTGGGAATTGGCAAAAAGGAGATCAAGCAGTTCCAGGCAGATATGCTTACTTATTTTGAAACAGCACATCCGGAGATCGGACAGGAGATTGAGGACAGGAAAGTGCTGTCTGACGATCTGATCGAAAAGATCGTGGAGACTGCGAAGGCGTTCAAGGAGAGCAGGTGATAACATGCCAAATATCAGAGAGATACAAAGCCGTATCAACAGTGTCAAAGACACAATGAAGATCACGAATGCGATGTACATGATCTCTTCTTCCAAGCTGACGCAGGCCAAGAAAAAGCTTCAGGACACAGAACCTTACTTTTACGCGCTGCAGGGCGAGATTTCAAGAATCCTGCGTCATCTTCCCGAATTGGAACACAAGTACTTTGACCAGAGAGAGAAGGTGCCGCAGAATGAGCGGAAGATCGCTTCCATCGTAGTTACGGCAGACAAAGGTCTTGCCGGGGCGTACAATCATAATATCGAAAAACTGGAAGAAGAGATCCTGGCAAAGCCGGGGATCCATAAGCTGTTTGTTGTGGGAGAACTGGGGCGTCATTACTTTGCTAAACGCGGACAGGAGATTGATACGCATTTTAAATACACTGTACAGAAGCCTACTATGCACCGCGCAAGAGATATTTCGGGCGTACTGATTGAACAGTTTGAACAGGGAGAACTGGATGAGATCTATATTGTATATACGAGAATGGAGAATTCTGTCCAGTCAGAGGCGGAGGTAATGAGACTCCTTCCCCTGGAAAGAAGTTCATTCAATGAGATGAAGATGCCGCTTAATGTGCATCGTGAGTCGATCGAGCTGTATCCGTCGGCTGAAGCGGTACTTGACAGTATTGTGCCGAATTATGTGACCGGTATGATATACGGATGCCTTGTGCAGGCATATGCGAGTGAGCATAATGCCCGCATGATGGCAATGAAATCAGCCACAGACAGTGCAAAAGACCTGATTCACGACCTGTCGATCGCATATAACAGAGCACGGCAGGCGGCGATCACGCAGGAGATTACGGAAGTCTGCGCAGGTGCAAGGGCACAGCAGAAGTAGCAGGATACTTTTGGAAAGAAAGTGAGAATGATTATGAATAAAGGAAGAATCACACAGGTCATGGGACCTGTCGTTGACGTAGTATTTGAAGACGGCGAACTTCCCTTTATCAAAGATGCGCTTGAAGTCGATAATAACGGTAAGAAATGCATCATGGAAGTAGCCCAGCATCTCGGAAATAATGAGGTGCGCTGCCTGATGCTTGCAGCGAGCGAGGGGCTTCATAAAGATATGGAAGTTACAGCCACAGGAGCCGGTATCAAAGTGCCGGTTGGCGAGAAAACACTGGGCAGACTCTTCAACGTGCTCGGCGAGACGATCGATGACGGAAATACCATTGAAGATTCTGAAAAATGGGTGATCCACAGAGATCCGCCGTCATTTGAGGATCAGAGCCCGGTCGTAGAGATACTGGAGACAGGAATCAAGGTCATCGACCTTCTGGCGCCGTATGCAAAAGGCGGTAAGATCGGACTCTTCGGAGGAGCCGGAGTCGGTAAGACAGTGCTTATTCAGGAATTGATACGAAATATCGCTACAGAGCACGGCGGATATTCTATTTTTACAGGAGTAGGAGAGCGTTCCCGTGAGGGTAATGACCTCTGGTCCGAAATGAGAGAATCGGGAGTTCTTGAGAAGACGGCCCTGGTGTTCGGGCAGATGAACGAGCCGCCCGGAGCGCGTATGCGTGTGGCGGAGACAGGACTTACGATGGCAGAATACTTCCGTGATGTAGAGCACAGAAACGTCCTGCTGTTCATCGATAATATTTTCCGTTTCACGCAGGCAGGTTCCGAGGTGTCCGCGCTGCTTGGCCGTATGCCTTCTGCCGTAGGATATCAGCCTACACTTGCAACAGAGATGGGTGAACTGCAGGAGCGTATCGCTTCTACTAAGAACGGATCAGTAACGTCCGTACAGGCCGTTTACGTGCCTGCCGATGATCTGACTGACCCGGCGCCGGCGACTACATTTGCCCATCTGGATGCCACAACGGTTCTGTCCAGAAAAATCGTGGAACAGGGCATTTACCCGGCGGTAGACCCGCTGGAGTCCAGTTCACGTATCCTGGAGGCGGAGATCGTGGGAGAGGAGCACTACGAGGTGGCGAATAAGGTCATCGCGATTCTCCAGAAATACACAGAACTGCAGGATATCATCGCAATCCTTGGTATGGAAGAACTTTCCGACGAGGATAAGGCGACTGTCATGCGTGCGAGAAAGATCCAGAGATTCCTGTCACAGCCTTTCTTCGTAGCTGAGACATTTACAGGAATTCCGGGTAAATATGTACCGCTCAAAGAGACGATCCGCGGTTTTAAGATGATCATCGACGGCGAGATGGATGAATACCCGGAGTCCGCGTTCTTCAATGTGGGCACTATCGACGATGTTATCGAAAAAGCAAAAGCAGAAACTGCAGAAGCGTAAGAGTGCATAATAGAACAGGAGTGTATGCATAATGGATACATTTGGTCTGAAGATCATAGCAAGTGATAAGGTTTTTTATGAGGGCCGCTGCAGAAAACTTATTATTCCTGCTCCTGACGGAGAGAAAGGAATCCTGCCAAACCACGAGAATATGGTCATAGCCATTGCCGTAGGCACTGCAAAAGTTCAGCTCGTTGGCGAAGACGGATGGCGAGAGCTTGCCATAGGAACAGGATTTGCAGAAATAGTAAACAACCGTGTCACTTTACTGGTAGATACTGCGGAGAAACCTGAAGACATCGACGTCCGCCGCGCACAGGAACAGCAGGAGCGCGCTGAAGAGCAGATGCGTCAGAAACAGAGCACGCAGGAATACTACCACACCCAGGCATCCCTGGCCCGGGCAATGACCCGATTGAGAGTAGCCCAGGATAAGAAGTGGAATATATAGCAACAACTCAGCCATGGAGAAAACTGTGCAAAATCATGCTTGCATGAATTTTTGCACAGTTTTTTTCATGAGATGAGCGCCCGAATATGAGCAAAGGAGCGGCGGGTGTCGCGGAAAGCACGTCAGTGCGGCTTTGCGAATGGCGCGGCTGAGTTGTTGCGGACGTAGCCAAAGCGCCCGAATATGAGCAAAGGAGCGGCGCAGGCCGCGGAAAGCACGTTAGTGCGGTTTTGCGAATAGACGCTATATTTTTGCTAAGAAATAATGCGGCCGTTGACATGTCAACGGCCGGATGTTATATTTAGATTAATTTTGTGTAAAATATCCGGCAAAAGAATGCCGGTATTTTTATGCAGAATCCGGAATGCCACAGTATATTAGCGCATTCCAATACAACTTAATATAGCAATTTACAGCAAAGAGGGAAAAAATATGGATATTTCTTTTGCGGGTTTCTGTCAGCAGGTTTTTTCCAACCCTGTACTGATGGTAACGGTAGTGCTCACTTTGGGCGTAATATTTGTAAACGGCTGGACTGACGCGCCGAATGCGATCGCCACATGCATCGCTACAAGATGCCTGAAGGTCAGAACAGCTATTCTGATGAGCGCTGTGTTTAATTTCCTGGGGGTACTCGTCATGACACATATCAACAGTGCTGTTGCGTCTACGATCAGTAATATGGTTGATTTTGGCGGTCAGACAGATGAAGCGCTTATTGCATTATGTGCGGCACTGTTTTCAATCGTTGTCTACAGTGTAGCGGCTTCTGTCTTCGGTATACCGACAAGCGAGAGTCACAGTCTGATCGCGGGCCTTACGGGAGCAGCTATCGCCATACACAATGGAGTCGGAGGCGTTAATTTCGCTGAGTGGGTGAAGGTACTCTACGGACTTGTACTCAGTCTTGCGCTCGGTTTTTTTATGGGCTGGGGAATCTGCAAGATCATTACTATGATATGCGCGTCCATGGACCGACGCAGTACGAATGGTTTTTTTACAGTGGCTCAGATATTCGGCGCAGCGTTTATGAGTTTTATGCATGGGGCGCAGGATGGGCAGAAATTTATAGGAGTGTTATTTTTGGGCGTTGCATTCTGTAATGGACAGAGCAGCGTGGAAGGTATGATCATACCGGTCTGGCTGATGCTTCTGTGCAGTACGGTTATGGGTGTGGGAACGAGCGTCGGCGGAGAGAAGATTATCAAATCCGTGGGCATGGATATGGTGAAGCTGGAGAAGTTCCAGGGCTTTTCGGCTGATCTTGCGGGAGCCGTATGCCTGCTCCTCTCCAGTGTGTTTGGTATTCCGGTGTCGACGACACATACAAAAACAAGCGCGATCATGGGAGTCGGCGCAGTGAAGAGACTGTCTGCGATCAATTTTGGTGTCGTGAAAGATATGATGCTGACGTGGATCTTTACATTTCCGGGGTGCGGATTGATCAGCTTCATTGTTGCAAAAATATTTATTATGGTATTTTAGGAGGAAAGAACAGTGGCAAAGAAACAGGATTCATTTTATTTTGATAACTTTGTGGCGTGCGCAGAGGATTCCTGCCGGGCAGCACAGATGCTGAAGGCGGCGCTTGAAAATTTCAGACCGGAGACACTAAAAGATCAGTTAGACAGTATCCACGAAGTGGAGCACAGCGCAGATGCAAAGAAACATGAGATGCTCGATCACCTTGCAAAAGAGTTCCTTCCGCCGATAGAGCGTGAAGACATCGTTTCTCTGAGCCAAAATATCGACAATATGACAGACAAAGTAGAAGACGTCATGTTGAGAGTATATATGAACAACGTACAGAATATCGAACCGAATGCTCTGAAAATGACCGATGTTGTGATCGAGTGCTGCGATGCAGTACGGAATCTTCTTGTTGAGTTTAAGAACTTTAAACGTTCTAAGACTCTTAAGCAGCTGATCATACGCATTAATGATCTGGAAGAAGAATCAGATAAGCTTTTCATGGAAAGCATCAGAGGTCTCTATACGGAATCGGAAAATCCGATACAAATCATCGCATGGAGAGACATCTATATCTATCTGGAAAGATGCGCGGATGCATGCGAGCATGTGGCGGATGTGGTTGAGAGTGTAATTATGAAAAATTCGTAAAAAGATGAAGAACCGGCAGCAGAGTGCACGACCGGTTCTTCTTAGTTTTATCTTGCATTTTCAGATGGCGTATACTACAATAAAAATGCCTTGTGGTGTGCGATAAACAGTATTTTTTATATATTTTTAGTAAACATAAATGTTTACATTAACTGAAAGACAGGGGAGATAAAGATATGAGTGAAAGCTATAAACCGCGTTCTTTGGCGGAAATCATGAATGATGTTCTGAGCACTGTCCGTGATTACTATGATTCAGAGTATGCCTATTATATCGAAAAGGATCAGGGAGATATCGAGACTATTTACGAGTGGTGTGCAGAGAACGTAGAGTGGCAGAGAGACCGTCTGAAACTGCTTTCTGAAGAAAATCAACCGAAATGGATGAAAACGGAGATTACAGATACGACATCTGACAGTTACAGTGTTTTTCGACAGATCAGTGATGATACTACGGCTGTACTTGCTGTTGTAGGCGTTCACAGAGGAGGCTGCACGCTTGATCTTATGCGCGCGCTTCTCCCTTATATTCCGCAGGCTATCGCGCTCCAGAAGATGCAAAAGCAACAGGAGTACCTCAGCTATCATGATGATCTTACAGGACTTCTGAACAGGAACAGTCTGGTAGATTATCTTGACAATGTGAAGGAAAGACCCCTGAAATCCCTGGGAGCTCTTTCTATTGATATCAATGGGCTGAAGAACTTTAATAAGGAATTCGGCAGAGATTATGGCGACGAAGTGGTGATCCGCGTTGGAGAAGTCCTTCAGGAATATTTCCACAGCGGGGAAGTTTACCGCCTTACGGGCGATCAGTATCTTGTGCTCGTGGAAAATACGACTTATGAAGATTTTACGAAACAGATTTACGCATCGCATACAAAGCTTGATAATATCAGTCTCGGACTTGTATCCATGGGATATGCCTGGGAGAAAGTTGATATCGATGTGGAAAAGCTGGTGAATAATGCGGAAGTCATGATGCGTGAGGAGAAGAAAAAGTATTACAAGAACCTCAAGAAAGGCCATCATGAACCGATTATCAAACAGGATCTGCTGGAAGACCTGGAACGCGGTAATTTTATCGTATGTCTTGTGCCGAAGATAGATACGGAAACCGAACGCGTTGCCGAGGCTGAAGCGGTAGTACGATATCATCATAAAGATCTCGGCATTGTAGATCCGGGCAGATACATTAATCTGCTGGAGGAGACAAAGCTTTCACATTATCTGGATCTGTATGTATTTGAAGAAGTTTGTAAAACACTTCACAGATGGGAAATCAGCGGTATTCCACTGATACCTGTTGCAGTGAATTTCGCAGGCGCCACATTGAAGCAGGAGAGTATAGCAGAGAAAATGCTGCATCTGATTGAAAAGTATCATGTCAGGTGCGAATATCTGGAAGTTGAAGTTTCAGAATCGGGAAATGATATGAATCAGGAGATGCTGGCTGAGACAAGCAGCAAGATCCGTAAGGCAAATGTTCGTGTAATTCTGGATCATTTCGGTGCGAAAGACTCAAGCTTTTCAATTCTTTCCCTTATGGAGTTCGATGGACTGAAGCTGGATAAAAGTCTGATCACGAATATTGTGGGGAATGCACGCAGCCGCATTGTTGCGCAGGCTGTTATTGATATCTGCCGTCAGCTGGGCGCTTTCGTCCAGGCAGCAGGCGTAGAGACTCAGGATCAGCTCAATGTGCTCAAAGAACTGGGCTGCGATTATGTACAGGGATCGCTTTTCAACAAGCCGATCACGATTGAGACGTTCGAAGTAAGATATATGAAGGAATAGAAGATGGTAAGAGCATGGATCGCGGATGTCACCCCACTTCTGGATAAGGAATGCTATGACAGGTATTACAGCCGGGTTCCGGATTTCCGCAGGAAGAAAGCTGATGCGCTCCGCATGGATAAGATGAAGGCACAGAGCATCGGTGTGTGGATATTGTGGCAGAAGGTTCGTGCCGCATACGAACTGCCGGAAAACGCGTCTTTTAATCTTTCCCATTCAGGAACATATGTCATGTGTGCGGCATGTACGGATGGCGGAAGGGTACGTGTGGGATGTGATATCGAGCAGAAAGGCTCGATGAAGATGAATTTTGTCAGACGGCATTTCTGCAGGGAAGAGTATGACACGATTGAAGCGGCGGAGACAGAAGATGAACAGACTGATCTTTTTTTTCGATACTGGGTACTGAAAGAAAGCTTTATGAAGGCGACAGGGAAGGGAATGGCCCTTCCCGTAAATTCTTTCTGCATCCGCATGGGCAGGCCGCCGATTCTTATAAGGCAGCCGGCAGAGTTTTCAGAACCATATTATTACTGTGAATACGGGATAGAGGGGCTCCCATATAAAATGGCAGTATGTTCTTCGGACGCAGATATAGATACCGAGCTTCATACGGAGTTGACATTATGATAAATTTTAATTTGGATAAACATAAGATGAAAATGTTCGGGATGGGGGCGGCGCTCGGACTGGCTGCAGGTATACTGCTTACAGTACTGGGCGCGTATCACATCATAGCAGAAACCCGGTCGGAGGCTTCCGTGACGGAGACAAAACTGACCAGGGAAAATGAAGAACTTAAGCAAGAAATTGAAAATGCACAGAGCGAGGAGGAAACGGAAACGGCTTCCGCTACGGGCGAGTCTTCCTGGGAACTGATTCTTGTAAATGAGGATCATCCGCTGGATTCCTCCTATGTACCGGAGAAACTTACTGAGATTTCATCGGGATATAAGGTGGACGACCGGATTGTCTCCGATCTGCGGCAGATGCTGGATGACGGTGCGGCAGAGGGGCTGAGCATGTATGTTACTTCGGCCTATCGTTCTTACGAACAGCAGATAAGCACGTTCAACGCATCTATGCAGACTCGGCTGAACGAAGGGATGACGCCGCTTGAGGCATATCAGGAGACGAGCACTTCAGTCGCTCTTCCGGGAACAAGCGAGCATGCTACCGGATTGGCAGTGGATATTATTTCTACTGAATACGAGGAGCTGGATGACAGGCAGGGAGATACGGAGGAGCAGAAGTGGCTTATGGAACATTGCTGGGAATACGGCTTTATTCTTAGGTATCCACCGGAAAAATCCGATATAACCGGTATTATTTATGAACCCTGGCATTACCGATACGTAGGAAAAGATACTGCGAAAGAAATAACGGAACAGGGAATTACGCTGGAAGAGTATCTTGAGTAACAGTTCAGCCATGTGAATGGCGCGGCCGAACTGGTTTTAGACAGGAACATTGGGGAATATAAGCATACGTAAGGAGGAAAACCATGGAAGATTTAACATTTGGTGAACAGGTCAAGATCATTCTGGGGAGAAAAGGAATGACCATCAAGCAGCTTGCCGAGCTGATTGAAGTGCGAACAGGGAAAAAAATGTCAAGGCAGAACCTGACACAGCGTTTGGGAAGGGATAATTTTCAGGAGCAGGATATGCGCATGATCGCTGCGATTCTTGACTGTCCGTTCCATCTGAGCATTATGTCGGAAGCGCCGGTACAGCCTCGCAGTACGGCAGCGCTTGAGCATGCTGCGATAGCACGGACAGATGCGGTAGAGAAAAGGCAGGCTGAAGTGCCGGCCGTTGAAATGGAAACTGTTTCGGATGAACGTGATATGACGATCGGTGAACTCTATGAGATCCATGAGGAATTGTCTGAGCTGGAAGCAAATGCAAAGGCCGGAGAGTCGGTAGAAGAGATCAAGAAAGAGCTGGAAAAACCGAAGAAATCCCTTTTCCATACTGGAGGAATCTTCCTTCGCAGAAAACAGCGCGATGCAGATGCCGCTGACCCAGATGAAGAATCAAGAAAAACAGATGCTGTGCGAGAGGACGTAGCCGGAGAAAATGTGATTCAGACTGAGTATGAAGAACAGAAGGAGCCGGAAGAAGTTCCGGCGGCAGAGGAGAAAGATGATTTTGAACCGGTTGTTTCTCACGACGATGCCGAGGAAGACAGGGAAGTCGGTGAGGTAAATCCGTATACGGGAAGAGAATATCAGTCTAACAGTGTACGGATGCATCCCACAAGGATCGGATATGTTCAAGTGTACGATCGGACGATCCACAAATGGACAGATATGACGGAGTGGGCATTTCTCGGACTCCAGGAGCGTAAGAAGGCTCTGCTCGGAAAGGCATATGAGCCGCCGATCTATCTTGACTGATTATTTGATGATTGTAAGGGTGTTTATTTTACAGTGAGAGAAATACCCGTGCAGGTGAAAGGGAAAACGCATGATGGAGTGGAAAACGCTGTTATCCCCGAGACGGGAGCGGGAGAGTTCGGCCAGATCGAAGTCGACAGACCTTAGAAGCGAATTCGAAAAAGACTATCACAGGATTATCGGCAGCGCGTCATTCCGGCGTCTGCAGGACAAGACGCAGGTATTTCCTCTTGATAAAAGCGACTTTATCAGGACGAGACTGACCCATTCTCTGGAGGTCTCGTCTCTGGGGAAATCACTGGGGCAGAATATCGGAGAAAATATTCTGAAATTCCGTAAAAATTCCGGATTTACTTTGAAGATGAAAGAAGATATTTCGCATATTCTTGAGTGTGCGGGACTGATTCATGATATAGGGAATCCGCCATTTGGTCATTTTGGAGAAGTAGCGATTCGTGAGTGGTTTGAGAGGAATCTTCCAAGGCTGTCTTTCTGCGGACAGTCTGTAGAAGCTATGATGAGCGAGCAGATGAAACAGGATTTCTATCATTTCGAGGGGAATGCTCAGGCGCTCCGTCTTGTGACCAGGCTGCATTACCTCGTAGATGAGCACGGGATGAACCTTACATATGCTCTGCTTAATACGATTATAAAATATCCGATCCCATCGACTGAAATTGATGAAGGCAGCGGAAATATAAAGAATAAAAAGATGGGATATTATCTTGCAGATGAGGCGGTATTCCGTAGAGTTACAGAGGCGACTGGGGCAGGAAATAACCGGCATCCGCTTACCTTTATTCTGGAGGCGGCTGATGATCTGGCATATAAGACAGCCGACATAGAGGATGCGTTTGTGAAAGGATTTATCACCTATTATACGTTGGAGAAAGAACTGGCTCCTCTGGAGAAAAATTATCCTGAGTTATCATTCAGACCGTTGGAAAAGCTGCGGCAGCTTTATGACCGCGGAGCAAAGAAGGGTGTGAGCAATCCGGAATCCTATGCGGTAAAAAACTGGATCATAAGTGCGCAGGGGTTTCTGATAAGCTGTGCGACATTCGGATTTACTTCCAATTATGACAGTATTATGGCCGGAACATTCGGGCATGATCTGTTTTACGGAACTTATGGAGAAAAGCTGATGGATCTGCTGGGTGATATGGCAAACCGTTATGTGTTTTCTTCTATGGGAATCTATAAGATGGAAGTGGCGGAGTCTGCCATACTGGACAATCTTATGGATAAGCTGGTTCGTGCTGCACTCTATTACGATACGGGTATTAAACAGGATACGATCGATAAGCGGGTTGTCTCCTTTATATCAGACAATTATAAAAACGCTTACAGGCTGCAGGCAGAGGGAAAGGATGAAGCGGAGAAGCTGTATCTCCGCCTCCTCCTTGTGACTGATTATGTGTGTGGTATGACAGACAGCTATGCAAAGCGGCTCTATCAGGAGATGAACGGAATCATATAGTTCCCACGCATCGGCACCAGTGGCCGAAATCCGCCATATCATTGCGTTCCTCATCGGTCAGTTCCAATACTGAAACATATGTGCGCGTGAACCTGGGAAAGCCAAACAGATCGGCAGCCCGGGCTTCGCGCGTATCGTATATACCGGGAACTCCCAGCCATCTTCTGCCATTTTCTTCGATGAGCGCAAGATGGTTATAATTGTGGTATCCGTGCAGCAGGAAACTGTTGTTGGCAAGGAACCAGAATCTCTGTGGCAGCAGGGTGAGGTCTTCGCGGCTGATTTTTTTTGCGCGATACGCCCGGAGGTCGACCGCCGTGCTTGCACAATCGGAATCCTGAGGCAGATTTTTTGCCTCGGCAGTTTGCAGAGCGGGTTTAGTCGCCGATTCCGGTTCAGCAGCGGGCTCTGCTTCCGGTTCGTCCGTTCGCATCATATCAGGCGTGATGTCGAAAAAGAACGAGGAAGCCATCCAGAAGATCAAAGATGTGTCTATGGAGGGATTCTGCAGGAGAAATCCATCGATCTGCTGGAGGGTCCGTCTTTCCGGGAAATGTGTCTCGGAAACGGACAGACGGACAGAGATATTTCTGCCGCATGAGGTGAGGTCTGCAATCTGTGATGTGATCATCTTATCCTGTTCACAACAGAAAGCGGACAAGTTGAGCGTACTGCCGTTTTTCACAGGAATACCACGTGCATGGATCTGAAGGATGCAGGACTGGTAATGCCGTGAGACTTTGATGAATCCTACATTCCGTTTACGATTATAATTTTCATATTCATATAAATAAAAAGTACCGGTATTCATAAAATAAAACAACCTCTGGTCTTGTCTCTGTTCATTCAAGTCTATTCGGAAAGAGCAGGAAAAAGAACGAAGTCGGAAAGGAAAATTATGTCTACAGAAAATACGGAACTCTGCACAGAGCAGAAAAAGCTTGATGAAAAATATATGAAAGAAGCAATCCGGCAGGCGAAAAAAGCCTATAAGCTGGATGAGACCCCCATCGGCTGTGTGATCGTCCACGATGGCAGGATTATAGGCAGGGGATACAATCGCAGAAATACGGATAAGAGCCCCCTTGCCCATGCGGAGATCACAGCTATCAAGAAAGCAAGTAAAAAACTTGGCGACTGGCGGCTTGAGGAGTGTACATTGTATGTGACGCTGGAACCCTGCCAGATGTGCGCAGGAGCGATCATACAGTCACGTGTGACACGGGTGGTAGTGGGGTGTATGAACCCGAAGGCGGGATGTGCAGGGTCTGTCCTGAATCTGCTGGATGTAAAAGCGTTCAATCATCAGGCAGAGCTTACAACCGGAGTGCTTGAAGAAGAATGCAGCGCCCTTATGACAGGGTTCTTCCGGGAACTGCGGGAGCGGAAGAAGATGCAGAAGAAGGCAATATAGAAAACCTCTCCAGATCAGGAGAGGCTTTTTGATGTTTCGGGAGTATTTGCTTTTTCACGGAATATCTGCCGGAACAAAAACCGCACAAGCGGTCCTGCGTACAGCATCTGCCAGAAGAACGCCATCGGGAAATTCAGGACAATCGTCTGCAGCCACACAGCGATAAACTGGCTCCCGCCATCTTTAAATAAGATTGTTGCTGCGAGGCTCATGAGCGGGCACATCCATGCGACAGATACGGCGGAGATAGCAAGAACAAGGTGGAATGGATTCTCCATTTCCGGATTCACGATGCAAAATGCCGTTCTCTTTGCGATATGACCTACAAAAAAGAAATCAAGTATAAAAGCGACCGGCGCCATGATCACAAGCTCATGAAATGCTGACAGAAATACTGTGCTGCTCATCCCGCCCATATTCAAAGCAATGTTATAGCAGATCATTGCATAGACCATGACAGATACCATCAGAATGGTAAAAATTATTTCCTGGAATTTAGTTTTTGGCATAAAAAATCCTCCTTAACGATAATAAACAGAGAAATGTGTTGTTCGTTATCATTCAGGAGAATGTGCGTTTCCAATAAGACCAAAATCCGTTATTCTTTTTTACGTGCATTGCGCTTCGAACATGATCCACAGGCGTTACCCCGGCAGTTAACTCAGCCCAGGCACCCTCACGGCACCCGGGAGCTCCTGCTTAGTGCTGCTCCGTTCCCGACCTGACACGGTTCACAGGTTCCCGTCGCGTGAGACCCAAACATCAACATCACTTACCGGGGGCAGCCCTGCAGACTGCCGCCCTCTGCGCAATATCACCCCTGCTATAGCGGATTGCAGGTACAAGGTACCGCTAACACCCCGGCTGCACGAGCCTTAATTTTACATGATATTTTTATAATTGTCAATAGCTGGTGAAAATGAGCAGTTTCAAACGGTAAAAATATATTTGCCTGCCATATATTGAGGAATCTCTTAGAAAAAATAAGTTATCCACACCTGCTGTCTTTCTCCCTAACTTATCCACTTTTGTGG
>DWXI01000243.1 GCA_019119265.1 Candidatus Mediterraneibacter intestinigallinarum | reverse complement strand
TCTCCGTCTGCTTCATCTTCAGTTTTCTCAAAAAAGGAATGACGACCGGGCCCAGCACAAGGCTTATAGCAAAAGATATCAACACCGGAATCACTACATGACTACTCATAAATCCACCTCTTTATCTCTTTTGTTTCATACAGGGAACTCCCCCTTTTGAACATCTTATTTAGTATAAACCATCACTTACTTTTTTTCAATCCCGAGATACGGCAACACATTGTCGTAGATATCCCGCAGCACCGGAGCGGCTATCGTGCCGCCGTAATACACTCCCTGCGGATCATGTATAATAACTATCCCGAGAATCTGCGGATCGTCCGCTGGTGCAAATCCAATAAAAGAAGAAATATACTTGTTTGCACTCCTTGGCAGTGTCTGGGACGTAGCCGTCTTGCCCCCGATCGAATACCCTTCAATATAAGCGTTCTTCCCCGAACCTTCAGATACAACGCTCTCAAGGAGCATTCTCATTGTTTCAGATGTTTTCTCTGACACAATATCCTTTTCCACTTCATATTCAAACTCTTCTATCATGTTACCGTTTTCATCCAGCACTGCTGTTCCCACATGTGGTGTCACCCGTATGCCGCCGTTTATAATCGAACTTACCGTCACGGCCATCTGAACGGGTGTCACCTGAAAGGACTGACCAAATGTCATGGTCGCCAGCTCCACTGTTCCGATATCCTCTTTCCTGTGCATGATCGTTCCGGCTTCTCCCGGAAGGTCTACATTTGTCAGCTTCAACAATCCGAACTTTTCAAAATAATCATAGAAACGGTCTGAGCCCAGTCTGAGTCCGATATCCATGAACACGGGATTACAGGAGTTCTGGATGCCCTGCACGAACGTTTCCTGCCCATGTCCGCCCACCTTATGACAACGGATCTTTCTGTCCTCCACTATACGGTATCCCGGACATACAAAGGTATCGTCCAGTGACACAACTCCCTCTTCCAGACATGCGGAAGCAGTAATGATCTTGAATGTAGACCCCGGTTCATACGTATCATTGATACATCGGTTTCTCCACATCTGGTTAAGCTGTTCCTGCAGCTCTTCATCGGAAAGCGAATCCACATCCACGCCCGTATTCAGCTCATAGGGATCATTCAGGTTGAATTCCGGAACATTTACCATGGCGTAGATTTCCCCATTCCGGGGATCCATCAGCAGAATCGAGACCGCCTCTGCCTGCTTTTCCTCCAGCACATTTTCCGCAGCCTGCTGACAGTATGCCTGTATATTATAGTCAAGGCTCACTTGAAGCGTCTCGCCCGCGACCGGCTCGATCCGGTCTTCCGCCACAGTGTCCAGCTCTACGCCGCGGGCATCCGTCACTGTCAGGATCGTGCCGTTTGTTCCTTTCAGATAATCCTCATATTTTACTTCCAGGCCGATGATTCCCTGGTTATCGCCGCCCGTAAATCCCAGCACCCTTGACGCAAGATCGTCAAACGGATAATATCTCTTATAGTCCTCATCGACCTTGACTCCCGCCAGATCATACTCCCGTATCCTGTCGCCTGTTTCCTTGTCCACATTCGTCTTGATTTTCTCCATGGAAGATACTTTCTCAACTTTCTCTCTCACTTCACTCTCTTCCAGACCAAGTTCTGCACAGAGCACTTCTATGACTTTTTCCGGATCTTCAATCTGGCTGTGTATCACGGATATGGTACACACAGTCCGGTTGGCAGCCAGAACTACTCCGTTCCTGTCTACGATCTCGCCTCTTGCCGCTTTTATCTCCCGTTCCCGTTCGTGCAGATCCTGGGCCAGTTCCTGATAGTACTCCGCATCAAATATCATCAGCCACACGAGACGCCCGATCAAGGCGCAAAGTATCAGTGCCGCACCAAGAAAAACTACCAGTATCTTTTTCTTATTATATGTCTTGTTCTTCATACTATAATAACCCTGCAAAAGATGTTGTTACAGCTTATTACATCTTCCGCAGGGTTATTCCTTTTTACTCTTCCGTATCGCCTGAAGCCCAGTCATCCAGATCTGGATCATAATCTTCATCTATATAAGATCCGTCCGGATTATCATATGTCTCTTCATAATTTTCATCATAATCCGTATACTCGGTCTGCTCTACACTTGTTCCTTCTGTCTTTGTCTCCTGTCCGCTCTCTTCAATGGTAGTGATTCCCAGATAAGGGAACGCTTCTTCCATGATCTCCTTTGCAATTTCCTGAGCATAACCACTGTTTGCCTGTGCATCCGTATTCGGTTCGTCTACAACAACGTAAATCATAATTTCAGGATTGTCCACAGGTGCAAACCCAATAAACGAAAGAAGATAATTCCCGTTGCCTCGCGGGAGTTTCTCCGCTGTTCCGGTCTTCCCTCCGATATCATATCCTTCTACTTTCGCTCCCTGTCCTGACCCATAATCCAATGTAGCTTTCATATATGTCCGCAGAGCCTGCGACGTCTCTGACGAAACAGTTTTCCTGAGCAGCACGGGGTCTTTTGTCTCAATCACATTGCCCTCTTCATCCTGTATCTGCTTTACCACATGGGGTTCATAGTAATAACCTCCATTTATAAGAGAACAGAACGCAGATGCAAGTTGTGTCATTGTCACATTGAAGTTCTGTCCGAAAGAGTTGGTAGCCAGATCAATATCCGTCATATTTTCAGCGGAATAAAGAAGACCGGATGTCTCCGCCTCCCCGGGAAGATCAATACCTGTATACTTCCCGAACCCGAAAATGCTCTGATACCGTGTAAAATCATCTTTCCCAAGATCCAGAGCTATATCCATCAGCGCCACATTGCACGAATTAGCAATAGCGTCCTGTACCGTCTGAGTTCCGTGTCCGTCTCTGTTCGCGCAGCTGATGTCTACTCCCAGTACATTTTTTGACCCGTCACAGTAATATGTCTCATCTCCATTGAGAGTACCGGACTCAAGAGCTGCTGCTACGGTAAAAGGCTTCATGGTTGACCCTGGCTCGTAAGCGTCACTGACACAGAAATTCCGCCACAAGTTGTTCATCGCTTCGACCTGTTCATCATCGCTCATGGCATTCCATTCCTGGTCGGAATAAAACTGAGATAAATCCCTCGGATCATTAAGATCAAAATTCGGGTAAGACGCCTCTGCCAGAATCTCACCTGTATTCGGATCCATCATAATAACCGCTGTGTTCTTACTTCCCGGCTCCCCGTCTTTTTCATATTTTTCGTTGAAATTCTGAATTGCTTTCTCCACTATACTCTGTAATGTCACATCGATGGTAGACACGACAGTGTTTCCATTTTTTGCTGGCTTTACTGTTCTTTCCAGGGAAGACTCGGAATCAAAATACCCATACTCTCTTCCGTCAGTTCCATTCAGCACGTCATTATAAGCGCTCTCGATCCCGATTGCTCCGGCATTACCGGCATATGTAAATCCTATCACATCACTGGCCAGGCTATCATACGGATACGACCTCGTATAATCCTCTTCCAGCCATATTCCTCTGACGTTAGGATAGTTCTCGTCGTCTTCATCAATGGCATTGAACTTCTGCGCCGTTTCGTAATCAATTCCCTGTTTCAGGATCTCATACTGGCTGTTCGGCCGTTCCTCGATCAGATCATCCACGGTGTTTCCGTCAATTCCGAAGCATTCCTCAAGCACTGCTTTTGTAGGCTCGATATAATCATCCTTCTCCCCGTTTCCGGTCATAACAGCCACATCAAGTATCACATTGTAGACACGTTCGCTGGTAGCGATCTTTGTTCCGTTTCTGTCCACGATGTCTCCCCTCTTGAATGCGATCACCCTGCTGTCATAATTCTGCTGGTCCAGAACGATTTTTGTGTAGCTGCTTCCCCTCGACGCATTGATCACAGTGATCCTGCCTATAAGAACAACAAAAGCCAGTATCACTGCCATAAATAGCATTACCAGCTTTCGTTGCATTCTGATCGGGAATTTTCTTGTCAAAAATTCAAATCTGTTTCTTTTTTTCTTTCTGCCTGACATATCAAAATTTCCTTATTATTTATCTGTCTCTTGTAAAATCTGTTACCGGGATGCATCGCTGGATTGCGCAAGCACTCCATTCTCCGGGATCTCGCTGTACTGCTTGACATAATCGCCGGCAGGACTGTCGTATTCTATAACAGTTCCCTCCGATGCATACACCATCCCCATCTCATTCATCGCCTTGTCACGGACAGTTTCCAGATTGACTGAATCCGCCGCTGCATTGTATTTTGTATCGTTTGCCTCCGTCAGATTCGCCAGCTCCTCCTGCAGCGCCGTAACATGTTCTGACCGGCTTACCACATCTGACTGCAGATTTAAATACAGGACACAGATCAAAACCGCACATACCGCTGCTATTGTCAGGAACACCGCATACGCAGGGCTGATGCTCATCGCCCGATTTCTGTTTCTTGCGACCTGACGACTTATCCTTTTAGGCTGTGCCGGACGCGCTTTCTGCCTTCTTACCGGAGCCGGATCCGCCTGGCGCACGGTATTTCCATACACATAGAACTGTCTCTGATCTCTACCCCTGTAATCAGATCTTCTGTAATTGTATGTGTGATGCCCTGCTGCCATAGCGAACTGCTCCTTTCTGTGTTTTGTTCCGACAGGCTCTCCCCTTCCTATCAGAACGTAAACATATATCTTAACTACTCCCTGTTACTTATGCCCGCTCAAATATCCTTAGTTTCGCGCTCTTTGAACGGCTGTTCGACTCCATTTCCTCCTCAGACGGAAGAATGGGCTTTCTTGTGACCACTTTCCCTTTTGAGACTTTCCCACAGACGCAAACCGGAAAATGGCTCGGACAGGTACACGGATTTTCATTCTTTCGAAATGCACTCTTTACGATCCTGTCCTCCAACGAATGAAATGTAATAATACAGATCCGGCCCCCTGGATTCAGCATATCGATCATATCATCCAGGGAATCTCTTAACACATCCAGCTCGTGATTCAATTCAATCCTGATCGCCTGAAACGTCCGCTTCGACGGATGGCCCGAGGCCTTTTGAATCTTCATTGGTATGGCGTGCCGTATGATCTCATTCAGTTGTCCTGTTGTTTCGATCGAAGCTTTTTCGCGTTCCGCAACGATGTGTTTTGCAATATTCTTTGCAAATCTGTCTTCTCCGTAATCCCGGATCACACGATAAAGTTCCGATTCACTGTAGCCATTGACAATATCCCTTGCCGTCATTTTCTGTCTCTGATCCATCCTCATATCAAGAGGTGCATCCACTCTGTATGAGAATCCCCTGTCGGCCGTATCCAGCTGATAGGATGATACTCCCAGATCAATGACAATCCCGTCGATCTTATCAATGCCTATTTTGTGGAGCTGCGGCTTCATATCACGATAATTGCTCCGTATTATCGTAACCTTCTCCCCGAAGCCTTCCAGACGTTTGCCGGCCGCTTCTACAGCGTCGGCATCCTGGTCTATGCCTATAAATCTCCCCTTGTCATTTAACCGGCTGCATACTTCAAAGGCATGTCCTCCGCCTCCCAGCGTAGCGTCCACGTATATGCCGTCCGGTCTGACGTTAAGCCCGTCCACTGTCTCTTTAAGAAGGACGGATGTGTGATTGAATGCCATGGTATCCTCCTAAGTCAGATTCTGATTCCTATGGATTCCATACGCTCTGCAATCGCATCCAGATCCTCTTCGCTCACCTGGCTGCGTTCTTCCCACAGAGCCTTATCCCAGATTTCAACACGGTCCTGAACTCCCACCAGGACGACGTCTTTTTCCAGATGCGCTGCTTTTCTGAGCGACGGCGGAACAAGAACTCTCCCCTGCTTGTCAAAGCTGCCCTCAGAAGCGCTTCCGAAAAAGTAACGCTTAAAGATTCTGGCATCCTTATTCATACGTGGTAAGGTTTCAAGTTCAGCGACGAATTTATTCCACTCTTCCTGAGAGTATACAAAGAGGCAGCCTTCCAGTCCGTTACATATGACAAAACTGTCACCCAGATCATCCCTTAGCTTTGCCGGGATGATGAGTCTTCCCTTTTCATCAATGCTATGGTTAAACTCTCCTAATAACATCTGGAATCCTTTCTCTTATTGTGAGCCTCCACATCGCTCCCCACTTTGTACCACTATCCACCACTCTTTACCACTTGACACCATTCTAAACCACCACTCTCCCTTTTTCAACCCCTTTTTTTGATTTTTTTGTGTACGGAAAAGTTGTAAAATGCAGCACTGACATGGTGTTTTGCATAAAAAAAGAACATGTAGGTGACAAGTCGAACCTTATCGCCTACATGTTGTGTTCCATGTCTGTATTCGATATTTTAAATTTTTTTACTCCGCAGCAGTCTCATCTGCAGCAAGTCCG